>NZ_JBEZZS010000003.1:0-289961 GCF_040639295.1 Nocardioides sp. NPDC023903 | reverse complement strand
CGGCGCGTTCCTGATGATCGCGACCACGGCGATCGACATCGGCAAGGCCGTCATCTTCTTCCCCGTCCTGGAGCGCAACGGCCGGACCGCATCGCGGTCCGGGGCCTGCTTCGTCCCTCACTCCAGCCAAGCGCCCGGGGGGACTCGCTCGGCCGGTCACTCTGGCGTGGTGCAGTCGCCATCGGAGTGATCCCTACTGCACCGACTTCTCGGCACAAGTCTGGTCGTCCTTGCTGCCTTCCTTCGGCTCCTGCTCCGGCTCCGGTGCATCCGTCGTCTCAACATCGGACTGCTCAGTGTCGGACGGCTCAGCGGATTCGGTGGCGGCCTCGGGATCGGCTGCGGGCGACGACCCTACCGGTGTCTTCGGCTCAGCGCACGCCTCATCGCACTCCGGCGTGGCCCCCGGTTCGGAAGCGTCGTTCGCTCCCGGCAACGTCTTCACGTCCTCGGTGATCGCGGCGGTGAGCTCGCAGGCGTCCTCGATGACCCGTTCGGCCTCGGACTCCTGCTTGGTCGACTCCGCGTCGGGCTCCTTCGACTCCGCCGTCTCCTCATCGGTCTCCCGGTCTTCCTTGGGCTCTTCCAGCGGAAGATCCTCGACCGGGACGCCGGCGTCGGCAGCGATCAGCTGCCGCAGGAACATCGGCACCGCCTCGTCGACGGGGCGGGCGTCCTCCTCGGCCACGAACGGCCACAGCAGCGGCGCCATGATCCCCGGGATCGGTCCCACGGACGGGACCAGCTTGGGGGGCTTGCCATTGCCCTCGTCCTCACCGGGGTCGGCGGGCGTCGTCGGCTCCTCGGAGGGCGATGCGTCAGGCTGCTCGGCGGGCGCGGACGGCGCCCTGTCGGGCTTCTCGTCGTCCCGGCGCTCCGGCTGGGCGGAGTCCTCCCGGTCGTTCTCCCGGTCCGCATCGGGCGTGGTGCTGGGGATCGTCGATACCCCGGAGACGCCGGGAGACGGCGCCGGCGGGATCACGGTGAAGTCGGCCTGGCCCGAGAGCGTACGCGGCACCCGGTGCAATGCGGAGACGTCCGGGCTGAGGGTCTGGATGACCACGAGCAGGCCGATGAGCACTACGGCGGCGTAGGCCATAACCGGGCCCCTCTGGAACCTCACGTGCCCACTTCCCTACCGAGTGACGGAGCTGGAAAGGTACAGATGATCATCAGTGCGTATTGTGTCCGACCGCCCGGGCCAATACAGACCCGGGCGGCGAAAATGACCCAAACGGGCTACGCGGACTTCTTCTTGGTTTCCTTCTCGCGAGGAACCAGGGTCGGCATCTCGCCGTCGTCGACCACCTCGCGGGTGACGATGACCTTGCCGACGTCGCCGCGGGAGGGCACGTCGTACATCACGTAGAGGAGGACTTCTTCGATGATCGCCCGCAGGCCACGGGCACCGGTGCCACGCTCGAGGGCCTTGTCGGCGATGGCGGTGATGGCATCCTCGGTGAACTCGAGGTCGACACCGTCGAGGTCGAAGAGCTTCTGGTACTGCTTCACCAGCGCGTTGCGCGGCTCGGTGAGGATCTGGACCAGCGCGGCCTGGTCGAGCTTCTCGACGCTCGCGATCAGCGGCAGCCGGCCGATGAACTCCGGGATCAGCCCGAACTTGGTGAGGTCCTCGGGACGCACCAGCTTCAGCAGGTCCTCGGACTCCTTCTCGGCCTTGCCACGCACCTCGGCGGTGAAGCCGAGGGTCTTCTTGCCGACCCGCTGCTCGATGATGTGCTCCAGACCGGCGAACGCGCCACCCACCACGAAGAGGATGTTGGTGGTGTCGATCTGGATGAACTCCTGGTGCGGGTGCTTGCGGCCGCCCTGCGGCGGCACCGAGGCGGTGGTGCCCTCGATGATCTTCAGCAGCGCCTGCTGCACGCCCTCACCGGAGACGTCGCGCGTGATCGAGGGGTTCTCCGCCTTGCGGGCCACCTTGTCGATCTCGTCGATGTAGATGATGCCCGTCTCGGCCTTCTTGACGTCGTAGTCGGCGGCCTGGATCAGCTTGAGGAGGATGTTCTCGACGTCCTCACCGACGTAGCCCGCCTCGGTCAGCGCGGTGGCGTCCGCGATCGCGAACGGCACGTTGAGCATCCGGGCCAGCGTCTGCGCCAGGTAGGTCTTGCCGCAGCCGGTCGGACCGATCACCAAGATGTTGGACTTGGCGACCTCGACCTGCTCCTCCTTGGCGTGCTTGCCGGGGCCCTGCGGGCCGCCGGGCTGCAGGCCGGCCTGGACGCGCTTGTAGTGGTTGTAGACCGCCACCGCGAGCGACTTCTTCGCCTGCTCCTGGCCGATGACGTAGGAGTTGAGGAAGTCGAAGATCTCCTTCGGCTTGGGGAGGTCGGCGATCTCCACCTCGGAGCCCTCGTTGAGCTCCTCCTCGATGATCTCGTTGCAGAGGTCGATGCACTCGTCGCAGATGTAGACGCCCGGACCCGCGATGAGCTTCTTGACCTGCTTCTGGCTCTTCCCGCAGAAGGAGCACTTCAGCAGGTCACCTCCGTCGCCGATGCGTGCCACGAGTGGCCTTCCTTCCCCGACTTGTGCTGCTAGGTCCGAATAGTTACTGACGGTACCCCGCGCCGCGCCTTCAGTGTGGGAGCGGCGCGGGGCCCGATGGTCAAACGAGAGCGGGCGTCTTGAGCGACTCGAGCACCGAGTCGATCAGGCCGTACTCGACCGCCTGAGCGGCGGTGAGGATCTTGTCTCGCTCGATGTCGTGGCTGACCTCGTCCATCGACTTGCCGCTGTGGTCGGCGATCATCTTCTCGAGCAGCTCACGCATCCGCAGGATCTCGTTGGCCTGGATCTCGATGTCCGAGGTCTGGCCGAAGGTGCCCTCGGTGTAGGGCTGGTGGATCAGGATGCGGCTGTTGGGCAGCGCCATCCGCTTGCCGTGCGCACCAGCGCCGAGCAGGATCGCGGCGGCCGAGGCGGCCTGGCCGATGCAGACGGTCTGCACGTCCGGCTTGATGAACTGCATCGTGTCGTAGATCGCGGTGCAGGCCGTGAACGAGCCACCGGGGCTGTTGATGTAGATCGAGATGTCCTGGTCCGGGTTCATCGACTGCAGGCAGAGCAGCTGGGCGATGACCGCGTTGGCGACATCGTCGCTGATCGGGGTGCCCAGGTAGATGATCCGGTCCTCGAAGAGCTTGGCGTAGGGGTCGATCCGGCGGACGCCGTACGACGTACGCTCCTCCCACTGCGGGATGTAGTAGTTCATGTCCTCAGTCCTTCTTGTGAGCGGGTCGGCCCTCGTCGGAGGCTTCCTTGGCGCTCCGGATGACCTGGTCGACCAGGCCGTAGTCGAGAGCTTCGGCGGCGGTGAACCAGCGGTCGCGGTCAGCGTCCGTGGTGACCTGCTCGACGCTCTGGCCGGTGTGCTCGCTGATCAGCTCGAGCAGCACCTTCTTGATGTGCAGCGACTGCTGGGCCTGGATCTTGATGTCGGAGGCCGAGCCACCCATGCCCGAGGAGGGCTGGTGCATCATGATCCGCGCGTGCGGCAGCGCGTAGCGCTTGCCCTTCGCGCCGGCGCACAGCAGGAACTGGCCCATCGAGGCGGCCAGACCCATGCCGACGGTGGCGACGTCGTTGGGGATGTAGTGCATCGTGTCGTAGATGGCCATACCGGCATCCACCGAACCACCGGGCGAGTTGATGTGAAGGAAGATGTCGGCCTCGGGGTCCTCCGCGGAGAGCAGCAGGAGCTGCGCGCAGATCGCGTTGGCGTTCTGGTCGCGGACCTCGGAGCCGAGGAAGACGATGCGCTCCCGCAGCAGTCGGTTGTAGATGTTGTCGTCGAGAAGGCTCAGACCGCCGCCGTTGCCGCCTAGGCTCGGGGAGAGCCCTGGGGCACCGGCATGAGCGTCAGCCGCGCTGGAGTCGATGTTCACAGGATCGACACTAGCCGCCACATCCAGTTGTTCCACGGCTGGTGTGCCATTGTTCGCCGACGGCAGAACTATTGGCGATCGCGTCGCAATCCGAGCGGCGCCGCGATTCCCACGGCTACGCCAGCCAGCGCAGCAGGGCGTCGTGAACCGCCGGATGGTTCGACAACGGCGTCTCGGCGGTCGAGAGCGTGAAGCGCTCCGCCGTCGGGAACAGGTCGCGCACCCGGCGCGACCGCAGCGGCGTCTTGTGGCGCCACCACAGCATCTCCCCGAAGAGTCGTCCGACCCGGTTGGGGCGCGAGGTCGCCTTGTCCGTGACCAGGAGATAGTCCACGTCCGGGCGCGGCGGGAGCATCGCCTCGTCGGCCCCGACGACCGCGATCCCGGCGAGGTGCTCGTCGAGCTGCTTGCCGACCCCACCCGAGATCGGGGCGGAGGTGACTGCATAGGGAGTCGTGCCGAGGGCGATCAGCTCGGAGACGTACGTCGTCCACGGCCGCGCCCCGGCAGTGGCCACCCCGAGCGCGTTGCGGGCGATCAGACCACCACCGGCGTAGCCGACCAGGACGATGCGCGGCGAGCCGGGAAGGGCGTCGACGCACTCCTGGATCCGGCTGCTGAGCGCCACTGCGGCGGGCACCGACTTGCTGCCGGCGGACACGTGCACGTGCAGCGGCATCCAGCCGAGCAGCTCGGCGAGCCGGTCTGCGTACGTCGCGCCGGTCGCCTGGGAGCCCTCGTCCCAGACGGTCTCGTCCTTGCCCACCGGTGGGATCAGGACCAGGATCCGAGGGCTCGTCCCGACCTGCTGCTGGGCGGCGGCCCATTCCTTCGGGCTGACCATGCGGCCCTGGTGCCGGATCGCGACGGCGGGCCCGGAGTCGGCGTTGACGACACCGCGGATGATCGGCGTCGCGAGCGCGAAGGGGGCCGCGAACGGGCGGCGCGCGAAGGCCGTGATGCGCCAGGCCAGCTTCGCCAGACCGACGAGGCCGGCCACCTTGCCCTGACCGCGGTCGAGCTGCTCCTCGGTGTCGGGGTCCACCGGGGCGTCCTCGACGTTGAGGACAACGGCGCGGACGGTCTCAGGGCTGGAGGTCACGCTGGCAGCGTAGGGCCTACGCTGCGCCGACAGGATCACCTGTGCCCACTGGCTGGCATGTCTGTGTCTCAGATCACACGGCCGGGACCGCATTCAGTACGTTTGCGTTCACTCGCGCGTCTGATGTCTGTGATGCTGTTGTTACTGGTGTTGCGTGACGATGGCGGTCTTCCCGGGTTACCGTCGGATAGGGAAGGGGGTGTCCGGGCGTGAGCGACGAGAAGGAATCACACTGCCAGTCGTGCGGCGATGCCCTGCTGCCCGGGGCCATCTACTGCATCGGCTGCGGCACCCCGCTCCTGGCTCCCCCGGAGCAGCACCGTCCGCTCTTCGTGGACGAGCTCGGCGACGAGACGGCAGGTCGCAGCACGCGGGGATACTTCTTCGACGACGCTCCTCCGCCCCCGGAGCGACGGAAGGGCCGCACCGCCCCGATCCTGGTGATGATCGTGGTGCTGGTGCTCGTCGCCGGCGTGCTCGGGTTCATCTTCGGCAAGGACGGGAACGGACCCGTGCAGTCCGAGGCGGAGCCGGAGCCTTCGACCAGCCCCACCACGAGCGAGCCGTCGAGCGTGCCCTCCGTGGACCCGAACGCCCCGCCGGAGGACCAGCTGCTCCGCATCTCCCGCCTCGACACCGAGGCGGCCACCAAGCTCATCGGCACCTGGAACCCGCAGCTCGCGGCGGTCGGTGCCGGCGACGGCGGCGACGCCGACTGGCACCAGGCGCTGAGCCGCTACCAGAAGATCAAGACCCACCACCCCGACGCGCTGCTCCTCGACACCGGCGAGTGGCCGAGCTCGTACGTGAAATCGGGGATGTACGCCGTCGTGGTCCCCCGTCCCAGCGACACCTCCACGCCCGCGCTGGAGTGGTGTGTCGAGCAGGGCCTGTCGAAGACCGACTGTGCGGCCAAGCACCTGGAGGTCTCGGGCGACCCGACGGACAACTTCGACGCCCAATAGCCCCGACTCGCACGAAAACGACAGCGCCCCCGCCGCGAGGCAGGGGCGCTGTGACGTACGTCTGAGGGTGATCAGGCGTCGGCCTTCTCGGTCTCCTCGGGAGCCTCGGCCTCAGCCTCGGGCTCGTCCTCACCGATGGTGCCATCGGGGCGGAGGTTCTTCAGCTCGACGTGGTTGCCGGACTCGTCGGTGACCTTGGCGGCCTCGACGAGCTGGGCGAGCGCCTTGCCGCGCAGGATCTCCTGGACCAGCTCGGGCACGTGGTTGTGCTCGAGCATGTGGTTGACGAACTCCTGCGGGTCCTGGCCGGACTGCTGCGCACGGCGCATCATGTGCTCGGTCAGCTCCTGCTGCTCGACCCCGATCTCCTTCTCCTTGGCGATCTGGTCGAGGATCAGCTGGGCGGCGACAGCGTCACGAACGCGGCGCTCGAGGTCAGCCTCGAACTCCTCGATCGTCTGCTCCTCGTCCTCGAGGTACTTCTCGAAGGTGAGGCCGGCGAAGCCGAGCTGCTGCTCGATGCCCTCGCGGCGCGCGTTGAGCTCGTCGGTGACGATGCTCTCCGGCAGCGGGATCTCGAGCTGCTCCAGGAGCGCCTCGAGGACGGCGTCACGGGCGGCGGCGGCCTGCTCGAGGCGCTTGCCGTTGCCGAGGCGGCCGCGGACGTCCTCCTCGAGCTCCTTGACGGTGTCGAACTCGCTGGCGAGCTGGGCGAAGTCGTCGTCGTACGCCGGGAGCTCCTGCTCCTGCACCTGGTTGACGGTGACGTTGACGTCGACCTCCTGGCCGATCAGCTCACCGCCCACGAGGGTGCTCTTGAAGTCCTTGGACTCGCCGGCGGAGAGACCGACGATGGCCTCGTCCAGGCCGTCGAGCATGCCGCCCTTGCCGACCTGGTAGCTCATCCCGACGGCCTCGGCGCCCTCGACGTCCTCGCCGTCCTTGGTCGCCTTCAGGTCGATGACCACGAAGTCGCCGTCAGCGGCGGCGCGCTCGACGTCCTTGAGGGTGCCGAAGCGCTCGCGCATCGCCTGGATCTGCTCCTCGACGTCAGCGTCGGTGAGCTCGATGTCCTCGACCTTGGCCTCGATGCCCTCGTAGTCGGGCAGCGTGATCTCGGGCTTGACGTCGACCTCGGCGGTGAACTCCAGCGTCTCGTTGTCCTCGAGCTTGGTGACCTCGATCTCGGGCTGCGCGAGCGGCTCGAGCGAGTTCTCCTGGAGGGCGTCGAAGTACATCTGCGGGAGGACGTTGTTGACCGCCTCGGAGAGCACCGCACCGCGGCCGACCTGCTTGTCGATCACCTGGGGCGGGACCTTGCCCCGGCGGAAGCCGGGGACGTTGATCTGCTTGGCGATCTGCTTGTACGCCGCGTCGAGGCTCGGCTTGAGCTCCTCGAAGGGCACCTCGACGGTCAGCTTGGCCCGGGTCGGGCTCAACGTCTCGACGGCGCTCTTCACAGGGTGTCTCCTGTCGTTTGTTTCTGAGAATGATGTCGCGTGCAGGGGGATGAAATGTCGGGGCGACAGGACTCGAACCTGCGGTCTCCTGCTCCCAAAGCAGGCGCGCTAGCCACTACGCTACGCCCCGTCAAGGGCCCCTCCCCAATCAGCGGGAATGGCACTTGGAGCGGATGACGGGAATCGAACCCGCGTAATCAGTTTGGAAGACTGAGGCTCTACCATTGAGCTACATCCGCGCACGCGAGAGCCAGCGCCCTCGTGCGACCTGCGAAATCCTGCCATAGATCTGGCTCACACCTGTAACCGGCTCCCCTACCGGCCGGTTCGCACGCTCGGTTCGGTCACCTGCGCCCGACCGCGACGAGCGCGCGATCGTCGGAGCTGGCGCTCAGTCCCTCGAGCAGACGGCGCGCTCCCCCGCCTCGGCCGGTGACCGCGAGATGGTCTGCCGTGGCGACCAGGTTGC
Source organism: Nocardioides sp. NPDC023903 (assembly GCF_040639295.1). Lineage (NCBI taxonomy): Bacteria > Bacillati > Actinomycetota > Actinomycetes > Propionibacteriales > Nocardioidaceae > Nocardioides > Nocardioides sp. NPDC023903. Next base: position 282,054 of record NZ_JBEZZS010000003.1, on the reverse strand, counting down.
TGATGCCGCGCTCGAGATCGACGCCTCGCGCCTCCACGACGCCGTCGGTGTAGAGCATCACCATGTCGCCCACCCCGAGCACTCCCTCGCAGGCGTCGAACTCGACGTCGTCGATGAGCCCCAACACGGGGCCGTTGCTCTCGGCCTCCTCCCAGCGGCCGGTGGCGGCACGGCGTAGGAGCGCGGGCGGGTGGCCGGCCGTACGGATCTCGTACGCACCGTTGCCGAGGTCGATCGAGAGGTAGACCGCGGTCGCGAAGCCCTCCTGCCAGTCCTGGCGCAGCAGGTAGCGGTTGGCGGCCGGCAGGAACTCGCCTGGCGGTACCGCGCCGAGGAGGCCACCGAACGCACCGGACAGCTGAAGTGCTCTGGTGCCCGCACGCTCCCCCTTACCGGAGACGTCGACGACCACGATCTCCAGCCGGTCGGCCTCCCGCGCGGCCACCACGAAGTCACCGGCGAACCGGGTGCCGCCCGCCGGTAGGACGGCCGAGTCCGCGAGCCATCCCGGAGGCATCGGGGGGATCGCACCCTGGTCGAGCTTGTGGGTCAGGTCGAGCAGCATCAGCTCGTCGTTCAATCCGCCCACCCCGAGGTAGGTGCGGCGCATCGCGACGAACAACACGATCGCGCCGAGCAGGAAGTGCACACCGATGGCGGCGGCGTCCCGGTCGGAGAGCGTCACCTGGCTGGCGGCGAGCACGATCATCACCATCACGAAGACGACGAACCAGCTGAGCGTACGCGGCCCGAGCAGCACCGCTCCAAGCAGCAACGGCACGGTGAGGACCGCCACCGGGACCACCTGCAGCCAGCCGGTCTGAGCCGCGGCGAGGACCGTCAGGACGATGGTGAGCAGCCCGAGCCACAGCACCGCTCGCAGCTCCGGGTCACGGAACCTGCGGCGGATCGCGTTGCTCCGCAGGCGGTCTGCGAAGGCATGGCTCGACATGGCCTCACTCTAGGTCTCGTGGTGGGGGCTGCGTGGTCGTTCTCGCAGGCCGGAGAGTAGTGCGGGCTACTTCTTTACGCTCGTCCGGGGCCGGTACGTGCGCTGGCACTTCGGGCACCAGAACAGGTTGCGCTGCTGCAGCTCGGTGGTGCGTACCTTCGTGCCGCACACCAGGCACGGCTGGCCGTGGCGGCGGTAGACGTAGACCTCGCCGCCGTGGTCGTCCTTGCGCGGCGGACGGCCCATCGCCTCGGGCGTGTGCTCGTCGCGGACGGTGTCGATGCGGTTCCTCTGGACGCCGAGCTTCATCAGCTCGACCAGGTCGTCCCAGATGGCGTCCCACTGCTGCCTGCGCAGGGTGTTGCCGGGCCGCATCGGGTCGATCCGGTGCCGGAAGAGCACCTCGGCCCGGTAGACGTTGCCCACCCCGGCCAGGACGGACTGGTCCATCAGCAGCGCGCCGATGGTCGTACGGCTCCGGCTGATCCGCAGCCACCCCCGGTCTGGGTCGGCGTCGTCGCGCAGCGGGTCCGGGCCGAGCTTCGCAACCACCGCGTCACGCTGGGCCGCGGTGACCAGATTGCATGTGGTGGCACCGCGCAGGTCTGCGTACGTCTCGCTGCCGGTCAGGCGCAGTCGGACCTGGCCGATCGGGAGCGGCGGCTCGCCTGCGTGCGGCTTCAGGTCGAGCTTGCCGTAGAGGCCGAGGTGGATGTGGACGTACTGCTCCCCCGGGAACTCCACGAACAGCTGCTTGCCCCACGCCTCGGCGCCGGCGACGACCTGGCCGTCGAGGAGCGCGGCGGAGTCGGCGAACCGGCCCTGCGGGCTGCTGACCCGGACCTGCTGACCGGCGAAGGCGTCGCTCAGATCGAGCGCGAGGCGGTGGAGGGTGTGCCCCTCGGGCATCCCCGGATCAGTCCTGGTCCTCGGCGGGCCCGAGGCCCTTGGCCGAGTCGGGAAGCGGCGGCCGTACGCCGTCGGCGTCGTAGGCGTGGAGCTGGTCGATGCGGCGTACGTGCCGCTCGTCCTCGCTGAACGGCTCGGCCAGGAAGATCTCGACGAACTTCGTCATGTCCTCGAGGCTGTGCATCCGGCCACCCACCGCGACCACCTGGGCATTGTTGTGGTCACGGGCGAGCTTGGCGGTCTCCTCGCTCCACGCGAGCGCGCAGCGGATGCCGGTCACCTTGTTGGCCGCCATCTGCTCACCGTTGCCCGACCCGCCGATCACGACCCCGAGGCTGTCCAGCCCCTGCTCCCGGTCCCGGACCACTCCCTCGGCCGCCCGGATGCAGAAGACCGGGTAGTCGTCGAGTGCGTCATAGACGAACGGGCCATGGTCGACAGGCTCGTAGCCGAGCTCCGTCAGACGGTTGATCAGGTGGGACTTCAGTTCGAGACCGGCATGGTCACAGCCGATGTGGACGCGCATGCCTCCCATCCTCTCTTACCGCTGCTGGATCTTCGGATTTGGTGGTTGGTGTTTCTTCTTGGGCCTGGGCCGCCGACCCGTTACGGATGGTGTTCTCGCCGGGTCCCGGAGTCAAGGACGGCCTTCGGCCGCCGGCTTCGCCGGTCGCCTTCGGCGATCCTTGACACCGGGACCCGCCGAGAATTTTGGCTCGCTATCGGGTCGGCGGCGGGGTTTGGCGCAGCGGATTCAGTTGGGCACGGGCTTGGGGATCCGAGGCCGGCGGCTCTTGGAGACAGACGGCATCCTCGTGCTTTCACAAGACGATGACACCTTGTGAATGCTTCACAAGGTGTCACGGGCGAGCGGTCGCACCAGAGCAGCTCGCTCAGGTACGCCGGGTGAACCGGATCCGCCCACTCGGGAGCCGCTCATACCCGTAGTTCGGATCGTGGATTCGACGATGGTCACTCGGACACAACAAAACCATGTTCGCGAGGTTGGTGAGGCCGCCTTCGGACCAGGGTTTGAGGTGATGGGCCTCGGTCCAGGCTGCTGGGGCGTCACAGTCTTCGGCTTGGCAGCACTTGTCTCGTAGCCGCAGGGCGCGGTGTTGGACCGGATACGCCAATCGGGCGGTGCGGCCGAAGTTGAGGATCTCGGAGTCGGTGCCGAGGACGACGGGGACGAGGTCGGCGTTGCAGGCCATCCGGCGGGCTTCGGCGGCGGTGATCTGCTCGCCATCGAAGCCGAGGGCTGCGGTGCCGGGTCGGCCTCGACCTGGTCGAGGGCTTGGGTGATCACCCGTGCCTTGTCCTGCGACACCACACCCTCAGCCAGACCAGCCGCCACGAGGTCATACTTCGCTACCCCCGCGGCAAGCTTGATCTGGGAACGGGCCACGGCCTTGTCGACGAGCAGTTCGGTCCGCATCCACCCGGAGGCGTCTTTGGCGCCGGTCTCTTCGGCGAGATCACCAGCCGTGGCGAGCACTCGAAGTTTCAATGCCGCTTGCTGCGCCTGGAGCTTCTCCAACCGCTCCAGCAGATCCTTCTTCTGTCCCGTGCGCCAATAGGCAGGGTCGGTCGCGAGGAGCTCTTGAAGGGCGGACTCGATGGCCTTCAAGGCAGCGTCGATCGCGTCACCGGGGTTGGTGCCCCAGTGGTCGATGTCGCGGCCGAGACTCATCGCCGTCCCTCCCCTCAGAGGTGTGTCGTGATGGGTCTGATTCTACGCCTCCCGCCACCATCCGGCCATCTATTTTCCCAGGTCAAATACAGTTTTAGCGGTGAGCGAACGATCTCGCCTCTGTGGATGGTAAGTGGCCCGAAGGGCCACCCTCCGCCCCCATCAACACCACCCGTCCCAAACAAGAATCCGCTGCGCCACACCCGGGCCGCCGCCCCGATAGCCAGCCAAATCTTTTCTCGACGGGCCCCGGTGTCAAGGACCGCGAAGCGGCCGGCGAAGCCGGCGGCCGAAGGCCGTCCTTTACTCCGGGGATCGTCGAGAAGACCCTCAAAGAAAGGGTCGGCGGCCCACCCCAACCCCGAAAAGCGGTCCGCAAACGACAAACGCACCGATAGATTTCCCCAGCGTGGAGCACTGGACGACGATGGACGAGATCCTCGCGGCAAGATCAAGGTTCGAGTCAGCGATAGACGGCTGGACGCCGCCGAACGCCCACGGCGTAGGCCTCCGCCCATCCACAGCAGCCAACCACGAGCCAGAACATTTCCCCCTGGTCAACGCCTACGGCCACCGCCTCCCAGCGGTGGTCATCGCAACAGTCGTCGGACACAAGCGCGGGACGGCGGCGTACAGACTGACCCGACAGGAGCTCGAGCGAGCGATCGAGCTGATCTCGCCCGCGGAGGCGTACGTCGACTATGACCACCCCAACGTACGGAGCTGGCGTGACAGGATTCTGCCGACGCTGATCGAGGATCCCGAGGCCGAGGTCGTGGCGGTGTTCATCGGCGACGAGCCGGAGGAGTCCCCTGACCCAGCGATCGACGCCTTCCGGGCAGCGTTTCCAGACCAGGCCGTCGCGATCGCGGCGGCGACGGCAGGGGCGGCGGTCGTGAGGGAGATGTACGGCACGGACCCGAGCCACTTCGACAAGTCCCCGACCGACTTCGCGACCGAGGCGGACATCGCCTCGGAGAAGGCGATCCGGGAGACGATCGCGACGTACCGGCCCGACGACGCCTTCGAGGGTGAGGAGACCGGCCGCAGCGGCGACAGCGAGCGGAGATGGTTGGTCGACCCGCTCTGCGGGACCCTCAACTACGCCGCCCAGACCCCGCTCGCCGCGGTGAACGTCGCGCTCGTGACACCAATGGGCGTCGAGACGGCGGTTTCGGCCGATCCGATCAGCGAAGAGATCTTCTGGACCGACGGCACCTCCGCCTGGCTGCGCAAGGGCGGCGGCGACACCGTCCTCACCCCGAGCCCACGCACCCGGCTCGTCGACATCCAGTGCGACGGCCCGCTCGAGCGGCCGTTCGTCGGCGGGCAGCTCGTCGCCGACCCGCGCCTGCGAGCCCACTTCGGCCCGCGCGTGATGTCCTCCACCCTCGCGGTCGCCTGGGTCGCGGCCGGCCGACGGGCGGCGTACGTCACCGATGGCCACCTCGAGGGAAGCGTCCACTTCACCGCCGGCATCGCGCTGTGCCAGGCCGCCGGGTGCGTCGTCACCGACCTCAACGGCGACCCGATCCACACCGGCCGCGGGATGATCGCCGCGGCCGACGCAGCCACCCACCAGATGCTGCTGGACCTGGTCCGCCCGCACCTGGAGGCGGCGGACGGCCCCTGAGCCGCGAGGCTCAGCGCTGCATCAGCGCGTCCATCGCGACGGCGAGGGCAGCGGCGACCCGGAAGTCGACGCGCGGGTCGTGGACGGTGACCGTGTACTTGTCGCGGAAGGCGAAGCGACGCTCGATCGAGATCAGCGGCTGGCCCTCGGCGGACACGTAGTCGAAGTGGATCGGGAGGAAGTCGAGCTCGGTGAAGCGGCGCAGGATGGCGATGACCTGGTTGCGCTCCTGACCCGTGCCGGAGTAGCCCGGACCCTCCACCTGGAAGGTCGAGCGCAGCAGGCTCTTGCCGAAGTCCTTGCGAAAGAAACCCAGCGCCGCCCCGCTCGGGTCGGTGACGTCGTAGCCGGCGTTGAGGTCCATCACCGCACGCGCCTTGAAGGCGAAGACGGCCTGCGACTTCGACTCGTCGGCGTAGAACGTCACCTGCTCCTTGAACGCCAGCCGCTTCTGCTGAGCGAAGGCGAGCACCTGCCCCTCCGAGCCGTCGGCGTTGGCGGCCTGGGCAACGTACTTGTTGGCGAAAGGCGTCACCTTCTGGCGAAGGTAGAAGCGGGGGACGTGGTACGGCTGCTGCGTCATGGGCGCAACCTATCGGTCGTCAGCGACGGCGCGCGACGAGATACGCCTGCGGTGTCCGCTCCCAGTCCTCGGCGGAGCGCACCACGGTCCCGGTGACCTCGAAACCCGCCTCCTCGAGCAGCGCGCTGGTCGCCTCGACCGGGAGCCGGTAGCCGTCGAAGGTGACGTCGTGGCCATACGCGCCGATGTGGCGTACGTGCTCGTCCCCGACCTGGAACGCGGTCACGAACCGGCCGCCACGACGGGTAACCCGGGCGAGCTCGGCGAGGACCTCGGGCCGGCGCGCGGGCGGGGTGTGGATGAGGGAGTACCAGGCCAGCACCCCGGCGAGCTCACCGTCACGGAGCGGGAGACGGGCCATGTCGCCGACCTCGAACCGGAGCGTCGGATGCCGCTCGATGGCCTGCGCGATCATGCCGGTCGACAGGTCGACCCCGAAGACGTCGAGCCCGCGCTCGGCCAAATAGGCCGTCACCCGGCCGGGCCCGCAGCCGATGTCGCCGACGAGCCCGCCACCGTCCTTGCGTACGTAGCTGACGAACGTGTCGAGGACGCCGGCGTCGAACGAGGTCTCGGTGATCGTCGGGTCGACGATCTCGGCGTACGCCTTGGAGACGGTGTCGTAGGCGGCCCGGGTCTCCGTGACGTCGTAAGGCTCCGTCACGGACGACCTCGTACACTGTGCTGGTTCAAGAAGCCGGCAGTCATCGCCATGACGGAGTCCGCTGCAGGGAAGGTCTGGCCGTGGCGCCAGAAGCCGTGGATCTGGCCGACGGCGCGGAAGGCGACCACCTCGACGCCGAGATCGGCCAGGCGGAGCGCGAAGTCCTCGTTCTCGTCGGTGAGGATGTCGCCCTCGGCGCTGACGATCAGCGTCGGCGGCAGGCCGCGAAGCTCCTCGTCAGAGGCGAGATAGGGGCCGAGGTCGGGGTTGCGGAGATCGGCAGCGGTCGAGGCGTACTGCCTCCAGTACCACGCCGCCTCCTCGTTCCAGCCGTCCTCCATCGCGTAGCCCGGGGTGCTCATCGACGGGTCGAGGAACGGGTAGACGAGCACCATCGCGCCGAAGACGCCCGGGTTGCGCAGCGCCGCCACGAGGGCGAGGTTGCCGCCGGCGCTGTCGCCGTGGACGTACGCCGGCAAGGTGCTCAGCAGCGGGTCGTTGGCCAGCCACTTGACGACCGTGTCGGCGTCGTCGGGAGCCGCGGGATAGGGATGCTCGGGAGGCCTGCGGTAGTCGACCGACAGCACCCGCAGCCCGCTCCGGTTGGCCAGCCGCCGGCACGCGGCGTCGTGGACCTCGACGTCGTTGAAGACGAAGCCACCGCCGTGGAGGTGGACGATCACCCCCTCGCGTACGTCCTCGGGCGTGTAGAGCCGGCACGGAACCCCGTCGGCATCGATCCCGGTGACCTCCGCGACCTCCTCCTTCACCTCGGCCGCGGCCATCTTGCGGGCCTGGTCGCGCTGGGCAGCGACATCGACCTCCCAGACCGGCGGCGAGGCCTCCTCGGCGGCGATGGCACGGCGGGCGGCAGGGAAGAGTCGAACCATGTCAGAAGATTCCCACACGAGTGGCGGTGGTGCATGCTGATGCGCATGACAGTGGCGGGGGTCATGGGGACCTCGATCTACATCATCGACCTGCTGGTCAAGGTCATCGCGCTCGGAGTCGTGCCGAAGAACCGGCGTCCGGGCACCGCGATGGCGTGGCTGCTGGCGATCTTCCTGATCCCGGGAGTTGGCCTGATCGGCTACCTGCTGCTCGGGCAGACGCGGCTCGACCGGCGGCGTCACGAGCGGCAGCGGGCGCTCAACGAGGAGGTGCTGAGCTACGTACGCGGTCTACCGAGGACGCCGCACCCGAAGACGATCTCCGAGGTCGACGCGGCCACGATCGAGCTGAACGAACGGCTCGGTTCACTGCCTGCCAGGCCGGGGAACCGGATCGATCTGATCGACGACTACGCGGCCTCCGTCGAGGCGATGACAGCCGCCGTGGACCAGGCAGAGACGTACGTGCACGCGCAGTTCTACATCACCGCCTGCGACCACATGACCGAGCCGTTCTTCGACGCCCTCGACCGGGCCGCGGCGCGTGGCGTGATCGTCCGGCTGCTCCTCGACCACCTGGGCTCGCGCGGCATCCCGGTCTGGCGACAGCTCGTCAAGCGGCTCGACGCCTCCGACATCGACTGGCACCCGCTGCTGCCGATCGACCCTCTCCGCGGCCAGATCCGCCGCCCCGACCTGCGCAACCACCGCAAGCTCCTGGTGGTCGACGGCCGGGTCGCGTTCACGGGCTCGCAGAACCTCATCGAGCCCGGCTACAACAAGCCCAAGAACCACCGGGCCGGTCGCGAGTGGGTCGAGCTGAACGCCCGGATCGAGGGGCCGTTGGTGACTGCGCTGAACGTCGTCTTCGCCAGCGACTGGGACACCGAGACCGGGGAGCTGCTGCGGTCCGAACTCGCCGCCACTGCGCCGCACGCCGGCAACGTGACCGGCCAGATCGTGCCCAGCGGGCCGGGTGTCGACGCCGAGAACAACCTGCGCGCGTTCACCCATCTCATGTACGCCGCCAAGAAGCGGATCTCGATCACCAGCCCCTACTTCGTGCCCGACGAGTCGCTCCTCTACGCCGTCACCACCGCCGCCCGGCGAGGCGTCGCGGTGGAGCTGTTCGTCAGCGAGGGCAAGGACCAGTTCATGGTCTACCACGCCCAGCGCTCCTACTACGAGGCGCTGCTGGAGGCCGGGGTCCGCATCTACCTCTACCCCAAGCCCGCCGTCCTGCACTCCAAGCATTTCAGCATCGACGACGAGGTCGCTGTGCTCGGCTCGAGCAACATGGACATGCGCTCCTTCGCGCTCAACTACGAGATCTCGCTGATGCTCTTCGACGGCGAACCGGTGGCACAGCTGCGCAAGGTCGAGGACAGCTACCGGGCCATCTCGCGCGAGCTGCTGCTCGAGGAGTGGCTCGCGCGGCCGAAGGTCGCGGCGTACGTCGACAACGTGCTGCGCCTCACCGCCGCTCTCCAGTGATCCGGCGAGCACTGCGGCTCGCGGCAAAGAATTCGGGGGCGGGTTCGGCCGGGGCTCCCTAGACTCCCGCCGTGGACCTTCGAGCACGCGCCGCCATGCTCGCGGTCCTGGCCTTCCTTGCCGCCGGCTGCGCGGACCTCCCCAGGGGCGCCGGACCCTCCCCGGCAGCCTCGCACCCTCCGTACGACCCCACTCCGGCCGACTTCGAGGCGGTCGAGGACCTGCTCGCCCAACGCGCGGAAGCGGCCCTGGAGGGCGATGAGGCGGCCTTCCTCGCCACCGTCGACCCCGCGACCGGAAGCTCGTCGACCAGCAGCAGACGATCTTCACCAACCTCCAGCAGCTTCCGATGAAGTCGTTCGCCTACGAGGTGAAGAACCTCGACAGCGCCCCTGACGAGGTCCGCAACGACGGTGTCCTCTTCGCTCCGCAGATCGCCGAGGTGGCGCAGCTCGAGGAGGCCCACCGAGCCCCGGTCTCCAACGCGACGGACATGACTTTCGTGCGCCACGACGGCGGCTGGGTGATCGGGCGGGACCGTGCCGCGCCCGAGGACAGGTACAGCCGGCCGTGGTTCGGCGGTCCGGTCTCAGTGGCGACCGGGCGTTCGGTCGTCGTCGTCACCGAGCGCGACGGTCCCACCGGTGCCGCCGAGCTCCTGGACCGCGTCTCGACGGCACGCGCCGAGATCAAGGAAGCCCTCGGGTCCGTGTGGCGCGGCGAGGAGGGCGAGCCGCCGCTGCTCATCGACGCGACGTACAACGGCCAGCCGCCCGGAGACACCTTCGAGGGCGACGACGGCGCCGCCGCGGTGACCTACTGGGTCGACGCATCCGGGTTCATGTCGGGCTTCGCCGGAGCCGTCGTCAAGGACAACCCGGTCGCGACCAACCGGCTGGCCACGAACGTTCACACGCTGCGCCACGAGCTGAGCCATGTCTACGGTCCGGCATTGGTACCGACCTGGGTCAACGAAGGTCTCGCCGAATACCTCTCCGGCTGCGAGTCCAACATCTGCGGCGAGAACGAGCAGCGCGACAAGCTGCTCGCGCACGAGCGAGCGATCCCGGACGACGAGGAGTGGGGCGAGGACGGGTCGCTCGACTACGCCATCTCCCATGCGGCGGTCTCGTGGCTGATCGACGAGAACGGCGGGCTGGAGAAGTTCCTCGGGTTCTGCAACGACTTCTACCTCCATCTGCCGAGCGGTACCGACGACTTTCACGACGGGACCAGCAAGGCCCTGCAAGAGTCGTACGGCATCACCCAGAAGCAGCTGGTCGACGGCACTTGGGCCTGGTTCGAGCGGCTGCCCTCGGATTGACTGACATCATGCGCCCGAAAACGCCCATCCACGTGGGTATCGACTCCGAACCCAGTCACATGAAATCTCGCCTCGTGGCTGTGATCGCTCTTCTCCTCCTCTCCGCCGGCTGCGGTGCCAACGCCGACCAGGCCGGCGAGCCGACGACCCCGGCCGCCTCCGCGACGCCACCGACCGCCGAGCCCACCCCGGGCGAGGCGCCCGCCGACGACCCCGCCTGCGAGGCACCGGGCCGCTACACCGACTACTCCGCCGCAGCCGTCGCCGACGAGTGCTACACCGACACGATCCTCTTCTTCCACGCGCCGTGGTGCCCGGAGTGCCGCGGGTTCGAGGAGGCGATCAAGAGCGGCGAGGTGCCTGACGGGGCGCAGATCCTGAAGGTCGACTACGACTCCGCGACCGACCTGCGCAAGCAGCACGAGGTGACGATCCAGTCGACCTTCGTACGCGTCGACCCCGCCGGCGAGCGGGTCAAGCTCTGGTCGGGCTACGGCAAGGACAAGTCGGTCGACGCCATCCTCGAGAACACCAAGTGACCCTGCTGCTCGCGTCGTTCCTCGCCGGGGCGCTCTCGGTGCTCGCCCCGTGCGTGGTGGCGTTCGTGCCGGCCATATTCTCCCGTGGGACCGGCGAGCGCCGACCCTGGGTGGCGGTGGCCGCGCTCGGCGTCTCCGTCATCGTGTTCAGCGTCGTGCTCAAGTCGACGACGCTGCTGATCGACGTCCCGCCAGGGTTCTGGAGCGTCGTCTCCGGGGTGATCGTGGCGCTCTTCGGTGTCGTGATGATCTGGCCACGGCTGTGGGACGCGGTCGCCTTCCGGCTCGGGCTCGGCTCGCGTGCCCAGGAGCGTCTGTCGCGCGCGAGCACCCGTGGCGGGGTCGGCGGCGACATTCTCCTGGGCGCGAGCATGGGGCCGGTCTTCAGCGCCTGCAGCCCGACGTACGCCTTGATCGTGGCCGCCATCCTTCCGGCCGAGCCGCTGCGCGGGTTCGGCTACCTGCTCGCCTACGTCGCCGGCCTGACGCTCCTGCTGGCCGCGGTCATGGTCGGTGGACGGGCTCTGATCGGCCGGCTCAGGTGGGCGATCGACTCCGAGGGCGCCTTCCACAAGGTGCTCGGCGTCGTCCTCGTGCTCATCGGCGTCGCGATCGCGACCGGGCTGGACAAGGCCCTGCTCACCCTGCTCGTGGAGCAGGGGCTCTTCGACTGGCAGATCGGCCTGGAGGGCCGGCTCAGCACTGATCAGTGAGCGCCCGGGGCCGCCGAGAACGACCGCCCGCGTAGGAGCGGCACCACCGACGAGTCGTCCAGCTCGGAGGCCACGGCCACGTCGGCGGCGTACCCCTTCGCGGTCAGTTCCCGGCCGCCGGCGCAGGCATGGAGCGCGTCCGGGAGGTCTGCGGCCCGAAACGCGTCGCGCGCCATCGCGGCCTCGGGCGAGAGGTCGTCCGGGTCGAGAGCATCCAGGACCGCCCCGGCACCCCAGAGGTCTTCGACGGCGGGGCGGAGCGTGCCGTCCGGCCACCGCTCCCCCGACGCGATGAAGGCCACGCTCGCGCCGTCGGCGCAGCGAGGAGCGAGCCACTCGGCGACCGCGGTGCGGTTGCGGAGCGAGGCACCGACGACCGTGGCACCGCCGTCGGTGAGCAGGCTGCTGATCGTCGAACCGTTGGGCGAGGGCAGCACGAGCCGCCGGACACCCTCGGCCTGACGCAGCGACGCGGGAGAGAGCGAGGGCCGCCCCGGCACCGCGTCCTGACGCTGGACCGCGAGAACGGCGTCGTGCTCACGTGCATACGCCTCCGCCCGGTCGTCCCGCCACAGGAACGGGAACACCTCGATCCCGCGCTCGACGGCGACCGTCAGCGTCGTGGTGAACGAGAGCACGTCCACCACGACGGCGATGTCCGCCGGTCCGATCGCCGCGGCGCCCACCGGTCCCCACTCGAGACGGAACCGGTAGGCGTGCTGACGGTGCTGCGCGTCGAAGCTGGTCACGCGCCGAGGCTCCAGGCCCTAGCCGAGAGCGGAGGCGATCTGCGGAGAGATCTCGCGCAGGGCGCGGCCACGGTGGGAGATGGCGTCCTTCTCCTCGATCGACAGCTCCGCAGACGTACGTCCGTCCTCGGTGTCGACCGCGACGAACAGGACGTCGTAGCCGAAGCCGCCGTCCCCGCGGACCTCGCGGATGATCCGGCCGTCCATACGGCCCTCGACGACGATCTCGCCACCGTCCCAGACGAAGGCGATCGCGCAGGCGAAGTGGGCGCCGCGGCGCTCGTCGGGGACGTCGGAGAGCTGAGCCAGGAGCAGCTGGTTGTTGCGCTCGTCGGACTTGGGCGGGCCGCCCCAGCGCGCCGAGAGCACTCCGGGCATCCCGTTGAGCGCGTCGACGCAGAGACCCGAGTCGTCCGCGACGGTCGGCAGCCCGGTGGCGGCGTAACCGGCCCGCGCCTTGATCAGCGCGTTGCCCTCGAACGTCGGCGCGTCCTCGACCGGCTCGTCGTAGTGGGTGACGTCATCGAGGCCGACGACCGAGACCCCGGGCACCAGCGGCGCGAGGATCCGGAACATCTCCTCCAGCTTCTTGGCGTTGCGTGAGGCGACGTGGATCTTGGGCTCAGCCGGCAAGTGCAGCCTCCTGCAGCTTGGTCAGGTCGGCGCAGCCCTTCTCGCCCAGCGCCAGCAGGGCGTCGAGCTCGGCGCGGTCGAAGGCGACTCCCTCGGCGGTGCCCTGCACCTCGACGAACTTGCCCTCGCCGGTCATCACGATGTTCATGTCGGTCTCGGCGCGGACGTCCTCCTCGTAGGGGAGGTCGAGGCGCGGTACGCCGTCGATGATCCCGACCGAAATCGCCGCGACGGAGCCGGTGAGCGCCTTCGAGACACCCAGAGAGGCGACCGCGTCGGCGAGCGCGACGTAGGCGCCGGTGATGGCGGCCGTGCGCGTCCCACCGTCGGCCTGCAGCACGTCGCAGTCGATGTTGATGGTGTTCTCGCCGAGCGCCTTGTAGTCGATGACGGCGCGTAGCGAGCGCCCGACCAGCCGGGAGATCTCGTGGGTACGTCCGCCGATCTTGCCCTTCACCGACTCACGCGAGGAACGCTCGTGGGTCGAGGCCGGCAGCATGGCGTACTCCGCCGTCACCCAGCCCAGCCCGGAGCCCTTGCGCCAGCGCGGCACGCCCTCGGAGGCCGAGGCGGCGCACAGGACGCGGGTCTTGCCGAACTCGATGAGGACGGACCCGGCCGCGTGGTCGAGCCAGTTGCGGGTGATCTTGATGGGGCGCAGCTCGTCGTCGGCGCGCCCGTCAGCTCGTGTGGTCACGAGACCACCCTATGCAACGCTCTCCTTCTCCGGTCGAGCCGGTCGAACCCACGCCCGGCGCACGACCCACGGACCCAGATCCCGCGCCCGCCGCCCCATCCACGGCACTCCCTCACCGGCCATCCAGGCCAGGTCCTGCCGCCACGTGGTCGGCAGTCCGCCGGCCGGCTCCAGGCTCGGCGGCTCGAAGGTGAAGCCGTACGTCACCAGCTGCTCGCCGAACGTACGGGCCATCCGCCGGTGGCCGAGCTCGGAGGGGTGCAGCCGATCGGCGGCCCAGAACCTCCGCTCGTGCAGGTCGGGAACCGCACCCAGGTCCAGCCGCAGGCCGCCGTAGGTGGCATGGACCTCGTCCCAGATGGCGTTGAGATCGGCCGTACGCCGCTGGATCGACCGCTTCATCCAGCCCGGCATCGGCCACATCACCGAGTGGTCGTGGAAGCGCGCCGTCATCAGCAGCGCGCCCTGGCCCGCGAGCGCGTCGGCGCAGGTCATCAGGTCGTTCCGGAGGCGCTCGGTGTCCCAGCCGGACCGCATCACGTCGTTGACCCCGACGATCAGCGAGGCCACGTCGGGCCGGTGCGCCACCGCATCGGCGAGCTGCTGCTCGACCACCACGGTCGAGGTCGCGCCGATGACCGCGGTGTTGCAGAAGGAGATGTCGTACGTCTGTCCCAGAGCCTCGGCGAGAAGCCGGGCCCATCCTCGCCAACCCTCACGGACAGGGTCGCCGAGGCCAACGGTGGCGCTGTCGCCCAGCGCCGCGTAACGCAGGTAGGTGCCCACGTCTGACAACGGTGACGGGGGCGGGTGCCGAAGCACCCACCCCCGCGTGTCGTGTCGCGAACAGTCCGGTGAACTACTTCAGCTCGGACTTGAGAACCCGCATCGTGCCGAGCACCAGCGGCAGCCCGACCCACAGGGTGATCGAGGTGGCCAGCCGGGCGAACCCGAGCGCTCCGTCCTCGACGGCCATTCCGGCTGCCCTCATCTCGTTCTCCGCGATGTAAGGCATCATCGCCACCTGCATGGAGATCCAGGGGAAGAGGTTCTGGGCCCAGTCGAAGATGAAGTAGAGAGCGCTGAAGACGGACGCCTCCAGGATCAGCGTGTAGCCGTAATAGATGACCAGCGCGGCCGGGGTGTTGAGCAGCAGCATCGCGAACCCGAAACCCATGAGCAGGTAGAGGATCTGCGTCGCCAGGGTCCACGCGAGCGCCTCACCACTCACGTTCCAGTTCGCCTCGGAACCGGCGATCGCCGCTCCCGCCACGGTCCCGATCGCACCGATGCCGACCGCGATGGCCATGGTCAGGATGCCGAGGACGAAGACCGCGACGAGCTTGGCGAAGACGACCTTGAGCCGGCTGGGCTCGAGGGTGAAGGTGACCATGTGAGTGCGCTGGCCCCACTCCTGAGTCACGATCATGATCGCCAGCACCGGCACCAGGAGCGACACGGGGAAGGAGAGGGCGCTCATCCAGGTCGATGCGGGCAGCGCTGCCATGTCGGACAGTGCCGTGACGAGCAGGATGATTCCCGCCACCAGGGCGATCAGCCCACCGGTGATCATCAGCATGACCCGGCCGGCACGCGTGTCGGTCATCTTGCGCCACTCGACCAGCACCAGGCGGCCGAACGGCACCTTGGTGGCCGTCGGCAACGGGGTCGACGGCGCTACGGATACGGCGCTCATGCGGAGACTCCTTCGGCGTGGATCTGGGTGGTGCTCTCGCGCTGGGTCTCGGCGGTGAGCTGCAGGAAGATGTCCTCGAGCCCGGCGCCGCCGTCACGCAGGTCGGTGAGCACGACGTTGGCCTCCAGGGCGGCCTTGCCGACCTCTGCCGGCGCGGCGGAGACGCGCATGCCGGTGCCAACCGGCTCGACGCTGTAGCCCTTGGCCTTGAGCGCGACGGTGAGTGCCTCGTTGTCCAGGGAGGTGACCAGCGCCTGGCCGGCGGTGCCCTGGCCGGCGAGGATGGTGTCCTTGGTGCCCTCGGCCACGATCCGGCCGTTGCCGATGAGGATCAACTCGTCGGCGATCTGCTCGACCTCGTGCAGCAGGTGCGAGGAGAGCAGGACGGTGCCGCCGCGGTCGGCGTACTCCTTCAGCAGGCCACGCATCCAGCGGATACCCGCCGGGTCCAGGCCGTTGGCCGGCTCGTCCAGGATCAGCACCTTGGGGTCACCGATCAGCGCGTGCGCGATACCGAGGCGCTGCTTCATGCCCAGCGAGTAGTTCTTGATCCGGCGCTTCGCCTCCGACGGCGTCAGCGAGACCAGCTCGAGCATCTCGTCGACGCGCGACTTGGGCAGGCCCATCGTCATCGCGGCGAGCGTGAGCACCTCGCGGCCGGTGCGGCCGTCGTGCTGGGCGCTGGCGTCGAGCAGCACGCCGACGTGGCGGCCCGGGTTGGGGAGGTCGGCATAGAGGCTGCCGTTGATCGTTGCCCGACCCCCGGTGGGGTTGGTCAGTCCGACCATGATGCGCATGGAGGTCGACTTGCCCGCGCCGTTCGGGCCGAGGAAGCCGGTGACTTTGCCGGCCTCGGCGGTGAACGACACGTCGTCGACCGCGGTGAAGGTCCCATAGACCCTCGTCAGTCCTTCGACTTTGATCATGACGTACATCCTGCCGTGCGTCCGGCGCAGACTGCATCGGACATACGGATGACCCCCGACCCGACGAAAGTATGGGGCTGGGCACGACCGCGGGATCCTGTGTCCCCGACCCCGGTTGACTAGCGTGTACGCCGTGCAGCAACCGTCACCCGAGGCCTATCAGCCACGCCTGAGCCTGTGGGGGCACGTGTGGCGGTATCTCCTCGCGCTCGGGATCAGCGGCATCGGCCTGATCTCCAGCACCGACGGATGGCCTGAGTGGCGCTTTCTGCTCGATCTCAGTCTCGGCGTCGTCTCCTTGGTCCTGGTCTTCTGGCGCCGCCGCTGGCCGGTGGCGATCACCACCTTCGTCACGATCGCCGGCGCGGTCTCGATCCTCTCCGCCGGGGCATCCACCCTCGCGCTGGTCTCGCTGGCGACCAGGCGCCGCTGGCGCGAGATCATCCCGATCTCTCTGCTCAGCTGCGCCGCAGGCATGTTCTGGTTCGCGGTGATGGAGACCACCACCACCGAGGAGATCCCAGGAATCCCGTTGTGGGGCTTCAACCTCGGCGTCAACGTGGTGATCGTCGCCGCGATGGTCGCCTGGGGTATGTACATCGGCTCCCGCCGTGAGCTCATCGCCACGCTCCGGCTCCGCGCCGAGACCGCCGAGGCCGAGCAGGCGCTGCGGGTCTCCCAGGCCCGCGAGACCGAGCGCCGGCGGATCGCCCGCGAGATGCACGACGTGCTCGCCCACCGCATCTCCCACATCTCCATGCAGGCCGGCGCGCTCGCCTACCGCGAGGACCTCTCCGCCGAACAGGTGCGGGCCGAGGTCGGCACCATCCGCGACGGTGCCCACCGCGCGCTCGACGACCTCCGGACCGTCCTCGGCGTGCTGCGCGGCAACGGCGAGGATCTCGAGACCGCGCCCCAGCCGACGTACGCCGACCTCGGCCGCCTCATCGAGGAAGCCCACGCGGGCGGCATGAACATCACCTTCCAGGACGACGTCGAGGGGTCGCCGCCTGAGGCGGTCGGACGGTCGATCTACCGGATCGTGCAGGAGGGCATCACCAACGCCCGCAAACATGCGCCCGGGGCGGCCCTGAAGGTGTCCCTGCAGGGCTCGGAGGAGCACGGGATCGAGGTGCTGCTGCGCAACCGGCTCGGCTTCGACTCCAACACGCCCGGCGCCGGGCTGGGCCTGGTCGGGCTCACCGAGCGCGTCGACCTCGCAGGAGGACGCCTCGCGCACCGTACGGAAAAGGATGTCTTCATTCTCGAAGCATGGCTACCGTGGGGCCAGTGAGCAGCCCAGGGACCAGTTCAGAGAGTCCGGTCAAGATCAAGGTGGGGATCGTCGACGACGACCCGCTCGTGCGCTCGGCTCTCGGGCTGATGCTCGGCGGTCAGGCCGACATCGAGGTCGTCGGCGAGGCGACCGACGGCCAGGAGGCGCTCGCTCTGGTGCGTACGTCTGCCCCTGACGTCGTGCTGATGGACATCCGGATGCCCCGGATCAACGGGCTCGAAGCGACCCGCCGGGTGCTCACCGAGTCTCGGTCGCCGAGGGTCATCGTGCTGACCACCTTCGGTGCCGACGAGTACGTCGTCGACGCCCTCGCCGCCGGCGCCGACGGGTTCCTGCTCAAGGACACGCCCCCACCTGAGATCGTCGCGGCGATCCGCGCGGTCGCCTCGGGTGAGCCGATCCTCTCCCCCAAGGCCACCCGCACCCTGATCACCCGGCTCCGCGCCGAGCCGACCGGCGAGCGCGCCGCTGCCGCCAGCCGCCGGCTCGAGGCGCTCACCGAGCGCGAGCACGAGGTCGCCCTCGCCGTCGGGCGCGGGCTGAGCAACGCCGAGATCGCCAAGGAGCTCTACCTCTCGATCCCGACCGTCAAGGCGCACGTCTCGCGCCTCTTCGACAAGCTCGGCGCCACCAACCGGGTCCAGATCGCGATCACCGTGCACGACGCCGGCCTGGTCTGAGCGCTCGTCTCACTGGCCACATGCGTCACACCGCTCGGGGTTTTCCTGCACTTCTCTGGTGTTGCAACGCCTGAGAAGTGCAGGGATACCCGGTTAACCGGGTATCCCTACCCGGCATCAAACCTCGTACACAGCCCCCGTCGCCGCCAGCTCGGTCGGCCCGTCGTACGCCGAGCGCGCCTCACGGAGGGCGTCGGCGGGGTCGTGCCAGGGCGGAACGTGGGTGACGACCAGCTTCTTCACATGAGCCTTGGTGGCGTACTCGCCCGCGTGGACGCCGGTGATGTGCACCCCGGGCGGGTTGTCGACGCCGTCGCGGAAGGCGGCCTCGCAGACGAACAGGTCGGCGTCGGTGGCGATGTCGAGCAGTGCCTCGGTCTCGGCGGTGTCGCCGCTGTAGGCGATGACCTTGCCGTGCGCCTCGATCCGGAGTCCGTACGCATCGACGGGATGCTCCACCGCAGTCGGGGTGATCACAAACGGACCGAGGTGGATCGGCCCGGTGTAGGTCGAGAACGCGAACTCCTCGCGCATCCCGGGGCGCTTGGGCAGGTCGTAGGCCTTCGCCAGGCGCCGGCCGGTGCCCTTGGGGCCGTAGACCGGGATCGGAGGCTGCGGGCCGGTCGGGTGCCACTTGCGGAGCACGTAGTAGGAGGTCATGTCGACGCAGTGGTCGGCGTGCAGGTGCGAGAGCAGGACCGCGTCGATCAGCAGCGGGTCGATGTAGCGCTGCAGGACCCCGAGCGCGCCGTTGCCCATGTCGAGCACGATCCGCCACGTACGTCCGGCCTCGTCGTCGGCCTCGACGAGGTAGCAGGAGGCGGGGCTGTCGGGCCCGGGATAGGAGCCCGAGCATCCGATGACGGTCAGCCGCATCCCGGAGGTCATCCCATCCCCCCGGCGAACTGCTGGGCGGCCGCGAGCTCCGGGCCGAGGAACCGGGCGCCGATCGCCTTGAACTCGGCCGGGTTGCCGGTGGTCAGGAACGTGTAGGTCGGCTCGCCGCGCTCGCGCATCAGGTCGTGCTCGGCGAGGACGCGGTAGACGTCCTTCGCCGACTCCTCGGCGCTACTGACCAGCGTCACGTTGTCGCCCATCACATAAGAGATCACACCAGTCAGGAGCGGATAGTGGGTGCACCCCAGGATCAGCGTGTCGACCCCGGCGCTGGTCAGCGGGTCCAGATATTCGTGCGCGGCGGCCAGGAGCTCGTCGCCGCCGGTGATACCGGCCTCGACGAACGGGACGAACTCGGGGCACGCCCGGGTGTGCAGCGAGACGTGGGGTGCCGCGGCGAAGGCGTCGTCGTATGCCATCGACTCAGCCGTCGCGTGGGTGCAGATGACCCCGATACGACCGGTGCGGGACGCCGCGACGGCGCGGCGGGTCGCCGGCAGGATGACCTCGACGACGGGCAGCGGCTTGTAGCGCTCCCGGGCATCGCGCAGCATCGCGGCCGAGGCCGAGTTGCACGCGATGACCAGCGCCTTCACGCCCTGCGCGACGAGATGGTCGAGGCACTCCAGGGCGTACTCGCGCACCTCGGCGATCGGCTTGGGCCCGTAGGGCGCGCGAGCGGTGTCGCCGACGTACAGGATCGACTCGTGAGCGAGCTGGTCGATCACCGACCGCGCCACGGTGAGACCGCCGAAGCCCGAGTCGAAGATCCCGATCGGGGCGTCGCGGTCGGGCTGGGCTGAACCCAGGGGCGAGGGCGAACCCAGGGACGAGACGGACTGCACGATCGTCAAGGCTAGGCCCAAACAGCGCATCTTCGCAGTGCTGGGGGTCACTCGAGACATACCCGAGATCCATCTCACGTTCATGAGCAGGGCGGATCGGTGTTGTTAACGTCCGGTTATGACGATTTCTCGGCGCTCGCTGGTGCTGATGGTCCTGATCACCCTGTTGGGCGTCACCTTCGCGGTCGTCGAGCTGCCCGGGCGGTCGGCGCAGGCAGCAACCACGACGCGAGTGCTGGCGATCTCCGTCGACGGTCTCAGCGTGACCGCGATCGAGAAGCTCGGCCCGGGCAACCTGCCCAACCTCTACCGACTGATGCGTGGCGGCGCCTCGACCCGCGAGGCGCGCAGCCAGTACGAGCAGAACGTCACCCTGCCCAACCACACCTCGATGGTCACCGGCCGCCGGATCACCCGGTCCGCGCACGGCCACGGGGTCACCTGGAACGACGACCGGTCGTGGATGACGGTGCAGGAAGCCGCCGGCCACCCGGTCTCCTCTGTCTTCAGCCAGGTCAAGCGCGCCAACCGCAGCAGCGCCCTGTTCGCCTCCAAGTCGAAGTTCGGCCTCTTCGACCGCTCCTGGCCCTCGATCGACCGGTTCGTGGTCGACAGCGACGCCGACCTGGTCAGCCGGGCGGCGGGAGACCTGGCGACCAACAAGCGTGCCTTCACCTTCGTCCACCTCGGCTCCCCCGACCACTACGGCCACCGCGACGGTGGGATGAGCGCGGCCTACCGCGCCTCGGTGATCCGCACCGACGCTCGCATCGGCAGGCTGCTGAAGGCGATCGACTCCTCGACGACGCTCAAGCGGTCGACGTACGTCATCCTCACCGCCGACCACGGGTTCAAGGCCGACGCCAGGGACCACGGTGCCCACCTCTACTCCAACTACCGGATCCCGTTCGTCGTGTGGGGTCCCGGGGTCGCCCGCGGCGCCTCGCTCTACCGGCTCAACCCCGACTACCGCGCGCCGGGGACGACCCGGCCGACGTACGCGGGCAGGCAGCCGATCCGCAACGGCGACCTCGGCAACCTGGCTCTGGACCTGCTCGGCCTGGGCCCGATCCCCGGCAGCACGCTGAACTCAACTCAGTCACTAGACATTCGCTGAGCGTTCGCCCGGGGTGCCATCGGGTTCACTTAGGGTGTGCCGGTGCGTCGCCTCTTCCCTCTCGTCTCCCTCGGCATCTTCGTCGTCGTGGTGCTCGTCGTCGCGTTCACCGCGCTGCCCGACCGGGACGGCGGCGGCGGTGAACGCGCGGAGCGCGAGCCCACCCAGGTGGACCGCAAGGTGCTCGCGATCTCGATCGACGGGCTCAACCCGGATGCGCTGGCGAAGCTGGGACCGGCGAAGACGCCCAACATCCACCGGCTGATCGACGAGGGCGCGTCGACGCTCAACGCCCGCACGGCCTACGAGAAGAACATCACCCTGCCCAACCACACCAGCATGGTCACCGGCGACCCGATCAACGCCGACGACGGCGGCCACGGGGTCACCTGGAACGTGGGCGACCCGTCGAAGTCGATCTCCAAGGACGAGGAGTCGGTGTTCACCGTCGCCCACGAGGCCGGGCTCAGCACCGGGGTCTTCGTGACGAAGCAGAAGTTCGAGCTGTGGCAGCGGGCATGGGAGGACGACATCGACCTCTACGTGCCGATCGACGACCACGACGAGCTGGTCCCGGAGGCCGCCGAGGACCTCGCCGACGAGCAGCGGGACCTCACCTTCGTACATCTGTCCCTTCCCGACGCCGCCGGGCACGCCTCGGGCGGGATGTCGCCGGAGTATCTGGAGGCCGTCGAGGAGTCCGACGCCCAGGTCGGTGAGCTTCTCGACGTCATCGACGCCGATCCCGGGCTGACCAAGGAGCTCGACGTCATCCTCACCGCCGACCACGGCTTCAAGCCGGGCATCACCAACCACTCCGAGAAGGTCTACGAGAACTACCGGATCCCGTTCATCGTGTGGGGACCTGACGCCGGCGCCGGCACGGACCTCTACGAGCTCAACGCCGACGACTACCGCGACCCCGGCAAGGACCGCCCCGACTACGAAGGCCCCCAGCCCGTACGCAACGCCGACCTCGGCAACCTGGCCCTGGACCTGCTCGGCCTCGGCCCCATCGGGACCAGCGACATCGGCGAGAAGCAGACGCTCGACGTCAAATGACGTTTGCCGTAACCGTCCACGAGCACACACGTCCCTGAGGTACGTTTCGAACGTAACCTCCCCAAGGAGCGTGCGATGTCAGTCACCCGGATGGCTCGGGCAGCTTTACGTAGGGATCGTCGTGCCCGGCGGGTCACGATCATCGGCGCCGGCATCGGCGGCCTGACTCTCGCCATCGAGCTGCGCCGCCGGGGCATCGAGGTCGAGGTGTACGAGGCCGCGACCGATCCGCGACCGACCGGCGACGCCGTGCTGCTCCCGGCCAACGCGACCAGGCTCCTGGAGCGAATGGGGCTCGAGCCCGAACTCGGTGAGGTGGCGACGACCGTCGACGGCTGGGTCTGGCGCGACGGCCACACCGGCGCCGCGATCGGCCGGGTGCTCTCCGCCGCGGAGTATGCGGACCGCGCCGGGGCGCCCTGCTATGGCATCGGTCACGCCGACCTGCACGCGCTCCTGAGCCAGGCGTTCGGCACCGACGGGCTCCGCCTCGGCCACCGCCTGGTCGACATCACCGATGACGGGGACGGGCCGGCTCTGCTGGAGTTCGCCGACGGCGAGTCGGTCGAGGCCGACCTGGTCATCGGCGCCGATGGCGCCGGATCGATGCTGCGCGAGCACGTCGTCGGCTACGACGACGCCCAGTTCTCCGGCTGCATCGCCTGGCGTGGGATCGTCCCGCGCTCGCAACTCACCCTGCTCCCCGATCCCGGCCGGGTGCAGGTGTGGACGGGGACCGACGGTCACCTGATGCATCATCCGGTCGGCAACGGCGACCACGCGTTCCTGCTGGTCAAGCGGCAGCTCGGCCCCTGGGCACCGGACTCGTGGTCCTGGCCGGCCGACCCGGACGAGCACGTGCATGCGTACGCCGGCTGGCATCCGGCCGTGGTCCAGATGATCTCCGCGGCACCGTGCTCGGAGCACTGGGGACTCTTCCACCGTCCGCCCCTGGCCACCTGGTCGCGCGGCCGCGTCACGCTGCTCGGCGACGCCGCTCACCTGATGGTTCCCCACCATGGCCAGGGTGCCGCTCAGGCGATCGAGGACGCGATCGTCCTAGCCGACTGCCTCGCCGGCGACGACTGGGACCGCGCCCGCACGACTTACGAGGTACGCCGCCGCGACCGCACCCGCCGGATCCAGATCGCCTCGGTGGCCGCCGCCGACGTCCTCCACCTCCCCGACGGTCCCCGCGCCCAGGCCCGCAACAAGCGGCTCGGGTCAGGCGATGCGTACGACCGCCATCTCGCCTGGATCCACGACCACGACGTGGCCGCCCCCGGCCACCGCCCGTAACTCCGGGGCCCGCTGCCGCGTTGCCCAGGAGTGAGAGCCTTCCTCGGACGCAAGGGGATCCTGGCGCTCGGCATCTGGGCGATGTACGCATCGGCCGTCGCCGTAGCGCTGGTGCAGCTCGGCGCCGAGCCCGAGGCAGGCAGCGTCTGGTCGGGGCGTCCGATGGCCCCCGGAAGCCCCGCCGCCCTCATCGAGAAGCACGACTGCTGGAGCGCCGAGGCCCCACGCGACATGACCGGCAGGCTCCCCGGCCACGCCATCGTCGCCACCGGCCCCGCCCCGCGCTACGTCGACGCCCACCTCACCGGCAAGGCCCTCGACCAGGTCTTCTCCGGCGAGGACCACGGCCTCGTCGTCTACGCCTTCTGCCGCTGACGCCGGCCACCGGCGGTCAGGCCCAGAGCTGGCCCTCGAGGCCTTCCTCGGCGTCGTCGATGGTGCCTTCGTACGCCCCGGTGGAGAGGTACTTCCAGCCGCCGTCGGCGACGACGAAGGCGATGTCGGCCTTCTCGCCGGCCTTGAGGGACTTGGCGGCCTGGGCGAGGGCGGCGTGGAGGATGGCGCCGGTGGAGATGCCGGCGAAGATGCCCTCCAGCTCGAGGAGCTCGCGGACGCGGCGTACGGCGTCACGGGGGCCGACCGAGAAACGGGCATCGATCAGGGACGCGTCGTAGAGCTCGGGGACGAAGCCCTCGTCGAGATTCCTGAGCCCGTAGACGAGCTCGCCGTAGCGCGGCTCGGCGGCCACGATGCGTACCTCCGGCTTGGCGGCGCGGAAGAAGCGGCCGACGCCCATCAGCGTGCCGGTCGTGCCCAGTCCGGCGACGAAGTGGGTGATCGAGGGGAGGTCGGCGAGGAGCTCGGGGCCGGTGCCCTCCTCGTGGGCGCGCGCGTTGGCGGCGTTGCCGTACTGGTAGAGCATCTCCCAGTCGGGGTGCTCGGCGGCGAGGCGCTTGGCGACCCGGACGGCCTCGTTGGAGCCACCGGCGGCGGGCGAGGAGACGATCTCGGCGCCCCACATCCGCAGCAGCTGGCGCCGCTCCTCGGAGGTGTTCTCGGGCATCACGCACACGATTCGGTAGCCCTTGAGCTTGGCCGCCATCGCCAGCGAGATCCCGGTGTTGCCGGAGGTCGGCTCCAGGATCGTGCAGCCCGGGCGGAGCCTGCCGTCCTTCTCGGCCTCTTCGACCATGCGAAGAGCCGGGCGGTCCTTGATCGAGCCGGTGGGGTTCCGGTCCTCGAGCTTGGCCCACAGACGTACGTCGGGAGAGGGCGAGAGGCGGGGCAGCCCCACCAACGGGGTGCCCCCGACCGACGCCAGCAGGTTGTCGTAGCGCATGGGGTCCATCGTCGCATCAACCGATCGACTGATGCCCACTCGCGCCGATCGCCCGATCCGTGAGACCGCGTCACCGACCAGGCTGACGATATGCATCAGGAGCGAGAACCAGCGGTCGTCGTGGACGGCCTGCGCAAGACCTATGGCGACAAGGTGGCGGTCGACGAGATCAGCCTGAGCGTCCATGAAGGCGAGATCTTCGGCATCCTCGGCCCCAACGGTGCCGGCAAGAGCACGACCGTCGAGTCGATCGCCGGCCTGCGGGTCGGCGACCGCGGCCGGATCCGGGTCCACGGCATCGACCCGTGGACGGACCGCGCCGCCGTGACGGAGGTGCTCGGCGTACAGCTCCAGGAGGCGAAGCTGCAGCCGAAGATCACCGTCCAGGAGGCGCTGGAGCTGTGGAGCGCCTTCTACCCCGACCCGGAGCCGTGGGCGCCGCTGGCCGAGCGACTCGGCCTCGGGCCGCACCTGCGACAGCGGTTCGAGAACCTCTCCGGCGGCCAGCAGCAGCGGCTCTCGATCGCGCAGGCGCTGATCGGCCGGCCTCGGGTCGTCGTGCTCGACGAGCTGACCACCGGGCTGGACCCGCGGGCCCGTCGTGAGGTGTGGGACCTGGTTCGGGACGTACGCGACCGGGACGTGACCGTCCTGCTGGTCACCCACTCGATGGAGGAGGCGCAGACCCTCTGCGACCGGATCGCCATCGTCGACGCCGGCCGGATCCGGGCGCTGGACACCCCGGCGGGGCTCATCGACTCCGCCTCCGCCGCCACGATCACCACCTTCGAGACCTCGGTCGCGATCGATCTGGCCTCCCTGCGTGACCTCGACGGCGTCACCGCCGCGCGCAGTGAGAACGGCACCGTCACCGTCGAGGGCGCCGAAGGCGTCGCGCTCGCGGTCGTCGAGCTGCTGCGTACGCAGGGCGTGGCCCCGCAGCGGCTCCGTATCGCCGCGGGCAGCCTCGACGCCGCCTACGTCGACCTCACCGACACCTCGCTCGACACCGACGCCATGGAGGCGATCTCATGACCAGCCCGACCGTCGCCGTGATCCGTACGGAGTCCCGGCTCTTCGCCCGCGATCGGCTCGCACTCTTCTGGATCCTCCTGTTCCCGAGCCTGCTGCTCATGGTGCTCGGGGCCATCCCGGCCTTCCGCGAGCCCGATCCCGACTACGGCGGCCGGACGATGATCGACGTCTATGTGCCTGTTGCCGTGCTGCTCTCGATGATCATGGCCTCGATCATGACGATGCCGCCGACCCTGACCGGCTACCGCGAGAGCGGGGTCCTGCGGCGACTCGGGACCACGCCGGCCCGCCCCGCCTCGATCCTGCTCGGCCAGGTGCTGGTGCACGCCGTCGCGGTCGCGGCCTCCTCGGTGATCGTGATCGTCCTCGGCCGGGTGGTCTTCGGCGCCCCACTTCCGGAGTCTCCGGTGGGCTACGTGGTCGCCTACGCCCTGGCGCTGGCCGTCTCGCTCGGGATCGGCGCTGCGATCACCGCCGTCTCGCCCAACGCGAAGACCGGGCAGGTCGTGGGGATGGTGGTCTTCTTCCCATCGATGTTCACCGCAGGTGTCTACGTCCCGATCGAATACTTCAGCGGCACGGCGCGCGACATCATCTCGTTCACGCCCTACGGCGCGGCCTCGAACGCGCTCAACGACGCCGCGGGCGGCGCCTTCCCGCAACTGGTGGATCTGGCGGTGATGTGCGGCTGGGCGGTGGTGCTCTACCTGATTGCCGTGCGCGCCTTCCGCTGGGAATGAGAAGGTCCTCCACATGACCTCGGCCCTCGAGCACGAGCAGCTCTGGGAGCGAAACCTCAAGGCGCTGCCGTTCGTGCTGCTCACGCTCGCCACGGTCATCTGCGTGGCGACCATCCCGGAGATGGGGCCGCACGCGGTCGGTGGGCAGGTGACGCTCGGTGTGCTGGTGGCGGCGACCGCGGTGTGGATCTGGCGGTGGATGTATGTCTACGGCCGCCCACATCCGGTCGGCTACGTCGGGCGCACCCTGCTGGCCGCCGCACTCACCGTCGTCCATCCGCTCTTCTGTATCTTCGCCTGGGTCGGGTTCCTGGACGCCTTCGAGTCCTTCCGCGGCCGTTGGAGATGGGTGGCTATGGCTGCCACCTCTCTGATCATGGCCACCGGCCAGACCGGCGGGCCGCCGCCGTACGACAGCCCGTGGCAGAGCGCGGCGCTGCCCGTGCTCTTCGTCGTCAACTTCGGGCTCGCCACCCTGATGGGCCGCTACAGCATGCACCTCGACGCCGTCAGCCAGGAGCGCGCCGACACGATCGTCAGGCTGGAGAACGCCCTCGCCGAGAACGCGCGCCTCCAGGAGCAGCTCGTCGCGCAGTCACGCCAGACCGGCGTACGCGACGAGCGCGAGCGCCTCGCCCGCGAGATCCACGACACCATCGCCCAGTCCCTGGCCGGCGTCGTGGCCCAGCTCCAGGCCGCCGAGGGCTCCGGGGACGCCCAGGACGTACGCCGCCGGGTGGCCCGGGCCACCGAGCTGGCCCGCACCGCGCTGGTCGAGGCCCGGCGGTCCGTGCAGGACCTCACCCCCGCCGAGCTGGCCGACACCGGCCTGGCCGATGCCCTGTCGCGGCTGGTCGCGAGCTGGCGCGACGACCATGGCGTCGAGGCCTCCTTCGTCGCCGTCGGAGAGGCCACGGCGCTGCACTCCGAGGTCGAGGCGACGCTGCTGCGGATCGCCCAGGAGGCTCTCGCCAACGTCGCCAAGCACGCCTCCGCGTCCCGGGTCGGCGTCACGCTCACCTTCGACGAGGCCGACGTCATCCTCGACGTACGCGACGACGGCTCCGGCTTCGACCCCACCGCTCCCCGCCGCTCGTCCTCGTTCGGGCTGGGCGTGATGCGCGAGCGCGCCCAGCGCCTGGCCGGCACCTTCACCCTCGAGTCCGCCCCCGGCGCCGGCACCGCAATCTCCGCCAGCATCCCCGCACTCCCCCGAGGACCCGCATGACTCAGATCAGGATCGTGGTCGCCGACGACCACCCAGTCGTACGCGACGGGGTGGTCGGCGTGCTCCGCGCGCAAGGCTTCGAGGTCGTCGGCCAGGCGGGCGACGGGGCGCAGGCCCTGGCCCTCGTCGAGGAGCTCGAGCCGGACGTACTCGTCCTCGACCTGCGGATGCCCGGCACCGGCGGGGTGGAGGTGATCGAGCGGCTCCGGGCGCTGGAGTCGCGTACCGGCGTACTCGTCCTGACGACCTTCGACACCGACTCCGACGTGGTCGCCGCGATCGAGGCGGGTGCGACCGGCTACCTGCTCAAGGACGCCCCGACGCCGGACCTGGTCGAGGCCGTCCGCGCGACGGCGGCCGGCGAGACCGTCCTCTCCCCCGCGGTCGCGACCCGGCTCGCCTCCCGGCTCCGCTCACCCGGTCCGACGGCCCAGCTGAGCCCCCGCGAGCGCGAGGTGCTCACGCTCGTCGCTCGCGGAACGACCAACCGCGCCATCGCCGCGAAGCTCTTCGTCAGCGAGGCGACGGTCAAGACCCACCTGGGTCACATCTTCGACAAGCTGGGGGTCACAGACAGAGCAGCCGCGGTCGCACGAGCGTACGACCGCGGCATTCTGGGCTGAAGGGTTCAGCAGCCGCCGGCGACGGCGGGGAGGACAACGACCTGGTCGCCGTCCTTGAGCTCGGCGTCGAGACCGCCGATGAAACGTACGTCCTCGTCGTTGATGTAGACGTTGACGAAGCGGCGCAGGTCACCGTTGTCGATGAGGCGCTCCTTGATGCCGGAGTGGTTCGCCTCGAGGTCGTCGATGAGCGCGCTCAGGGTCTTGCCCTCGGCGCTGACTGCCTTCTCACCGGCGGTGTAGGTGCGGAGGATGGTCGGGATCTTGACCTCGATGGCCATGGGTTCTCCTAGCTGGATGTTTCTTGGGCGCGTCACGACAACGTCGCGACGATGCTGATTTCTTCCTCGGTGACGTTGCCGTCGACGATGCGGAATGATCGAAACTCGATGGGGCCATCGTCGTTGCCCCCATCGGTGAAACAGTCGCGGGTGCTGACCAGCACGTAGTGCGCGTTCGGCTCCATCGCCAGGCCGATGTCGGTCCGGGACGGGTAGGCCTCGGTCGCGGTGTGGGAGTGGTAGACGATCACCGGCTCCTCGTCGTTCGCGTCCATCTCCTTGTAGAGCTGGAGCAGATCGGTCGAGTCGAACTCGTAGAAGGTCGGCGAGCCGGCGGCGTTGATCATCTCGATGAACCGCTCCGGCCGGTCGGACCCCTCAGGGCCCGCGACGATCCCGCACGCCTCGTCGGGATGGTCGCGCTTCGCGTGGGCGACGATCGCGTCGTACGTCGCCTGGTCGATGGTCAGCACGGGATCAGCCTAGGCGGGCCGAGCAGCGAAGACGTACGTGACCGGGTGCCGGACACGGTCACGACCGCACCCCGACATGGTGTAGTCAGGACGCCGCCCACAGCGCCTCGACCATGGTCTCCTGCAGGATCCCGACCCACTGGTAGATCCCGTAGACCTGGCCGGCGGGGTCGTCTTCGGGCAGCGAGTCCCAGAAGTCCTCGTCGCCCTCCTCGACCCCGAGCCGGGTCGCGAGCGCCAGCCGGATGTCGGTGAAGGAGCGCATCCACGCCTCGGCGTCCGGGATCGGGAGCTCGACGTCGATGACCAGCCCGTCCTCATCGAGCTCGGGCGGGAGCCCGGCCTCCTCGAGCGAGTCGATGATCGTGGACGCAGCGCGCGCCTTGCCGTCGCGCAGCCCGCCCTCGGTGAACCGCCGAAACTCCCCGGCGGCCTCTTCGTCGTTCCCGTAGGCCGAGGGGAAGAGCCGCTTCAGCACCGGGTCCTCGGGCTCGGTGGTAGGCCCCGAGAAGTCGAGCAGCGCCTCGAGCGGGTCATCGCTCTCGGCCGGCGCGGCGACCTCGTTGCGCAACAGCTCGACGAGTTGCGAGGCCAGCGAACGGAGCAGGTCGGCCTCGAACCCGGAGAACGTCGCGATGATCTGCTTGCCGCGGCGGTGGTAGCTGAACCCGCCCATCAATCCTGCTTCTCCAGTGTCGCCCACAGCCCGTATTCGTGCATCGCCTGGACGTCGCGCTCCATCTCCTCGCGCGACCCGGAGGAGACGGCCGACTTGCCGTCGTTGTGCACCTCCATCATCAGCTTCTCCGACTTCTTCTTGGAGTAGCCGAAGTACTTCTGGAAGACGAAGGTGACGTACGACATCAGGTTGACCGGGTCGTTCCAGACGATGGTGACCCACGGGGTCGCGGGCGCTACGAGGTCGTCGACCTCGGGCTCGTCGAGCTCCACGGGGCTTGGCGCGCTCATGCAGTCCATCGTGCCACGATGTGCCCGTGGACTCGACAGCGGACTCGACCGCGCTCCTGACAGATCACTACGAGCTGACGATGCTCCAGGCCGCCCTGAAGGCGGGCACCGCGGAGCGTCGTGCCGTCTTCGAGCTGTTCCCCCGGCGCCTGGCCGGCGGGCGGCGCTACGGCGTGGTGGCCGGGGTCGGGCGGGCGCTCGACGCCCTCGAGGCGTTCCGCTTCGGCTCAGAGCAGTTGGCGATCCTGGAGGGCGTCGTCGACGGCCCGACCCTCGAGTGGCTGGCCGGCTACCGCTTCACCGGCGACATCTGGGGGTACGCCGAGGGCGAGACCTTCTTCCCGCACTCGCCGCTGCTCGTGGTCGAGGCCAGCTTCGCCGAGGCGGTCGTCCTGGAGACGGTGTTCCTCTCGATCTACAACCACGACTCGGCCATCGCGACCGCGGCCTCCCGGATGACGATGGCGGCCGGCGAGCGCCCGTGCATCGAGATGGGCTCACGCCGCACCCACGAGGCGGCCGCGATCGCCGCCGCCCGCGCGGCCTACGTCGCCGGCTTCACCGCCACCTCCAACCTCGCCGCCCGCGCCCGCTTCGGCGTGCCCACGACCGGCACCTCCGCACACGCGTTCACCCTCCTGCACGACACCGAGGAGCAGGCCTTCCAGGCCCAGGTCGCCTCCCTCGGCAAGGGCACCACGCTGCTCGTGGACACCTACGACATCGCGGAGGCGGTGGCGAAGGCGGTCGAGATCGCCGGTCCCGAGCTCGGTGCGGTGCGGATCGACTCCGGCGACCTGGGGCTCCTCGCCCATGACGTACGCCGCCAGCTCGACGACCTCGGCGCCACCGACACGAAGATCATCGTCACCAGCGACCTGGACGAGTACGCCATCGCCGGCCTCGCGGCCGCCCCGGTCGACGGCTACGGCGTCGGCACCCAGCTGGTCACCGGCTCCGGTCACCCGACCGCCGGCTTCGTCTACAAGCTGGTCGCGCGCGAGGGCGCCTCCGGCGACCTGGAGCCGGTCGCCAAGAAGAGTGCGTCCAAGGCCTCGATCGGCGGCCGGAAGTACGCCCTGCGGCGCCGCAATCCCAAGGACGTCGCCGACGCCGAGGTGATCGGCATCGGCACCCCGCCGAACGGTGACAGCAACGACCGGCCGCTTCTCACCCAGCTGGTCAAGAACGGCGAGGTCGTCGGCCGCGAGCCCCTCGACGCCGCGCGCGAGCGTCACCGGGCCTCGGTCGCCGAGCTCCCCGTCATCGCCCACTCGCTCCTGAAGGGCGATCCGGCGATCCCGACGCTCTTCCAGTGATGTCTCGTGAGGCCGGTCTAGGCTGACGGGCATGACGCGTGCACTGATCGTGGTCGACGTACAGAACGACTTCTGCGAGGGCGGGTCCATGCCGGTCGACGGCGGGGCCCGGGTGGCCTACGACATCGGTCAGCTGCTGCGCGAGCGGGCGGCGAGCAAGGAGCCGGACCAGACGTACGGGCTGGTGGTGGCGACGAAGGACCACCACATCGACCCGGGCGACCACTTCGGTAACCCGCCGGACTACGTCGACTCCTGGCCGGCGCACTGCGTAGTCGGCACCGACGGCGAGGCCTTCCACCCCAACCTCGATCCGGTCACCTTCGACGAGATCTTCCGCAAGGGTGAGTACGCCGCGGCCTACTCCGGCTTCGAGGGCGCGGCCACCGGCGGGGCCACCCTGATCGACTGGCTCCGGGCCCGCGGGGTCGAGGAGGTCGACGTGTGCGGGCTGGCGACCGACTACTGCGTGCGTGCCACCGCGCTCGACGCCCGAGCCGCCGGTTTCCACACCACGCTGCTCTCCGATCTGGCCGCGGGCGTGGCGGCGGCGAGCACCTCGGCCGCCATCGAGGAGATGCGCTCGGCCGGGATAACGGTCTCGTGACAGAATCGGGAATTTGGGGCAGATAGAAATCACCCAAAGGTCTATTCTCTCTCGAATGGCTCGGATCTCGGCGACAGCCCCACTTCGCGAACCCCACTTCCGCTGGTTCTTCGCATCCCGCTCCATCAACCTGGTGGGCAACTTCATGGCGCCCGTCGCCCTGGCCTTCGCGGTCCTGGAGGTGAGTGACGCGCCGATCGCGATCGGCGCCGTCCTCGCGGCTCGCACCATCCCGATGATCGTCTTCATGCTCATCGGCGGCGTGCTCGCCGACCGGATGGGCCGAGCCCGGATCCTGTTCGCCTCCAACCTGGTCTCGGGGCTGAGCCAGGCGGTCGTCGCCGTCCTCGTCATCGCCGGTGTCGCCGAGCTGTGGCACCTGATCGCGCTCTCCGCGCTCAACGGCATCGTCTCCGCCGCCGGCCTGCCTGCCCAGCAGGGGATCATCCCGCTCGTGGTGCCTCGCACCATGCTGCAGGAGGCCAACGTGCTGATGTCGCTGACCCGCGCGATCGTCGCGGTCGCCGGTCCCGGCACCGCCGGCCTGCTCGTCCTCAGCGTCGGCGCGGGCTGGGCGCTCGCGCTCGACGCCGCCACCTGGATCATCGCGGCACTGCTGCTGCTGCCGGTCAAGATCAGCGGCGTGGTCGGCAAGGCCTCGGTCATCGGCGATCTGCGCCTGGGCTGGGACTACTTCCGCTCGACGAGCTGGCTGTGGCTCTGCGTCGGCGCCGCGACCATGCTCAACGCGCTCTACGAGGGTGGACTCCTCACGCTCGGCCCGCAGCGGGCCGAGGGCTCAGGGCTTGGCGCGGGCGGCTGGGGGCTGATCCTGACCTTCCAGGGGATCGGCGTGCTCGCCGCGACGCTCGTGCTGATGAAGGTCCGGCTCGAGCGGCCGCTCTTCTACGGCATGATCGGCATGGCCCTGTTCGGGCTGCCGATCGCCGCTCTCGGCTTCTCCACCGACCTCGCGGTGCTGTTGCCCGCGGCCGCCCTCTCCGGCGCCGGCATCCAGGTCTTCAGCCTCGGCTGGCAGCTCTCGATGCAGGAGAACGTCCCCAGCGAGCTGCTCTCCCGGGCGTCCTCCTACGACCAGCTCGGCACCTATATCGCCATCCCCGTCGGACAGCTGGCGATGGGGCCGCTGGCCGCTGCGTACGGGATCGAGAACATGCTCGCGATCGCCGGCATCGCCTACGTGGTGATCTCGCTGGCGACCCTGTTGAGCCCTGCCGTACGCCGCCTGAACCGGGTCTCCTTCCCCTCCCCCGAGCGCAACGGCGCCCCGGCGCACTAGGCCCGGCGCACTAGGAAGCAGGTTTCGCGCTCTCCAGCAGCGAGCGCAGCAGGTCGACCAGGCTGGTGACCGAGAGGTCGGGGTCGAACGCGCGCTGTACGCCGAGCCCGATGCCGAGGGAGAGCAGCTGGACAGCGGCCTCCTCGGCCGGTGCGGGCAGCGTGAGGCCGAGGTCGGCGGCCTGCTGCTCGATGAGGCCGGCGACGGCCGCGGTGAGCTCGCGGCGCCGGGCAGCGAGCTGCTGGCTCACCCCTTGGACCCGGCGGGTGCTGGTCGCGAACTCGACCTCGAGCGCGGTCCAGCCGACGTCGCCGATGTTGGCCTCGGCCCACGTCGCGAAGGCGTCGATCCGGCCCTCGACGGTGTCGACGCCGCTGACGGCGTCCGCCAGCGACAGGGCCCGCTCCCGATGGATCACATCGAGCACGGCGAGGCCGAGCTCGTGCTTGGTGGAGAAGTTCGAGTAGACCGCGCCCTTCGAGAAGCCGGCCGCGGTGGCGACCTTGTCGAGCGAGGTCGCGTTGTAGCCGTCCGAGAGGAACAGCCCGTGCGCGGTCTCGATGAGTCGCTCACGCGTCTGCGCGTGCGACTCCTTGCGCGTGATCCGGCCCACGGGCCAGATCTTACCAGTTCGGGCTACCGTCGGTATTCAAATACCGTTAGTATCCGAATATGACTCGACGCGCACTCGCCATCGGCTGCGGCGGCACCCTCGGTTTCGCCTGGACGGCCGTCGCCCTCCGCGTCCTCGAGGACGCCCTGGACTGGGACGTACGCACCGCCGACGTCCTCGTCGGCACCTCCGCGGGCTCGGAGATCGTCGCCGCCCTCGGGTCCGGCCGTACGCCGCAGGACCTGCTCGACGCGCTCGACGGGGTGCCTAGCGCCGACTCCGTCCTGGCGGCCCACGTGGCCGCCCATCCCGGCACCGTGCCACCGGTGCCGGCTCCCGCGCTGCCCGCGCTCGGCCTGGTCCGCCCCGGCCTCTCCCGCCGCTCGCCCTACAGCGCGCTCGCCGGCCTGCTCCCCCGCGGCCGCGGCGACGCCACCTGGCTGAGGGCGTACGGCGACGCGCTGGCCGGCTCTGAGGCCTGGGTCGATCACCCCGCGACCTGGCTGGTCGCGGCGGACGCTGCCACCGGCGAGAGGGTCGCACTCGGCTCCGCGGACGCTCCCGCGGCCACCCTGGGCGCGGCCGTCGCCGCATCCTGGGCGATCCCCGGCTGGTTCCCGCCGGTCGAGATCGCGGGCCGTCGCTACGTGGACGGAGGTGCCGTCTCCTCGGTCTCGGCCGACCTCCTCCTGGGCCAAGCGGTCGACGAGGTGGTCGTGGTCGCCCCGATGACCACCGAGGGTGGCGTACCCGCCCGTGGCCTGGACCGGATCGAACGCCTGCTGCGCTCCCAGATGACCACCGTGCTCGACCGCGAGGTCGCGCTGCTTCGGAAGGCCGGCGTACGCGTCGTCCGGGTCGAGCCCGGTGCCCAGGAGCTGGCCGCGATGGGCCCCAACTTCATGGATCTCGGCCGCCGCGAGGCCACCCTCGCCGCGGCCCGCCGACACGTCCCCGGCCGCGTCGCGGCGGCGATCTCGACAGGCTCGACCAGCGAAGGAGCAACCGCATGAGCACCCACCACGAGGTCGTCGTCATCGGCGCCGGCATCTCCGGCATCGCGGCCGCGATCAAGCTGCGCGAGGCGGGCGTCGAGGATGTCGTCATCCTCGAGAAGGCCGACACCTACGGTGGCACCTGGCGGGCCAACACCTATCCGGGGTGCGCATGCGACGTACCGTCCAACCTCTACTCCTTCTCGTTCGCGCCCAACAGCGACTGGTCACGGGTCTACGGCAACCAGCCGGAGATCCTCGCCTACATCGACGACGTGGCCCGGGATCGCGGCCTCGAGGACATCACTCGCTTCGGGGTCGAGGTCCGCGGCGCGACCTGGAACGCCGAGGCCGCAGGGTGGCACCTGGACACCAGCGAGGGCGAGATCACCACTCGCTTCCTGGTCGCCGCCGCCGGCCCGTGGAACGAGCCGAAGATCCCCGACCTGCCCGGTCTGGCCGACTTCCCCGGCGAGGTCTGGCACTCAGCCCGGTGGAACCACGATGTCGACCTCGACGGCAAGCGAGTGGCCGTGATCGGCACCGGCGCGTCGGCGGTCCAGTTCGTGCCGGAGGTCCAGAAGCAGGTCGCCGACCTGCACCTCTTCCAGCGCACCGCCCACTGGGTGCTGCCCAAGGTCGACCATCCCGTGCCGGACGCCGAGAAATGGGTCAAACACAACGTGCCCTTCTTCGAGAAGGCGCTCGGCGCGGTCGAGTACGCCGCCATGGAGGCCGTCGGCATCGCCTTCCGTCGCCCGCAGCCGCTCATGCAGGGCCTGCAGCAGGTCGGC
The DNA here is from genome assembly GCF_040639295.1 of Nocardioides sp. NPDC023903. Classification (NCBI taxonomy): domain Bacteria; kingdom Bacillati; phylum Actinomycetota; class Actinomycetes; order Propionibacteriales; family Nocardioidaceae; genus Nocardioides; species Nocardioides sp. NPDC023903. The sequence continues at coordinate 246,446 of NZ_JBEZZS010000003.1, read as the reverse complement.
CGGGCCTACCTGCGCGCCGCCGTCCGGGACAAGGACCTACGGGCGAAGCTGACGCCCGACTACCTGATCGGCTGCAAGCGCATCCTCTTCTCCAACAACTACCTCCAGTCGCTGACGAAGCCGAACGTCGAGGTCCACGCGACCGGCGTCGAGCGGGTCGAGGGCGCGACCGTGATCGGCACCGACGGCAGCACGGCGGAGGTCGACGCGATCATCCTCGGCACCGGCTTCCACATCCTCGACATGCCGGTCGCCGACCTGATCCGCGGCGCCGACGGCCGCACGCTCGCCGAGCACTGGGCCGGCTCCCCCGAGGCGTACCAGGGCACCTCGGTCACCGGCTTCCCGAACGCGTTCGTGGTGCTCGGGCCGAGCCTCGGCACCGGTCACGGCTCGGCCTTCGCCGTCGCCGAGTCGCAGGTCGCGATGATCACCGAGGCCATCACGACCGCCCACACACAGGGCTGGGCGACGCTCGACGTCAGCCCGCAGGCCCAGGCCGCGTACGTCGAGGAGGTCCAGGCCGCGCTCGCCGGCACCGCCTACAGCGGCGCGTCCTGCCACAGCTACTTCATCGATGCCAACGGCCGCAACAGCTTCTCCTGGCCGTGGTCCACCGGCGAGCTGGTCCGCCGGATCAGCCGGTTCGACCCGGCCGACTTCGAAGTGACGGTCCACGAGACGGAGGAGGTTCCCGCATGACCCGCTACCCCAGGATCGACCTCTACGGCGCATTGGTCGCCATCACCGGAGCCGCGCGCGGCATCGGCCTCGCCACGGCGAAGGAGTTCGTCGCAGCCGGCGCGCGGGTCGCCCTCGGCGACCTCGACGACGCACTGGTGCGGGAGGCGGCGGCCAGCCTCGGCGAGAGCGCCAGCGGCCATCGGCTCGACGTCACCGACAAGCAGTCCTACGCCGATTTCCTCGCCGCCGCGGAGGAGGCGCACGGCCGGCCGGTCGACGTCCTGGTCAACAACGCAGGGGTGATGCCGAACGGCTCGTTCCTCGACCAGGAGGACCGGATCGACCGGCTGACCATGGAGGTCAACGTCTACGGCGTCATCCACGGCATGCGTCTCGTGCTGCCCGGAATGATCGCGCGCGGCCACGGCCATGTCGTCAACGTCGCCTCGCTGGCGGGCAAGTTCCCACTCAAGGGCCTGGCCGTCTACAACGCCAGCAAGTACGCCGTCGTCGGCCTCAGCGCCGCCACCCGGCTCGAGCTCGAGGGCACCGGGGTCTCGCTCACCACGGTGCTGCCGAGTGCCGTACGCACCGAGCTCTCCTCCGGTATCGACCTCGGCGTCCTCCCGGCCGTCGACCCCGAAGACATCGCGGCCGCGGTGGTGAGATCGGTACGCAGCCGGGCGGCCGAGATCGCCGTCCCGTCCTACGTCGGCCTCGCCGCCAACAGCGCCCCGCTCGTCCCCGAGCCGGTGATGCGGCTGCTCCGCCGAGCCGTCCACGACGACGCCGCCATCACCCGGGTCGACTCAGACGTACGCCGGGCCTACCTCGACCGCATCGAGGCGCAGTAGGCCTCAGGCCCACTTGTCGGCGAGGGTACGGATCACGTTGATGTTGCGGTTGGTGCTGATGGCGATGTGGCGCTCGACGACGGCGTTGGTGATCTTCGTCTGCTGGAAGCTCTCGGTGAGCAGGTGCACGGCGCGGCCGATGACATAGACCCGCTCACCCTCCCCGGCCCGAGCTACCAGCGCGTCCCGGGAGCCGGAGTCGGTGAGCTCCTTGCACAGGAAGACGAACTGCTTGCCCTCGTGCCCCATCCCGACCGCCGCGGCGTCGTTGGCGATCACCTTCAGCTCGGCGGGCGTCACGCAGATCGTCGGCACCTCGAAGAAGCGGTCGGCGGCGAAGGCCTCCTCCAGGATCGCCTCCATCTCGGCCCGGTCGCCGACCGGGTGGTCGAAGCGTACGTTGCCCGTGTTGATGTAGGTCTCGACGTCGGTTCCGCCCGCCCTCACCACGGCGGCGGAGATCGCCTGCTTCGGGAATTTCCGGGTCGCGCCGAGGTTGATGGCGCGCAGGAACGCGATCCAGGTGTGCCGTTCCGTAGTCATTCTCAGATAGTCTCCACCCGTTCACTGCGCCGCAACCCCCAACTCTGGATTCCGATCGATGCCTTCACAGCAGCTGCTTCCCTCGGAAGCCCCGACCGCCTCGGGCTCCGCTTCGGCGACCTCGAATGCCTCGGGCTCCGCTTCGGCGAAAACCCTGGACCTCTCCAGCGACCTCGTCGTCTACGCGGCGCGCCTCATGCGCTTGGTCCGCCGAGCGCTCGACCTTCCGGCCAGCGTCCGGGTCCTCACGATCCTCGACGCCATCGGACCGCTCGGCATCACCGACCTGGCCCGCGCCGACGGCTGCTCGCAGCCGACCATGTCGGCCCAGATCGCCCAGCTGGTCGAGACCGGCCTGGTCAGCAAGGAGCCCAACCCCGCCGATGCGCGGGCGAGCCTGGTGACCCTGACCGACGCCGGCCGCGCCGATCTCGCTGACGTACGTGAGCGCATCTCCCACCTCATCGCCGAGCGGCTGGAGTCGCGTCACCGCACCCAGGCCGATCTCGAGGGCGCCGTCGCCGTGCTGCGGGACCTGGTCGAGGGCGACTCCCCGAACGCCTAGACGAGCGCGGCAGCGGCGGCTGCGACCACATCGGGATCTGTCATCCAGTGACCGCCGTCGTCGGCGACGCCCAGCGCCACCCGGCCGGTCGTGACAACCCGTCGCTTGGCCGAGAGATGCACGCCCTCGACGCCGAGCGCCGCGAGCGCCCTGATCGCGTCCACGGTCACGCCCCCTCCGGCCAGTACGTCCGGCCCGCCGACCGCAACCATCTCGGCGAGAGTCGCGGCCCCTGCGGCAGCCGGCGCGCCTCCTGAGGTCAGCACCCGGTCGACCACGCCGTCCAGTGCCCGGACCGCCGCGACCGGGTCCGCACTGAGGTCGATCGCCCGGTGGAACGTCACCGTCGCCTCGTACGCAGCGGCCATATCCGCCAGCTGCCGGACCAGCTCCACGTCGGGCTCCCCCTCCGGGGTGAGCGCGCCGATCACGATCCCGTCGGCTCCGGCCTCCAGGACCGTCTCGACCTCGCGCCGCATGAGCTGGCGCTCCTCGAGCGAGTAGCCGAACCCGCCTGGCCGAGGCCGGACGAGCACGTGTACGCCCTGCCAGCCGTCATCGGCGTCGACGCCGCCGACCTCGTCGAGGACTCCCTCGACCAGCCCCTGCGACGGGGTGACCCCGCCGACCTCGAGCGCAGAGCAGAGCTCGACCCGGGTCGCCCCAGCCGCCCGCGCGGCAAGCGCGCCGGCCACCGACGTCACGGCGATCTCGAGCGCTGTCATCGCGTCCTCACGGCAGACAGTGTGCCCGACTCCTCACCCCTCACGCCGAGTCGGCTCATCCTGACCAGTTCCGACGCCGAGTCGGCTCGTCTTGACGAGCCGACTCGGCAGGAATTTCGGTCAGGATGAGCCGACTCGGCGATTCAGGCAGAGCCTCGCGCGGCCCAGTCACGCAGGGTGTCGATGCGGGCCTTGAGCTGGTCGGCGTTGGCGACCGCGGCGGGCGGGCCACCGCACTCCTTGCGGAGCCGGTTGTGGGTGACGCCGTGGGGCGTCTTGGTGCGGTGGTGCCAGGCGGCGACCAGGCCGTTGAGCTCACGACGGAGCACGGCGAGCTGCTCGTGGGCGGCGACAGCGGCGACGGGCTCGTCGGCCGCGACTGGTGCCGAGGCGGACTTCTGTTTGCGCGCCCGGTCGCTCTGCCGCTGCTGGAGCAGGGTTTTCATCTGGTCGGTGTCGAGCAGGCCTGGGATGCCGAGGAAGTCCATCTCTTCCTCGGAGCCGACGTGCACCTCACCGGAGTGGCCGAACTCGCCACCGTCGAAGAGCACCCGGTCGAAGCGCGCCTCGGAGCCCATGGCCTCCCAGGCTCCGAGCTCCTCCTCGGAGGCGCCCTCCTCGGCGTTGGCCGCGGCCATCAGCGCATCCTCGGCGGCGAAGATGTCGTCCTCGCTGGTGACCTTCTTGCCGAGCACGTGGTCGCGCTGCAGCTCCAGCTCGGAGGCGAAGCCGAGCAGGTTCGGGACCGACGGCAGGAAGACGGAGGCGGTCTCACCCCGAGTGCGAGCACGTACGAAGCGCCCCACCGCCTGCGCGAAGAAGAGCGGCGTGGAGGTGGTGGTCGCGTAGACCCCGACCGCGAGCCGGGGCACGTCGACGCCCTCGGAGACCATCCGGACCGCGACCATCCAGCGGTCGTCGGACTCGGAGAACTTGGCGATCTTCTTCGAGCCGGCCTTCTCGTCTGAGAGCACCACGGTCGCGCTCTGCCCGGTGATGGTCTTCAGCGTCTTGGCGTAGGAGCGAGCCGAGTCCTGGTCGGTGGCGATGACGAGCCCGCCCGCGTCCGGGACGTGGCGGCGTACCTCGGTCAGGCGCTTGTCGGCGGCCGCGAGCACCGACGGGATCCACGACCCGGCGGGGTCCAGCGCGGTCCGCAGCGCCTGCGAGGTCAGGTCCTTGGTCAGGGGTTCGCCGAGGTGGGCCGCGATCTCGTCGCCGGCGCGGGTGCGCCACTGCATCTGTCCGGAGTAGGCCATGAACAGCACCGGCCGGACGACGTGGTCGCGCAGCGCCTCGGCGTAGCCGTAGGTGTAGTCGGCCGCCGAGCGCGGGATCCCGTCGTCGCCCGGTGCGTAGGTGACGAACGGGATCGGGTTGGTGTCGGAGCGGAACGGCGTACCGGTCAGCGCCAGTCGCCGTGCGGCCGGCTCGAAGGCCTCCCGAACTCCCTCGCCCCACGAGAGCGCGTCACCGGCGTGGTGCACCTCGTCGAGGATCACCAGAGTCTTGAACCTCTCGGTGCGGATCCGCATCGCGAGCGGGTTGACCGCCACCCCGGCGTACGTCACCGCGATCCCGACGTAGTCGGCCGAGGTCTTGCCCTGTCCGGCCGAGTAGGTCGGGTCGATCGCGATCCCGGCCCGCGCGGCCGCCTCGGCCCACTGGACCTTGAGGTGCTCGGTGGGCGCGACGATGGTGACCCGGTCGATCAGCCTGCGGCCGAGGAGCTCGGCGGCGACGGTCAGCGCGAAGGTCGTCTTCCCGGCGCCGGGCGTCGCGACGGCGAGGTAGTCACGGGGCTGTTCGGTCAGGTATTTGGACAGCGCCTCCTGCTGCCAAGCACGCAGCTTGGTCGCAGTTCCCCAAGCGGCCTTGTTGGGCCACGCGGGTGTGAGTGCGCCGGGAAGGTCGGCGCGACTCACTCGTCGTCGCCCTCGCCGCCGCTCGGCGGCATCCCCTCGAAGATCTCTTTGCAGTCGGGGCAGACCGGGAACTTGGACCCGTCGCGGCTCGGCACCCACACCTTGCCGCACAGCGCGACCACGGGCGTGCCCATGACCATCGCCTCGGTCAGCTTGTCCTTCTCCACGTAATGGGAGTAGCGGTCGTGGTCACCCTCCTCGGTGGGGACGTCCTGCTCGCGGATGTCCTCCCGTTCCTTGAGGGCTTCTTTCGTGCCGAATCCCAGGATGCCCATGCCGCCCAGTCTACTGGTCTTCTAGTTGAGTTCCGGATCGGGCGGTCGCGTGGCGTGGAAGGCCAGCTCACCGGGCTGCCGACGGAGCACCGCGGCCCACATCGAGCTCACGTCGTCGAGGAAGGAGTCGTACGGCTCGCTGTCGACGACGTACCAGGACCCTTCGTCCACCTCGCCCTGGAGCTGGGCAGCGCCCCAGCCGGCGTATCCGGCGAAGATCCGCAGCCGCGACAAGGTGCCGTCGACGAGCTCGACAGGCGTGTCGAGGTCGAGCAGCCCGAGGCGCCCGACCACGGGCCGGAAACCCAATGGCGGGTCCTCTGCGTCGACCAGGAGCGCGACCGCGATCGCGGCGTCCTTGCTCACCGGGCCGCCCTGGAAGAGGACGTCGGGATCGGCGACGGAGGTCGCCCACGGATGCAGCACCTCGGCGACCGGCACGGGCGAGGGACGGTTCAGCACCACGCCCAGCGCTCCGTCATCGTTGACCTCGATCAGGAGCACAACGGTGTCGACGAAGTTGGGGTCGCGAAGCTCCGGGGTGGCTACCAGCAGCCGCCCGGCGCGTACGTCCTTCTGCTCCGTCATGACGCCATGATCGCATCACCTGGGTCACGTCAGCCGCAACAAGAAACCAACAAAGCCCGCCGATCGGAACGAGACAGGAAAAGGCCCCGGGGCCGGCACTTAGGGAGGTGCGGAGGGAGTCCGCGGGAGGGAGCGCACCGGCGCCCGGGGCCTTGGTTCAGACGGCCGTCAGCAGGTCAGGCTGCAGAGCGGACCGCTCGGAACATGTCGACGAGGCCGGCGAAGGGCCCGCGCTCGACGACCTCGACGGCCGGCACGTACTCGGCACGGGCACGCGCCTCGATCATCGAGCCGAGACGTACGCACTCGCCGTCGGCGAACGCGCCACGGCCGGCCATGACCGCGAGGGTCAGATGCTCCTTGGCCTGCGACTTGGCCAGCGCGATGGCCATCGCCTCGTCGACAGGAAGGGCGTGGTAGCGGTCGAGGACCGTGCGGATGCCGGGCAGGTCGTCGGCAGCGCCGTGCCAGGCCCGGACGACGGCATCCTCGAGGTCCATCGGCTGGTTGGCGAGCTCGGTCTCGATGCGGCCCGACAGGCGGGTGTGCCAGCGCAGCTGCAGGGCGGCGAGCAGGTCGAGCTCGTCGGCGAAGGTTTCGGTGACGCCAGGAAGATCCATGGGCAGCAGGCCGTCTCGACGCTCGTCGATGACGGCGACCACGCCGCGGAGGATCTCCCCGCGCTTGTGATGGCTGGTCCAGCTCATTTGTCGGCTCCTTGCGGAAGGTGAGCACTCACATACTGTGAGTACGTACCTATAGTATTGGACATACCGACGGTATGGCCAACACCTGGGACGGTGATTCCGAACACGGCCGTTAGAGTGGACGAGTGGCAAAGTCGTCCGTGAGCAAGCTCGTCCCCAAGGTTCCTCCGCTTCCGTCGGTGCCGGGGATGTCACGGAGGCAGCAGTTCTCCGCCTCGACCAAGAAGACGCTCGTCGAGGTCGCCGAGCGGCTTTTCACGGAGCACGGCTACGCGAGCACCTCGCTGGACGCCATCGTGGCCGGGGCCGAGGTCACGAAGGGCGCGCTCTACCACCACTTCAGCGGCAAGCAGGCGCTCTACGAGGTCGTCTTCGAGAAGGTTGAGGCCGCCACCGCGCAGAGCATCGACGCCGCCATGCGCGAGACGAAGGACCCCTGGGAGCAGGCACGAGCCGGGCTGCGTACGTTCCTGGAGGCCGTCCAGCAGCCCACCTACCGCCGCATCGTCGTGCAGGAGGGGCCCGCGGTTCTCGGCTACCAGCGCTACCGCGAGCAGGAGGAGCGCTCCACGTTCACCGTCGTCGAGGACATCGTCGCCGCCGTCCTGCGGGCCGGTGACCGGACCGTCGACGACGAGATGGTCGCGACCTTCGCCCGGCTCTTCTTCGGAGCGATGTCGGCGGCCGGCGAGTCCGTCACCGAAGCCAGCGACCCAGAGGACGCGGCCGAGCGCATCGAGCTGGCCGTGACCTACCTGCTGACCGGGGTCCAGACCCTGGCCAAGCAGGGCGTCAAGGTAGAGGACATGCGCTAAGAGATCGCCCGATCTCTGCGCACTACTTGACGATCACGCCACCGGGCTCGACCTGGCCGTTGCCCTTCGGGATCAGGTCCAGCCAGACCTTGCCCGGCGGGATCTCGATCGCGGCGCCGCTGGCGTCGGTGAACGTCACCGCGCCCTTCTCGCCCTTCTTCACCCAGGTCGCCTCGACGATCTGGCCGGCGCGCAGGATCCACGCCTTGCCCCTGCCGGTGAAGTGCGAGACCGGCACGATCGCGCCGCCCGGGTCCTTGTAGGGGGCGATGGTGGTCTTGGTCTGCGCGACCACGACGGTGTCGGCGAGGAACTGGCCGCTCTTGGACATGTAGTTGTTCTGCAGGCGGTACTTGCCACCCTTGAAGACCCAGTTGTCGGTGCGCGCCTGGGAGAACTTCACGTCGACGGCCTTGGCGGGCTTGCCACCGGTCAGCTTGGTGGTCGCGTCGCCCCAGGGCATGAAGTCGCCGGGCCGCTTCGCCTTGCCGTCCTTCGCGGCCGCGTTGCCGACCTTCGCGACCTTGCCGACCACGCTGTGCAGGAAGTCGTGGGGCTTGCTGGTGTCGCGTACGACGTAGGGGGTGGACATGTCGATCCACGAGATGTCGTGCTTCTTCAGCTGCGCGAAGGTGTACGGGGCCGCGCCGCTGGTCAGGATCTTGGCATCGATCGGCGCGGCGATCCCGGCGTCGGTCGCCCGCATCGAGCGGACCGGACCGGCCTCCTTGGGAAGCTGGGAGTAGTACGCGACGGCCAACCGGGTCACGCCGCCCTCGACCAGCTCCTGGACGACCATGTCGGCCTTGGCGAGACCGTACTGCGGGTCGCTGGCCGCGGTGTTGTCGATCTTGACGATGTAGGCGGGGTGCTTGCGCGCGGCGGTCTGCCCCTCGGGGAGCTCGACGCCCGTCAGCGGCTCGTGGTCGGGCTCAGCGGGCGCGGACGGCGACGGCTTCGCATCCGACGGCTCCTCCGAGGAGCCACAGCCGGTCAAGACCAGACCCGCGGCGGCCAGCGTCGCCGCTGCTCGCAGGAAGAACCCCGGGCGGGACGTACGCATCATCAATCTCCATCTGCATCGGCTCAGTACCAAGACGAGTGACAGACGGTAATCGTTGCGCTCAACGGGCCCGCGCCCGGGGTTCTCTTCGTCGAAGGCTCAGGCGACGGTGGCGCCGCCGTCGACGTACAGCGTCTGGCCGGTGATGTAGGAGGCCTCGTCGCTGGCCAGGAAGGCCGCGGCGGCGGCGATGTCGGCGGGCTCGCCGACGCGCTTGACCGGGTTGGCGTCGGCCGAGAGCTTGCGGAAGTCGTCCACGTCGAGCCCGAGGCGGGCCGCGGTCTGGTCGGTCATCTCGGTGGCGATGAACCCCGGCGCGATGGCGTTCACGTTGACGCCGAACGGGCCGAGCTCGAGCGCGAGGGTGCGGGTGAAGCCCTGCACGCCCATCTTGGCGGCCGAGTAGTTCGCCTGGCCGCGGTTGCCCAGGGCCGAGGTGGAGGAGACGTTGATGATCTTGCCGTACTTCTGCTTCACGAAGACCGCCTGCGCGGCCTTCGACATCAGGAAGTGGCCCTTGAGGTGGACGTTCATGACCAGGTCCCAGTCGTCCTCGGTCATCTTGAAGAGCAGGTTGTCGCGGGTGATGCCGGCGTTGTTCATCAGGATGTGCAGGCCGCCGAGCTCCTCGACGATGCGCGCGACCGCGGCCTCGGTGTCCTCGGCCTTGGCGACGTTGGCGCCGATGCCGACCGACTTGGCACCCTCGGCCAGCGGAAGCTTGGCGGCAGCTTCAGCAGCGGCGGCCTCGTCGAGGTCGATGATCGCGACCGAGGCACCCTCCTCGGCGAAACGCGTGGCGACTCCGAAACCGATCCCGCGCGCTGCACCGGTGATGACTGCGACGCGTCCGTCGAAACGACCCATGACTCAAACTCCTTTGGTTGTGACGAGGCCCACGAACACGTGCGGCCCCCGCCGACAATAGCGAGGGCCGTACGTCTTGTCTTCAGGGGTCTACTGCTTGGTAACCCAGGCGTCGCGCGCAGCCACGCCCAGGTCGGGGTGGTCGGTGAAGAACGCGTCGACACCGGCGTCGAGGTAGGGACCGACCTCGCAGCCGAGATCGCCGATCGCGATCGGGTCGGTGCCGACGCGGCACTCGGTCGGGAGGTACTTGTTCTCGGCGCGCATGGTCCAGATGACGGTCGGCAGCCCGACGCGCTGGGCGCGGTCGGCGAGGTCGGTGGGCTCGCCCAGGGTGCTGTCGGCGTTGCGCGGGATGAAGTAGAACTTGTACGGCGCCACCTGGTCGGCGTACCGCTTGATGCCTCGCAGCCCCTTGTTGGTGACCAGGTAGTCGTTGGTCACGCCGGTCCCGGCCACCACCTGGTCGTACGGCGCACCGCCGAAGTCGATCAGCTGCACCAGCGGGGTGTCGACCATGCGGTTGAGGTCCTTGAGGTTGCTGACCTCGAAGGACTGGATCACCGCCGCGGCGCGCTTGCCGCCGAGGCCGTGGCTCTTGAGGCTCTTCGCGAGCGGCTCCTCCAGCGAGAGACCGATGGAGTCGAAGTACGTCGGGTGCTTGGTCTCCGGGGCGACGCCGATGGTGCGGCCGGTCTCGGCCTCCTTGGCATCGACCAGGTCGAGCACCTCGTCGAGGGTCGGCACCTCGTAGAGGCCGTTGTACGCGGTGTTGGCCGGGCGGTCGCCCGGGATGCGCTCCTTGGCGCGCAGTGTCTTCAGCTCGGCGAGGGTGAAGTCCTCGGTGAACCAGCCGGTCAGCGCGTTGCCGTCGATGGTCTTGGTGGTCTTCCGACCCGCGAACTCAGAGTGGTCGGCGACGTCTGTCGTACCGGAGATCTCGTTCTCGTGGCGGGCGACGAGCACGCCGTCCTTGGTCGAGACCACGTCGGGCTCGATGAAGTCGGCACCCTGCTGGATGGCCAGGTCGTACGCCGCCAGGGTGTGCTCGGGCCGGTAGCCGGAGGCACCGCGGTGACCGAAGACGATCGGCTCGGCCTGCTTGTGCTTGGCCGCCTGGACGGCGGTCGTGGTGGTGGCCGTCGCGGAGGCGGGGTGCGAGACCAGAACGGTCCCGGCGGCGAGCGCCGCGGCGGCGGCAAGCGCGAGAGTACGCATGCGAGTGGGGTTCAGCGTGGTCATGCCCCGATCACACCGGCCCCGGGAGTCTCAGGGGCCGGTGTGCGGTGAACGTCGCGTGACGATCTGCCGAAACGACTCAGGCGGCGTCGCCCAAGTCCAGGGACGGCGTACGCCGCCCTGCGATCACTTCGCGGAGCACATCCGGGTTGTTGGTGATGATCCCGTCGACACCGCGGTCCAGGACGGAGCTCATCGTGGCGGCGTCGTTGACCGTCCAGGAGTGGATGTGCATGCCGAGCGCGTGCACCCGAGCGACGTAGCCCGCGTCGAAGGAGCCGAAGTGCGGGTTGATCTGGTCGGCCCAGGTGTAGCTGTCCAGGTCGGCGTAGGCCGGGGTGCCTAGCAGGCCGACCGGCACCTCGGGCTGGACGCTCTTGTAGGTCTTCATCGAGTCGAAGTCGAAGCTCTGCACGGCGAGGCGGCCGGCGGCCACCGCTGCGGGGACGTAGCCGGGGAAGGAGTCGAACTCGGCCGCGACCTTCTTCTCGATGCCGGGGTAGAGCGCCGGCGACTTGAGCTCCATCAGGATCCCGGACCGCGTCGGCCGTACCTGCTCGACCATCTCCTTCAGCGTCGGCACCGGCTCGCCGGCGAACTTCTCGCTGAACCAGGAGCCGGCGTCCAGCGTCTTGATCTCGGCGAGGGTGAAGTCCTTGACGTTCCACGGCGAGCGGCCGGGGAAGCGCTGCTCGACATCGGTGGTGCGCGACAAGGTGGTGTCGTGCATCAGCACGAGCTCGCCGTCCTTGGTGGCCTGCACGTCCGACTCGATCCAGTCGGCGCGCTGCTCGATGCCGACGGCGAAGGCGGCGAGGGTGTTCTCCGGCGCGTACGCGCTCGCCCCGCGGTGAGCGGTGACGGTGATGTCGTCGGCCCGGTTGGCCTCGACGGCGTTGACCGCCACCGGAACGATCATCGTGCCTGCTGCCAGCGCGACGCCGGCCAGTGCGGAGGTGAAGGTTTTGGACGCGACGGACGACAGCGACATTGCGCACTCCCGGGATCAGTGGACAACAACTGATCTCGAGTGAATCGGTCGCCGCCGACCTCGCCCCGACCTCTTGATGGCCGAAGCCGTACGCCTCGGTGAACTCGGCCCCGACTCAGCCGAGCACGGCGCGGAGCCGGTCGGCGTACTCCTTCTGTTCGCCGTCCTTGTATTTGTGGCGGGGCCAGAAGAAGCCCTTGAGGCCGTCGCCGCGGGTTCGCGGGACGACGTGGAGGTGAAGGTGTGGGACGGACTGGCTGACCACGTTGTTGACCGCGACGAAGCTGCCTTGGGCGCCGAGCCCGTCCACGACTGCGGCGGCCAGGCGCTGGGCGTTGCCAACGAAGCGTTCGTGCAGGTCAGGAGGGAGATCGAGGAGTGTGGCGAGATGCTGTCTGGGCACCATCAGGATGTGGCCCTTCTGGACCGGCCGATGGTCGAGGAAGGCGAGAAAGCTCTCGTCCTCGAAGACCACCTCGGCCGCCAGGTCACCGGCGACGACGTCGCAGAAGACGCAGCTCACGACTCGTCTCCCCACGACAGCGTTGCGACCACGAGGTCGACGGTCGGCAGGGCCACGTCGGCGAGGTCGGGGTGCGGGAAGGAGTAGATCAGCCGCGACTCGTAGAGCCGGTCGGGCGAGGCCACCCACCGCTCCCCCACCGTCGTGGTCTCGGCCTGCAGCGGGTGCCGCACCATGCCGAACGGAGCCGGCCGGCTCAGCGCGACCGCCAGCCCGGCCGGGCGCCGCCCGACCCGCTGCAGCCAGAAGGCCAGGAACGCCGCGCCCTGCTCGGCGGCCGCGTTCTTGGCGGCAGTCATCCACTGCGCCCAGTCGGGCTGATCGACCCTGGACCGCTGCACCTTCGGGAGGACCTTGGCGGCCAGGTCGGCGAGCTGGTAGTCGCGTACGTCCTCGTCGGACATGTCCACCACGTACCACTCCTGCGCCTTCGGCAGCCGCAGGTCGACGTGCGGCTTGGGGCCGATCGCCTTGAGTACGTCCTTGATGCCCGCCCGGAACTGGTTCGGCCCGGCCGGGTCAAAGGTGACGTACGCGATCTCCTCGATGTTGGCGGTGAGGAACTCGCGCAGCCCGTCGGCGTTACGCAGCTGCGCGCGCCGGCGGGTGTCCTCGGCGAGGAACTTCTCCAGCGCCTCCTGGGAGGAGAAGAGCATCGCCTCATACGGTGGCCGGTTGCCGCGATCCCCTGGAAAGACCCTGATCCGGGCCTCGTCGAGCTGGGGAACGACAACCTGCCCCGTACGCAGCGCAGCACCGACCGCGTCGGCGTCGGCGGCGGCGAGCGCCGCCTCCAGCGCGCGGTTTCGGTAGCTGTCGATCATCATCCGAGGCTAACGCCTCGGAACCGGTCGAATCGGCCTAGACGGCGCCGAGACGCTGTGGCGTGTCGTCGTCGCAGGTCGCGAAGAAGTTGCCGACCTCATCGACCATGTGGCTGAACGACTCCGCCGCGAAGAGCACCGGCTGGTAGTGGGTGATGTCGTAGTCGACCGTCGCCATCTGGGCGAAGTCGATCGGACGCACCTCCACCTCATGCATCTCCTCGATCTCGCCGTAGGACGAGAGCAGCCCGGCCCCGTAGGCCTTCAGGTCGCCGTCCTCGCGGAGCACGCCGAACTCGATGGTGAACCAGAAGACGTCGGCCACGACCTGGAGCGCCTCCCTGGTCTCGACGCGACGCGCGGCGGCACCTGCGAGACGCTTGACCTCGGCGACCTGAGGGTCGGCGAGAAGGTTCCCGTGGCCGATCACCTCGTGGATGATGTCGGGCTCCGGGGTGTAGAGCGGCACGGCGTGGTGACGCAGGTACTGCGTCGAGTGGAACTGCCCGTCGGCCAGGCTCCCGTAGAACTCCTCCAGCGGGACGATCCCCGCGGCCGGGACGTACTCGAAGCCCGTCAGCGGCTTCAGGCCGGCGCTCACCTCGTCGAGCTGTGGCACCCGGTCCTGCGGGAGGTTGAGGGCCTCCACGGCCGCGATGTAGTTGCGGCAGGCGTACTTCGCGTGCAGCGGTGCGATCTCCCGGCACACCGTCCGCCAGATCTCGTTCTCCGTCTCGGTGTAGTCGATCCGGGGAACCGCGTCCCCCGGCTTCCAACCCAGCGCCGCGGCAGCGATCTCGCTCCGCCGTGCCCGGTAGTCCTGGTCTGCGAACCCGGGGTGGTTGTCCCCCAGATGCACCTCGACCTGCCCATCCTCGCCCACGGTGACGGGTGAGTAGAGCTGTCCTTCCTCGAACATCCTTACCTCCATGTGACGTACGCCTCACAACCCTATCGCGCACGCAAGAGAAGTCATCCCGCCAGGGAGATGAACAACCGGAAGTCTTCCGCTCGGCGAAACACCAGCCAGCGGAACCAGGGGGTGCGGGTGGCGAAGCCCCCGCCGCGACGCGAAGCGTCGCCTGAAAATGACGAACCGACGTGGCCCGCGCGAAGCGCGGGCACACGTCGGCCAAAGGTTCGTGGAGCTGCGGGGAATCGAACCCCGGTCCTCGAGCGCCGTGCCAGGTCTTCTCCGGGTGCAGTCTGTGGGTGGCGTTCTCTCATCCCCGGGGCTCGACGCAGACACGTCCCCGACAGGCTCAGCCGACTAGATGTCCCTCATGCCCCGTCGGCACGTGCATGAGGTGGAGTCTCCTAGATGACGCCTGGATCCGAGCCGGAGACGGATACTCGGTCAGACGCTTCGATCACCGCGTCAGGCGGCGAGAGCGAAGGAACTGCGCTTAGAGTCGGCAGTTATTGGTTTCCAGCGATCGTTTACGAGATGACGCTGGCTCCTCGACCCGCTTCCCCTGGGAGCAACGTCCCAAGTCGAAACCGATCAGCCCCTTTTGAGTTTTCAACGCCTGCAACCAGGCAACGACATAACACTACAGGCCCCCGCCGACATTCCCCACTCGGTTAATTCCGGCCGGGAAGCCCTCAACCCGTCATGCCCTTGAGCTTGCGGCCGACCTCGACCTCGGCCTCCCGCTTGGCCGTACGCTCGGCGATGGTGTTGCGCTTGTCCCACGACTTCTTGCCCTTGGCGACGCCGATCTCGACCTTGGCGCGGCCGTTGAGGAAGTAGAGGGCGAGGGGGACGACGGTGAGTCCCTTCTCGGAGACCTTGCGCTCGATCTTGTCGATCTCGGCCCGGTGCAGGAGCAGCTTGCGCTTGCGGCGGGCGGCGTGGTTGGTCCAGGTGCCGTTCAGGTACTCCGGGATGTGGATCCCGTGGATCCAGGCCTCGCCACGGTCGATGTCGATGAAGCCGTCGACCAGGGAGGCGCGACCCTCACGCAGCGACTTCACCTCGGTGCCCTGCAAGACCATGCCGGCCTCGTAGGTGTCCTCGATGTGATAGTCGTGTCGCGCCTTCTTGTTCTGCGCGATCATCTTGCGCCCCTGCTCCTTCGCCATTCCTCCATTCTCTCAGGCGCAGGGTCATGACCGCGAAACGTTTAGGCCCCCAGTTGCACAACCGGCTACACACCCAGCAGCGGCATCGGGTCGATGATCTCGCCGTCCCGCAGGATCATGAAGTGCAGATGGCACCCGGTGGACCAGCCGGTCGTCCCGGCGAGCCCGATGACATCGCCGCGCGCGACCGGGTCGTCGACGGCGCTGCGGTACGCCTCGAGGTGGTTGTAGACGGCCGTGTAGGAGTGTCCGTTGATCTTGCCGAGGAAGAGGTGCAGGCGGTTTCCGTACGCGTCGTTCCACTCCTGCGCGATGACCGTGCCCGACTCGGCGGCACGCAGCGGCGTGCCGCAGGGGGCGTGCAGGTCGACCCCGTCGTGCAGCTTGTACTCCCCTGTGGTCGGGTGGGTGCGCATCCCGTAGGGCGAGGTGACGTACGAGTCCGCGACCGGCATCGCCAACATGCCCGCGAGCGTGTCGACGGTCCGGTTCTGCGCGCCCTCGGCGAGGGCGGCGATCTTCTTCTTGAGTGCGGCATCCTGCTTCTCGAGCTCGGCGAGGACCTTGCGGTCCTCCTCGGCCAGCTCGGCGGCCTTCGTCCGGGCGGCCGCGGTCCGTGTCACGAGGGCGGCGATCTCGTCGCGGGCCTCGGCCGCGCGGGCTCGGAGCCGCTTGACCTCGGCGACCTTGTGGGCGGCGGTCCTCTCGGTGGCTGCCACGGCCGCGGTGGCCCGTCGCTGGCCACGTTCGCGGCGGGCGACCAGCCGCTCCCCTGCTCGCAGCCGGTCCAGCGTGCTGGCCTTCGAGGAGGTCACCGCGTCGGTGTAGTTGCGCCGCCGCATGAGCTCCTCCAGCGTCGCCCCCTCGAGCAGCGCCGAGAACTCCTGGAGCCGCGGGTCGCCGACGGCGGTGAACTCCTCCAGGATCGTGTCGCGCAGGTCCTCCTGGGAATCGCTCGCCCGCTTCCGCGCGGTGCGCAGGTCCGTACGCGCGGCCTCGAGCACGGCTCGCTGCCGCTCCAGGGACGCCTCGGCGCGTCGATGTGCGCGGGCGGACGTCCGCAGGCGTAGGTCAGTCTTCTTCAGCCGGGACCGAGCGCCGGCCAGCCTCTTCTGGGCGGTGGCCAGGGCCGTGGTGGCTCGCTGCAGGGCGTCGCTGGAGTGCTCGACGGCGTGCTGGGCCGCCTCCTTCTCCTTCTCGATCTGCTCCTGCTGGTCATCGAGCGAGTCGTCGGCTCGGGCGAGCGGGGTGATCAGCGTCCCGGCGAGCACGCAGCCGATGAGCAGCGCGAGCAGGGGACGGCTCAGACGGATGGCGCCGAGTCGCGCGGGGTGCAAAGCATTGCCTCCGGTGGCAGTGGGGGGTGACCGGACGAGCAGGAGACGATACCCCCCAGGGCTCAGCCGCCGAATTCAGCCCAGCAGTGGTGCCGGGTCGACCGGAGTGCCGTCGCGCAGGATCGTGAAGTGCAGGTGGCAGCCCGTGGACCAGCCGGTGGTGCCTGCGTACGCCACGGTCTCACCGCGCCCGACGGTCCCTGAGCTCTTCGCGTAGCTCGAGATGTGGTTGTAGACGGCGGTGTAGGAGTGCCCGTTGACCTTGCCGAGATACAGGTGCAGGCGGTTGCCCCACACGCTGGAGTACGAGGTCGAGATGATCTGCCCCGAGTCGACCGCGAGCAGGGGGCGGCCGCAGGGCGCGGAGAAGTCGGTGCCGTTGTGCAGCGAGACATAGCCGTAGATCGGGTGCTTGCGGATCCCGTAGGGCGAGGTGACGTAGGTGTCGGTCACCGGCGGTCCGAAGAGCCCGCCGACCGACCCGACGTTGCGGTCGGAGCCGGAGCCCGCCGAGGCGAGCGACCGGATCTTCGTACGCAGCGCCGACTCCTCGGACTCGAGCTTGCGCAGCTCGGCGGCGTCCGCCGCGCGGGCCGCCTCGGCCGACTGCTTCGCGGTGGCCGCCTGGTCGGCGAGCGTGGACATCTCGGCGTGGGCCGCGGCGGCCTGGTCGCGGAGCGAGTCGACCTCGGCGACCAGCTCCCGGGCCTTCTTCTCCTTGGCCGCGATCGCGTCGGTCGCCTCCTGCACCTCGCCCTCGCGGACGACGAGCATCGTCTCGGTCGCCTCCATCCGCTGGAGGGTGGCATCCTGACCAGCCGAAGCCGCGTCGACGTACGTCTGCTGGCGCATCAGGTCCTCGAGGGAGCCTCCGGAGAGCAGCGCCGCCGCCTGGGCGAGCCGCGGGTCTCCCCCGGTGAACCGGGTCAGGATCGCGTCGCGCATCTCCTCGCGCTGCGCCTTCACCTCGGCCTGGCCCTCGGCGAGCTCCCGCTTCGCCTCGGCGAGCAGCAGCTTCTGCTCGGCGAGCTCGGCCTCGAGCTTGGTGTGAGCGGCCTGCACCTCGACGAGCTTGGCGTTGAGCTCATCGAGACGGGTCTGGGCCTGATCGAGCTTCTTCCGTGCCGCGGCGTACGTCGCCGATGCCTTGCGGAGGCCGGCGCTGGAGTGCTCGAGATCCTCGGCGGCGGCCTTCTGGTCCTGCTGGACCTCGCGCTGCTCCTGCTCGAGGCGGTCCTTCTCGTCGGCGGAGGAGGGAAGGGTGGGCGAGAGCAGCACGGCAGCCACCACGGCGCAACTGAGCACAGCGGCGAGCGAACCGGCACGGGGGCTGCGGACACGGGGGCAGTGCACGGCCCGACGGTAGGGGATCCGGGTCAGACCTTGATGTATTTGCGGGTGAGCAGGAGTGTCGGGACGAGCGTGAGCAGGATGCCGAGGATCGCGACGATCGCGAAGGAGCTGAAGAACTCCTCCCAGCCGACCCACTGGGTCACCGCGGTGGACGAGAGCCGCTGCTCGACACCGAAGTACATCACCGCGGCCAGGGCGATCCCGGACAGCCCGATCCCGACCAGGGCCACCACGAGCGACTCCAGGAGGAACGGCAGCGCGATGTAGAGGGTCGAGGCACCGACCAGTCGCATGATCCCGATCTCACGACGTCGGGCGAAGGCTGCCAGCCGGATGGTGTTGGCGACCAGCAGCAGGGCCGCGATGACCAGCACGATCGCGCCGACCAGCGCCGCGCTCTGCAATCCGTCGACGGCGGCGAGGATGGGCCCGGTGACCTCGTGGACGTCGCCCACGTGGTCGATGCCGTCCAGACCGGCGACCGCCTCGATGATCTCGGCGGAGTGGTGCGGGTCGGTCATCGTGACCCAGTAGGACTCCCACATGTCGCTGGACTTGACCACCGGGTCGGGACCGCTGACGCCTTCGACGTCGAGAGCCTGCAGCCGCTCGTAGGCCTGCTCCTGGCTCTCCTCCTCGATCTTGTCGACGTACCTGTTGTCCTTGAGCGCGTCGGTGATGACCTGCTTCTGGCTGTCGTCGACGGCGCCGGCGCACTGCGGGTTGCGGTCGTTGGCGCCGTTGCACATGTAGAAGGTGATCTGCAGCTCGTCGCCCCAGACCTCCTCGGTCAGCTGGGCCTGCTCACGCAGCAGCAGGCCGACGCCGGCGAGGGTGAGCGAGACGAGCAGCGTCAGGGCCACCGCGACGTGCATCGACAGGTTGCGGCGTAGCCCCTGGCGGAGCTCGGTGAATACATAGCGCAGCTGCATGGCGGGTCGAGGAACCTTTTCTGGTTGTGGAACCTGGTCGAAAGGTGAGAGGGCCGGCTCAGAACTGAGCGCCGTAGCCGCCCTGGACCTGGTCGCGTACGAGGTGGCCGTGCTCGAGCTCGATGACGCGCTTGCGCATCTGGTCGACCATCTGGACGTCGTGGGTCGCCATCACGATCGTGGTGCCGGACCGGTTGATGCGGTCGAGCAGGCGCATGATGCCGACGGTATTGCCAGGGTCGAGGTTTCCGGTCGGCTCGTCGGCGATCAGGATCATCGGCCGGTTGATGAAGGCGCGGGCGACGGCCACGCGCTGCTGCTCACCACCGGAGAGCTCGTCGGGCATCCGGTCGCCCTTGCCGTCGAGACCGACCAGCTCGAGCGTCTCCGGGACGCGCTCCCGGATCTCGCGGTTGGAGTGGCCGGTCACCTGCATCGCGAAGGCGACGTTCTCGGCGACGTTCTTGTTGGCCAGAAGGCGGAAGTCCTGGAAGATCGTGCCGACCTGGCGGCGCAGCCGCGGCACCTTCCAGCCGGCGAGCCGGTTGATCTCCTTGCCGGCGACGTAGACCCGGCCGGTGGTCGGGCGCTGCTCGCGCAGCATCAGCTTGAGCGCCGTCGACTTCCCTGAGCCGGATTGGCCCACGAGGAAGACGAACTCCCCCTTCTGGATGTCGATCGAAAGGCTGTTGAGGGCGGGGCGCGCCTGCCCTGGGTAGGCCTTGCTGACCTTCTCGAAGCGGATCACCGCACCGAGGGTAGTGCAATGGTGGTGGGCTCAGCACTTCGGCTCTGAGATACCTGCCCCTGTACTCTGACGGCGTGCGCTCTGCAGTCCGGATCCTCATCGGTGCCGTAGTCCTCACCGCGATCGCGGTCGGGGTCGGCGTACTCACCCTGAAAGACGACGAGCCAGAGGTCGCCGAGGTGAAGGGCGACCTGAGCACCACGGACACCACCAAGATGCACGTACGCCGCGGCGCGTTCTGCGACCGCGTGCCGACGAAGGACGCGACCGAGGCCCTCGGCGGTGCCGCCGCCGAGAAGAAGGCCTACGGCGACGGCGACCAGACCGCCATCTCGGGCGAGGTCAACGACGTCTCGCAGGAGTACGGCTGCATCTGGACCGGGCCGGAGAACTCGGCCACCTCGGCCCGAGCCTGGGTCTTCGCCCCGCCGGTCACCCTGGACTGGGCCACCCAGATGACCAAGAGCGTGCCCAAGGGCTGCAAGGCCGCGTCGACTCCTGCGTACGGGAAGCCGTCGGTCGCCCTCACCTGCACCGACGCGAAGAAGCAGCCGAAGGTGGTCTACCGCGGCCTCTTCGGCGACGCCTGGCTCTCCTGCGAGCTCACCGGCAAGGCCGGCGAGGCACCTGCGACGGTCCAGAAGCGCGCCTCCCGCTGGTGCCTGGTGACCGCCACCGCGGCCGCCGCCTGAGGTTGCGGGTAGGCACCGCTTAGCCCCGGGCGCTATCTGGCTCTCCGTACGAGCGACGCGCCTCGGCGAGGTGCGCCCGCGCACGGGCCGCCCATACACCGTAACCCTGGGCCTCTGCGATCGCGACGGACTCATGAATCACCGCAATCGCCGCTCCCGGGTCACCATCTGCGACCAGGCTCCAGCCGAACCCGTCAGCAGCCAGCGCGATCCCGCGCGGCTCTCCCAGATCCCGAGCGATCTCGTACGCCTCCTGGCCCGCCGTACGTGCCTCGCTGCTGCGGCCGACCTGGACATACAGCCGACTCATCTCGTCGAGGGTCGAGAGCACACCACGCGGATACCCTCGTCGCCGATAGCCACGTAGCACCACGTCAAGCAGTGCCTGAGCCTCCACGGTGCGACCGAGCTGCCGCAGGGCACTGGCCCGGTTGCCCTGGTTGGCCAGGACGGCGGTCTCCCGCCCCGCCGCGTGGTTCAGGTCCTGAGCGCGCTTGAAGGCTTCGGCGGCCTGCTCGAACTCGCCGCTCTCCAGCAGCGCCATCCCGAATCCGTTCAGCCCCAAGGCGAATGCGTGGCTCTCCTCGCCATCGGCCAGCGCCATGCTCCGCTCGAACCACTCCCGAGCATCAAGGAGCGCCCCGGACTCATAACGCTGCCAGCCGACGTCATGCGCGACCCAGGCGGCCGCCTGGGTCCACCCGCAGGCCTCGGCCAGTGCGCTGGCCCGCAGGGTGTCCTCGAGTGATCCGTCGTCCATACCAAGCGCGCCACGGGCATAGCTCCGACAGATGTACATGGCGGTTCGCGCCCGATCGTCGTCGACCTTCTCGGCGGCGATCAGCCCGGCCTCGGCCAGGCGGAGCCAGCCCTCGCGACGGCGCAGGAACAGATAGCCCCGCAGCTGGTCCACGATGCGCCAGGAGAAGTCGAGCAGAATGCCCTCCTCCACCGAGGACTCGACCAGCTCGAGCATTGCCGGATACTCCTGGTCCAGCCAGGCCATCGCCGCATCTTCGTCGAAGAATGCTGACGCCCTGTCGGCGTGAACCGCCGCCCCGAGCTGCGGGACGACCCGATCGACGGCGGCCGTCGCTCGATCGAGATACCACCTGGCCAGTCGATGACGAGCCGGCTCAGCACCATCCTCCCTGCCGCTGCCACCGGCGAACTCATGTTCGGCATAGAGTCGCAGCAGGTCATGAAAGCGATAACGCTCGGCCGAATGCTGATAGAGCATGTTCGCGTCGAGCAGCTCCTCCAGCGAGTGCCTGCTGGCAGCTTCGTCTTCGTCCAGGAGCACAGCGACCGAGTCGACACCGAAGTCATCAGCCGGGAGCAGAGAACACATCCGGAACGTACGCCGCGCCTGCACAGACAAGGTGGCGTAGCTCAGGCGGAAACTGCCGAGCACACTCACCTCACCGACGACCAGCTCGCCGAGCATGTCGGTGGCACCATCAAGTCTTCGAGCAAGGTCGGCCGCGGAGGATCGAGGCCGATGAGCCAGCTGGCGGGCCGCAATCCGTAGCGCCAGCGGAAGGTCCCCGCAGGATCGAGCCAAGGCAGCCATCGCCTCAGCGTCCTCGCCCGAGCGTCGGGAAACCTCTTGGATCAGCCGCACCGAGTCGCTCGGATCGAGCACGTCAAGACTGATGGAGACAGTGCCATCCACGTCGGGTAGCACGCTGCGGCTGGTGATCAGGACATCGCTGCGCCCCGCTCCAGGCAGTAGGGGCCAGATCTGCCTCGCCTCCTGAACATTGTCGAGCACCAGCAGGACCCGGCGCTCGGCCAATCGGCTACGCAGCAACGCGGCGGCCTCATCGACGTCCGGAGGAACGTCCTCGACGCCCTGGGCCCTCAAGAACCGGCCGACCACGTCGACGGCGGCGATCGACCGACCCACACCGGCACGCAGGTCCACGAACAGCTGACCGTCGGGATAGCCGGTGCGCAGCCGATGCGCAGCAACAAGCACCACCGAGGTCTTGCCGACACCTGCCGGGCCACTTACCAAGACGACCCGTCCAGTGGACTGAGCTTCATCGCTGCCGAGAGCGCGCTCGATCTCGGCGATCACCGCTTCCCGGCCGACAATGTTCGGAGGCGGCGCCGGCAGCTGCTGCGGCGCCGGCGACTTGCGCGGCCGCCGGCCGCGCCACCGCTGCTGGATGACGTCGAGATGGGCCGAACGAAGCTGCTGCCCGGGATCCATCCCGAGCTCGTCGGCGAGTGCTCGGCGTATCTCTTCGTAGCGACCCAGCGCCTCGGCCTGGTGGCCAGCAGCCGCAAGGCTACGGATGAGCTGGGCGTGCAACGCCTCGTCAAGCGGGCGCCGCCCACACATTGCTCGCAGCGGGACCAACGACTTCTCGGGAACCCCAGCCTCCCGCGCGGCCGCCGCGAGGGCGATCAGCGCTGCGACGTACTCCGTCTCGATCGCCTCCGGCACCTGCCCGAACCGCATCGGATCCGACTCGACTCCGCCACGCCACAGATCGGTGGCCTCGGCAAGATGGCGGACTGCGACCTCTGGTTCTGTCGCGGCCGTTCCCCTGGCGACGCCCGACCGAAACTCCAGCAGGTCCAGGTGCTGCGGCTCCAGCTCGAGCCGGATCCCCGCCGTGGTGGCCACCAGGCGGTCATTCGCGCCACGGTCCAGCAGGCGGCGCAACCGGGTGAGCTGGGTGCTGAGCGCCGCCGGTCCGGTTGCCGGAGGGTCCTCGCCCCACAGCGCCTCCAGGAGGGCGTCCCGTGAGACCACCTCGCCCGCCGCGAGAGCCAACCTGGTGAGCAGCACGCGCTGCTTCGCTGAGGCCAGCGGCACCGTCTCGCCTCCGACGCGAAGCACGAGCGGGCCCAGGACGTCGATCCGCAGCGCACTGGGATCGGCCTTCGCATCGACAGTCCGGGCTTGCCGCGCGGACCGCTGGCTCCGCAGGTCGGCAACCTCCGCCTCAGAGAGTCCCAGAGCACGCACGAGCGCCAGCAGCGACTCCTCTCGGGGTCGTCGGCTCCGACCCTGCTCGAGGTCTCGGACCGCGGCCAGACTGATTCCCGCCCGATCCGCCAGGTCACGCTGGGTCAAGCCCCGCCGTTTCCGCTGGATACGCACCAGCATTCCGAATGACTTCGTGGGGTCGTTGTGGGCTGCGTGCGGGGGGTCGGATGCCACGATCGAGAGACTATCGGCGGCAACGGGAAATGCCCCGAGAGGTGACCGTGCCGCAGTCACCCCTCGGGCGTGCGTGTGGGTTGATCAGGCGAACGGGCGCGCGACCAAGGATTTGGGACCAGAGACGTACGACACAGACGTGATCGACAGCGGCGTCCCAGGCTGCACCGCATGGATCATCTTCCCCTCGCCGAGATAGATCGCGACGTGGTCCACCGCAGCGTCATCGTCGTTGTTGAAGAAGAGCAGGTCGCCGCGACGCCGGTCATCCCACGCGATGTCCGCGTAGTTGGCGTACTGCGTGTCTGCGGACTTGTGACTCCCGATATCGAATCCGCCTGCCTGCATCGCCTTGTAGGTCAGCCCCGAGCAGTCGAAGTAGTCAGGCCCGTGAAAACCGAGGGCGTAGGGTGCGCCGAGCTGCTCCGCAGCGTACTCGATCATGCGCTCGACACCGTGGATGTCCTCGCCCCTACCGACCTGCCAGAGCACGTCGCCGGCGTCGTTGAGCAGCACGACATGCCCGTAGTCGGTCACCTTGAGTCGGGTGCCGCCCTTCCAGCGGCTGGTTCCGCTGGCCCAGACAGCCTTGCCCGACGCCGTCCAGATCACCACGTTGCCGTACTCGCTGATACCGACCTTGGTGCCACCGAGGCCGCCTGCCCGCGGATGCCACACGATCTCGCCGTCGGAGACCTGGCGAAGGATGAGGTTGCCCTCGGTGTGCATGGTCAGCGAGTAGTCACCATTGGGCGAGTAGAGCCTCTCGCCAGCATCCAGGGTGGTCCCGATCGAGATGCTCGAGGCCGCCGATGCCGGCGCCCCCGTGCCGAACACGAGCGCCGACGACGCGAGCACCGCGACCACCCCGGCGACGAGGAGACTTCTGGCGCGGCTGGCAATTCCGCTGGGTCCTGAGATCATGGGAGTCGTCCTTCGTGCTCTGCTGCCGCTGTTCGGCAGCTGGTGAGACGACCGTAGAACTCACGGATTTCAGCGCGCTGCCCGTACGTCAGGAGCGCCCGCACTCTGCCCGTACGTCAGTTCTGGTCGGCCTTCTCAGCACCCCGGCGCTAGCGGATGCTGGCCTCGAGGAACCCGTCAATGTCGCCGTCGAAGACGGCCCGCGGGTTGCCGACCTCGTAGGCCGTACGCGGCGAGTCATTTGCGCCAACCAAAGTCGAGTGCTTTAATCGACTTAGTCGCTCGGGTTGGGTAGGCACCTCACCGGGCGGCGCGCGCCGCCGCGGGCACTGAGTCAGAGCAGAGCCGGTCGGCGAGAGCGGGTGGGGTCCTTAGGGATGGGGATCCCACCCGCGACGCGAGCCATGCCAGGACGGTGTCGGCGAACTCGGCGGGCTGGTTGCGATGCACGAAGTGTCCGACGTCGAAGTGGACGAGATCGGCCTGCGGGATCCGCCGGGCGACCTTCTCGAGATCTTCCTGCGGGATATGGCTGTTGCCGCCTCCGGCCACGAGCAGGGTCGGCATCGGCAGCAGCTCGAGCTGCTCCCACATCCACGCGTCGTACATCGTCGCCTCGACCAGCAGGGACGCGATGCACTCCCAGTCGTGAGGCATCGGCCTGGCCGGGCGACCGGGCCGCCTGCGCTCGCGCGGCGCGGGAGGCACCACGTCCTCGATGATCAGCCGGGAGACCAGGTCGGGCCGGTGCATCGCGACCAAGAGCGCGACGTTGCCGCCGGTCGAGTGGCCGACGACCACGGCGCCCGAGATCCCGAGCGCGTCCATCGCCACGATCACGTCGTCGGCGATGAGCCGGTGAGAGTACTCCGAGGCCCAGTCCGAGTCCCCGTGCCCACGCATGTCGAAGGCATGCACCCGGTGGTCAGCGGCGAACTGCGGCATGACCCCCTGCCACCGCTTCGCACTGCCTCCGAGCTCGTGCAACAGCACCATCGGCACCCCGTCCTCTGGGCCGTAGGCGTCATAGACGTACGCCGCCCCGCGGCCCGGGAGTGGAAGCCTGGTGCGCGTCAGCGCATCCATCAGGTCAGTTCTGTTCGGCCTTCTCGGCGCCGCGGCGCCACCGGATGCCGGCCTCGAGGAACCCGTCGATGTCCCCGTCGAAGACCGCCTGCGGGTTGCCGACCTCGTAGGTCGTACGCAGGTCCTTGACGATCTGGTAGGGGTTGAGGACGTAGTTGCGCATCTGGTCGCCCCAGGACGCGGCGACGTCGCCCTTGAGCTCCTTGAGCTGCGCCTCCTCCTCGGCCTTCTTCAGCGCGAGCAGCTTGGCCTTGAGGACGATCATCGCGGCGGCCTTGTTCTGCAGCTGCGACTTCTCGTTCTGGCAGGAGACCACGGTGCCGGTGGGGATGTGGGTCAACCGGACCGCCGAGTCGGTGGTGTTGACCGACTGGCCGCCGGGGCCCGAGGAGCGGTAGACGTCGACCTTGATGTCGTTCTCGTCGAGGTCGATCTCGTCGGTCTGCTCCAGCACGGGTACGACCTCGACCGCCGCGAAGGAGGTCTGGCGGCGGCCCTGGTTGTCGAACGGGCTGATCCGCACCAGGCGGTGCGTGCCGGCCTCGACCGAGAGGGTGCCGTAGGCGTAGGGGGCGTGGATCGCGAAGGTGGCGGACTTGAGCCCGGCCTCCTCGGCGTAGGAGGTGTCGAAGACCTCCACCGGGTACTTGTTGCGCTCGGCCCAGCGGACGTACATCCGCATCAGCATCTCGGCGAAGTCGGCGGCGTCGACGCCACCGGCGCCGGAGCGGATCGTGACCACGGCCTCGCGGGAGTCGTACTCCCCCGAGAGCAGGGTGCGGATCTCCAGGCTCTCGACCAGCTTCTTCACCCGGCGAAGCTCGGCCTCGGACTCGGCGAGCGAGTCGGCGTCGCCCTCCTCCTGGGCCATCTCGACCATCAGGCCGAGGTCCTCGATGCGGGTGTGCAGCTCGGTGAACTTGTTGAGCTCGCCCTGCAGCAGCGAGAGGCGGCCGGTGACGCGGGTGGCGTTGTCCTGATCGTCCCAGAGGTCGGGCGCGGCGACCTGCTCGCCGAGGTCGGCGATCTCCTTGCGCATCGCGTCCAGGTCCAGCACCTGGCCGATGGTCTGCATCGTTGCCTGGAGCTGCTTGATCTCGGTGTCGAATTCGGGGCCTGCCACGTCTTACAGGTTACTTGACGCGTGGTGCCGTACCCGATTCGCGGACCCTCAAATATGCGCTCGCCCTCCGGTAGGGGAACCGGAGGGCGAGCGCCAGGGGGATATATGGGTCCCGAGAAGCCTCAGGCCTGGTGGGTCGAGCCGGCGAACCAGCCGTCCCAGGCAGCCTCTTCACGAACGGCCGAGCCCGGCTTGGGGGCGTGCAGCATGATCGCCTGACCATTCTCCCAGCGCAGGAAGATGCCCACGTGGTAGACCGGGCTGCCCCAGAACATCAGGTCGCCGCGCTGGATCTGGTCGTTCGGGACCGTCGGCAGCGCAGCGGCCTGGTCCCGCGAGACCCGGGGAAGCTCGATGCCGGCGGCGCTGAAGGCGTACTGCGTCAGACCGGAGCAGTCGAACGAGCTCGGGCCGGTGGCACCCCAGACGTACGGGTCGCCGATCTGCTCCGAGGCGACGCTGATCGCCCGCTCGATCTTGCCCTCCTGGCTCGCGGCGAAGGCCTTCGCCTCTGCCTCGGCCTTCTTCTTGGCCTCTGCGGCCTTCTTGGCGGCGATCGCTGCCTTGCGCTTAGCCTCGGCTGCCTTGCGGGCTGCCTCGGCCTTGCGCTCCTGCACCTCGACAGCCCTCTCGAGCTGCTTGATGTCGGTGAGCATCGCGGTGGGGGTGGCCGAGGCCTCCAGGGTCGGAGCCTCCACCACCTTGGCCGACTCAGCGGTCGACTCGAGGGTGGTGGTCTCGTGGGAGACCGGGGCGGCGTTGGCGGCGGGCACCGCCACCAGGGCACCGGCGGCGATGCCGCTGGCGAGGGTGATGCGGCCGATGAGCTTGCCGTGGCCGCTGAGAGATCCTGCGATCGACCGGGCGATCGAGACGTTCGGCGACCTGAACGGGCGCGGCGCGCCTCGATGGGCAGGGTTGGATACGGACTTGGACATGCGTGAGTTCCTTCCCACGCCTGCGAGGTGAGCTGTCGGGTTCGGGCTAGAAGGTTGCCCGGCCATCAAACGATGGCTTCACCCCAAGCGACCGTCCGAGTTAGTCGCGTGGAACTTGGGTCCCCCGCTCCTGTCCCATACGTACTGCTGAGTGTGAGGGTAAGGGGGTTCAGTAGTAGGGGCCGGCTTCCGGAGGGACAGGATTCGGCGTGTACCCGGGGCCGGTCGTGCGTTCTGCACGGCTCATCCAAGGTGACATGCGATTTGGAACGGATCCAATCCCGAATGCCCGAATCCGGAGCACAAACGGCGTGTTCACGCGTGACTTTGCCGTCGTTTGTGAGTCATCTCACCGAGTGAACACGTGTCTGACGCCGTGTCGAACTTGCGTTTACTCCGCTGCTTCGAGTCGGAAACCGACTCCGCGGACCGCGACGACCTTCTCCTGGACACCGGCTGCCTCGAGCTTCTGGCGAAGGCGTCCGACGGTGACGTCGAGCGTCTTGGTCGAGCCGTACCAGTTCTCGTCCCAGACCTCGGCCATCAGCCGGTCGCGGGAGACGACCTTGTCGCGGGAGGCGGCCAGGACGGCCAGGAGCGCGAACTCCTTGCCGGTCAGGGTCACCTCACGCTCGCCGGCGTAGACCCGGTGGGCAGCGACGTCGATGCGCAGGGCGTCGTCGTCGGCGCCGGGCTCGACCGGACCCGAGCGGCGCAGGAGGGCGCGGACCCGCGCCTGGAGGACGGCCAGCGCGAACGGCTTGGCCAGGTAGTCGTCGGCACCGGCGTCGAGCCCGACGACCAGGTCGATCTCGGCGTCACGGGCGGTGAGGATCATGATCCCGCCCTCGTAGCCGTTGTCGCGTGCGGCCTTGCAGACCTCGAGCCCGTCCATGTCCGGAAGGCCCAGGTCGAGCAGCACCAGCTCGGCGTCGTACGGAGGTGCCAGGAGCTCCAGCGCCTTCTTGCCGGAGTCGACCCAGGTGACGTCATAGCCCTCACGCTGGAGCGTGCGCACCAGGGGAGCAGCGATGTCCTCTTGGTCTTCTACGACAAGCACGGAGTTCGACATGAAGAGAACAATAGTTACAGCCCCGTAGGGCTTGTGAAGAGATCCCCCCTTTCAGATAAGCGCGTGATCACATCGTTAGGTCCCAGCTGGTCGATACCGAGCGGATCCTCGGCCCCTTCGGAGACCTCGTCCCAGGTGACCGGGGCGGCGACCGTCGGCGTCGCTTTGCCTCGCAGCGAGTAGGGACAGATCGTCGTCTTCGATCCCGAGTTCTGCGACCAGTCCAGGAAAACCTTGCCTGACCTGCGGCTTTTGGTCATCGTCGCGGTGACCTTGCGCGGGTGGGCCTTCTGAAGCTCCTCGGCGATCTCCTTGGCCAGCGCCGTGGCGACGTCCGGCTCGACGGGCTCCGGCAGGGCCGCGTACAGGTGCACGCCCTTGCTCCCGCTGAGCACCGGGGTCGCGGCGAGGTCACGGGCGCCGAGCGCCTCTCGTACGAGCAGCGCAACCTCACAGCACTCCTGCAGACCGGCCGGCTCGCCGGGGTCGAGGTCGATCACGATCCGGTTCGCGCCGGCCGGGGTGCCGTCGGCGCCGACCGTCCACTGATGGACGTGCAGCTCCAGCGCGGAGAGGTTCGCGGCCCAGGTGAGCGCGGCGAGGCTGTCGAGGATCGGAAAGGTGAGTGTTCCCTCCCTGTGGTCGGCGGTTCGGGATCCCGTTGTCGGGACGATGACGGTGCGGACCCAGCTGGGGGTGCCGGCCGGTGCGTTCTTCTCGAAGAACGACATGTCGCCGATGCCGTGGGGCCAGCGGATCCTCGTCACAGCCCTGTCCTGGAGCTGGGGCAGGAGCGCCGGCGCGACCTGGGCGTAGTAGTTGAGCACCTCGCCCTTCGTCATGCCCGTACGCGGATAGAGCACCTTGCTGAGACTGGTCAGGGTCAGGACCCTGCCGTCGACCTCGACGCGTACCTCTTCTCGTTCGACCATCACAGATCCTCCGGTGAGACGTCGTCCCTGATGCCGATGAAGCTCGGCTGCCGCAGCCGGCCCTTGTAGCTCGCCGCCGCGACGGCGGTGCCGTGGGTCTCCACCTCGACCACGAGGAGAGGCTCGACCCAGTGGGTGCCGCGAACGTCCAGCGACGGCACTCCCCCGTCGGGATCCACGTCGGGCCCGGCGAAGGGGTTCCGGCCGGTCTCGCGGAGCAGCTCCCCGAGCCGCTGGGCTCGCTTGCCGGTGATCCCGCTGCCGACCCGCCCGCGGTAGACCAGTCCGTCGGTCGTCGGCTGCCCGACGAGCAGGGCGCCGAGACGCTCGGTGCCGCCCTCGGTGCCCACCTCGGGTCGCCAGCCGCCGACCACGAGCGAGGCCCGGTAGCGGTGGGCCAGCTTGATCCAGTCCTTGCTCCGCTCCCCCGGCCGGTAGCGGCTGCGGCGCCGCTTGGACACGATCCCCTCCAGGCCCTGCGCCCGCGTCACCTCGTGGATCATCCGGCCGTCCTCGTACGTCGCCGGCACCTGCCACGACCCCAGGTCGCCGTCGGCATGGACGGCCTCGAGGATCTTGCGGCGCTCCGCCCAGGTCTCCTCGATGAGCAGCCGCCCGTCGAGACGGAGAAGATCGAAGACCATGTACGTCGCGGGGATCCGCTCCGCGAACCGCGCCGCCTTGCGGGCATCGCGGAGGTGCATCCGGTCCATCAGCACCCGGAAGTCGGGCAGCCCGGCCTCGTTGAGCGCGATCACCTCGCCGTCGACGAGCACGTCACGCGCCGGGCCGGTCGCGATCTCGGGCCAGGCGGGAGTCGCGTCGTTGTCGTTGCGTGTGGTCAGCCGGGTCTGCGTACGTCCTTCCGGGCTGTCGCCGAGGAGCCGGATCCCGTCCCACTTGACCTCATGGACCCACTCCTCCCCCGGCGGAACGTGGGCGCCAGGGGTGGCGAGCATGGGACGCATGCGTCCATCTTGCCTCCACCAAGTCGATGCGCCGGGCAGATCTGGCCCGTGCATTCCTCTCGCTCGCCGTGTGACTCGTGGGGTTAAGGGGTACCGAGAAAGCGGAATCCGGCAGATACTGGGCAAGTTGTTGCCGTTGCGGAGGGAAGCCACCATGCGTGCGATCTGGAAGGGCGCGGTCTCGTTCGGGCTGGTCAGCGTGCCCGTGAAGCTCTATTCGGCGACGGAGTCCCACGACGTCTCCTTCCGTCAGGTGCACCAGGCCGACGGTGGCCGGATCCGCTATCAGCGGATCTGTTCGATCGACGGCGAGGAGGTGCCCTACTCCGAGATCGCGAAGGGCTATGAGACCGAGGACGGCGAGATGGTCGTGCTCACCGACGACGACTTCGCCAACCTGCCGACGACCTCCTCGCGCGAGATCGCGGTGGAGAAGTTCGTACCGAGCGACCAGATCGACCCGATGCTCTTCGAGAAGAGCTACTACCTGGAGCCGGAGAACACCGGGGTCAAGCCCTACGCGCTGCTGCGCCAGGCCCTGCTCGAGGCCGACCGGGTCGCGCTGGTGACCGTCGCGCTGAGGCAGCGCACCACGGTCGCGGCGCTGAGGGTGCGGCCGACCGACAACGGCGACGTGATCGTGCTGCAGACGATGATGTGGCCCGACGAGATCCGGGTGCCCGACTTCAAGGTCGAGGCCGGCGAGATCAAGGACTCCGAGATCAAGATGGCCAACATGCTCGTCGAGACGCTCGCGGGCGACTTCCACCCCGAGGAGTTCTCCGACGACTACGCCGGCGCCGTCGAGGAGATGGTGAAGGCCAAGATCGAGGGCGGCGAGGTCGAGCGGACCCCCACCTCCACCAAGACCTCCGGCGAGGTCGTCGACCTGCTCGCCGCACTGCAGCGCTCCGTCGCCGACGCGAAGAAGTCGCGTGGCGAGGAGGTCCCCGATGAGGCCGAGGAGAACAAGAAGAAGAAGCCGAAGGCGTCCTAGGGCAACACGTACCCAAATCTCTGGTGCTGGCGTGTCGAAAGCGGCAGGCTCTTCTCGACGCGTAGGCGACGACGCGCAACGGACGCGACGCCGACACGCAAGGAGAAGCCGATGCGCTACATGATGTTCGTGAAGATGGACCCCGAGGCCGGGCCGCCCCCGGCCGCGCTGATCGAGGCGGTGGAGGCCGAGATCAAGCAGCAGTACGCCGACGGCATCCTGCTCGACGCCGACGGGCTCGGTCCCGCGGTGGAGATCCGGCTGACCGCCGGGGAGGTGACCCACATCGACGGGCCCTTCGCCGAGGCCAAGGAGGTCGCCGGTGGGTTCTCGCTCTTCGAGGTCCGCTCGCCCGACGAGGCCATCGAGCTCGGTCGCCGGATGATCCAGCTCCACGAGGAGCTGTGGCCCGGGCAGGACGTGGCCGTGGAGATGCGGCCGCTGTTCGGTCCGCCGACCCCGGCTGAATGAGCTCGCCCACCGAAGACGCGATCGTCGCGGTCTGGCGCAACGAGGCCGTACGTCTCCTCGCCGGTCTGGCGCGGATGACGCACGACCTCGACCTGGCCGAGGACCTCGCCCAGGATGCCCTCGTCGCGGCGCTGGAGCAGTGGCCGCACGAGGGCATCCCTCGCAACCCCGGGGCGTGGCTGATGTCGATCGCGAAGCGGCGCGCGATCGACGGGTTCCGCCGTGACGAGGTGCTGCGCCGCAAGGTCGCCCTGCTGGGCCACGAACTGGAGGAGGGTGAGATGCCTGACCTGGCTGCCGCGGTGGACCACATCGAGGACGATGTGCTGCGGCTGATGTTCCTCTCCTGCCATCCGGTGCTGGCCCCCGACTCCCGTACGGTGCTGACGCTGCGGCTGGTCGGCGGGCTGACGACCGCCGAGATCGCGCGGGCCTACTTCGCCAAGGAGTCGGCCGTCGGGCAGCGGATCTCGCGGGCGAAGCGCACCCTCGCCGAGGTCGGGGCGTCGTTCGAGCTGCCCACCGGCGAGGAGCGGACGGCACGACTGCGCGACGTGATGCAGACGATCTACCTGGTCTTCAACGAGGGCTACGCGGCGACATCG
The DNA here is from genome assembly GCF_040639295.1 of Nocardioides sp. NPDC023903. Taxonomy (NCBI): domain Bacteria; kingdom Bacillati; phylum Actinomycetota; class Actinomycetes; order Propionibacteriales; family Nocardioidaceae; genus Nocardioides; species Nocardioides sp. NPDC023903. The sequence continues at coordinate 213,817 of NZ_JBEZZS010000003.1, read as the reverse complement.
GGGCCGTCGTGGACCCGGCCCGAGCTGTGCCTGGAGGGGATGCGGCTGGCCCGGATGCTGGCCGCGCACGCCCCGGCCGATCCCGACGCGCAGGCGCTGCAGGGGCTGCTGGAGATCCAGGGGTCACGGCTCGCGGCCCGGGCCGACGCCGAGGGACACCCGATGCTGCTCGAGGACCAGGACCGGACCCGCTGGGACCAGCTGCTGTTGCGGCGTGGCCTGGCCGCGGTCGACCGGGCGACGGCGCTCGCCTCCTCCGGCACCCCCGGCGGGAGCTACCTGGTGCAGGCGATGATCGCCGCGTGCCACGGCCGCGCCCGGCGGGCCGAGGACACCGACTGGGCCGAGATCGCGCGCCTCTACGACATGCTCGCGACCGGCGTCCCGGGCGCCATCATCGAGGTCAACCGCGCGGTGGCGCACGGGCGTGCTTTCGGTCCCGATGCCGGGCTGGCCATTCTGGCGGCCCTCCCCGACGGCGCGCTTCCGGGGTCGCATCTGCCCGCCGGCGTACGTGGTGACCTGCTGCACCGCGCCGGGCGGCACCTCGAGGCAGCGGCGGCGTTCGAGGAGGCGGCGTCGTTGACCACCAACGCCGGGGAACAGGAGCTTCTGGAGAAACGTGCGGCCGCGTGTCGAAGCGACGAGGTCCCGTCCGACGCGTAAGTATCAACCGGGTCTCAAGGGGCTCGACCACCGCTGGATCAGGAGCAATGCCATGACCACCAAGACCACCACCTCCGCCGACGGCTCGACCATCGCCTACGAGGTCACCGGCTCGGGACCGGCGCTCGTGCTTGTCGACGGAGCGCTCTGCTACCGCGACATGGGTCCGTCGAAGGACCTTGCGGCGGCGCTGTCGGACAAGTTCACCGTCTACCGCTACGACCGCCGAGGGCGCGGCGAGAGCACCATCGCCGAACCGGCCACGCCAGGAACGGCGGAGGCCGTCGAGCAGGAGGTCGCCGACCTCGGGGCCGTGATCGAGGCCGCAGGCGGTCATGCCTACCTGCTCGGTCAGAGCTCGGGCGCCGCGCTGGCGCTGGAGGCGGCGCGTGCGGAGCTTTCGATCGACGCGATCCTCGCCTACGAGGCCCCGTTCATCCTCGATGACACCCATGAGCCCAATGACGCCGATCTGGGGGACAGGGTCGAGAAGCTGGTCGAGAGCGGCCGCCGGGCCGCGGCCGTCGAGCTGTTCCTGCGGACCGTCGGGATGCCATGGGTTGCGGTCAAGGTCATGCGGCTGACACCGGCGTTCAAGAAGCTGTCGGCTGTCGCGCACACTCTGCCGTACGACTTCTCGATCGTGCTGCCGTTCGAGCAGGGTCTGCCGCTTCCGCGGAACTACTACGAGCGCGTGAAGGTTCCGGTGCTGAACGTGGCAGGGAGCAAGAGCCCGACCTACATGACCAACGCCCAGCAGGCCATCTCCAAGGCCGTTCCCGACGGCCGCTACGTCGTTCTGGATGGGCAGAACCACATGGTCAAGGCCGACGCCTTGGCTCCGGTCGCCACCGAGTTCTTCACCGCCTGACCGACCCCGCCGGAGGGCGGCCTATCCTGGCGCCATGGCGCAGCTCTGGGACATCTCTCCACCGGTCCACGCATCCTCGCCGGTCTTCCCCGGCGACCATGCCACCGAGGTCGGCTGGACGTTCCGGATCGGCCCCGGCTGCCCGGTCAACGTCGCCGAGCTGACCCTGTCGGCCCACGTCGGCGCGCACGCGGACGCTCCGCTGCACTTCACCGACGGCGGCACGCCCGCCGGCGAGATGCCGCTGGAGCCGTTCCTCGGTCCGTGCCGCGTGGTCGACGTGTCGGGGGTACGTCCGCTGGTCACCGTCGACGACATCGACGTCACCGACCTGCCGCCGCGCGTGCTGTTCCGGACGTACGCCACCCAGCCGGCGACCTGGGACGAGGACTTCTGCGCCCTCGACCCCGCATTGATCGACCTCCTGGCCGCCCACGGGGTGCGGCTGGTCGGGACCGACGCGGCCAGCCTGGACCCGTCCTCCTCGAAGGATCTCCCTGCCCACTTCGCGACGCACCGTCATGACGTACGCATCCTGGAGAACCTGCTGCTCGACGAGGTGCCCGCGGGCGACTACGAGCTGATCGCGCTCCCTCTCAAGCTCACCACCGCCGACGCCGCGCCCGTGCGGGCCGTGCTCAGGCCGATCAAGGAGATCAACGAATGAACCGCGACGATGCGGTCGCTCTCGACCAGGCCGACCCGCTGGCCCCGCTGCGGGACCTCTTCGACCTGCCCGAGAAGACGATCTACCTCGACGGCAACTCGCTGGGGGCGCTCCCCCGCGCCACCGCCGGCCGGGTGGCCGAGGTGGTCACCCAGGAGTGGGGGCAGGGACTGATCGAGTCCTGGAACACCGCCTCCTGGATCACCCTCCCCCAGCGCGTCGGCGACAAGGTCGCCCGGCTCGTCGGCGCAGGTCAGGGCGAGGTCGTGGTCGCCGACTCGACCTCGCTCAACGTCTACAAGGTCCTCGCCTCGGCGCTCTCGATCGCCTCGGCCGACTCACCTGATCGCCGGGTCGTGGTCAGCGAGCGCAGCAACTTCCCGACCGACCTCTACATCGCCTCCTCGCTGTGCCGCGAGCGTGGCTACGAGCTGGTGCTGGTCGACTCGCCCGACGAGATCGAGGGGCTGCTCGACCGGACCGCGGTGCTGATGCTGACCGAGGTCAACTACCGCACCGGCTACCTGCACTCGATGGCCTCGGTGACCGCGCTCGCGCACGAGCACGGCGTCCTCGCCGTCTGGGACCTGTGCCACTCGGCCGGGGCGGTGCCGGTCGACCTTCGAGGCGCTGACGCCGACTTCGCGATCGGCTGCGGCTACAAGTTCCTCAACGGCGGCCCCGGCTCGCCGGCGTTCCTGTGGGTCAACCCGCGCCACGTCGACCGGTTCGAGCAGCCGCTGTCGGGCTGGATGGGTCACGCGGCGCCGTTCGAGATGTCGCCGGGCTACCGGCCGGCGGAGGGCGTCTCGCGCTACCTGTCCGGCACCCCCGCCGTCATCGGCATCTCCGCCCTGGAGTGCGGTGTCGACACGCTGCTGGCGGCCGAGACGTACGGCGGTCTCGAGGCGCTCCGGGAGAAGTCGCTCGCGCTGACCCGGCTCTTCGCCCACCTCGTCGCGTCCCGGGTTCCCGGGTTCACGATCGAGTCCCCGCTGGACGACTCGCAGCGGGGCAGCCAGCTGTCCCTGAGCGTCGCCGGCGACGGGGCGTACGCGATCGTGCAGGCGCTCATCGAGCGTGGCGTGATCGGCGACTTCCGCGCAGGGCCCAGAAATTCAACCCAGCCAGACATCCTGCGCTTCGGCGTCACCCCGCTCTACACCCGCTACGTCGACGTGTGGGACGCCGTCGACCACTTGGTCTCGGTGATGGACAACGACGAATGGCGCGACGAGCGCTTCTGGACCCGAGGAGCAGTCACATGAGCAGCACGCAGGACCTTCCGATGGACTACTCCGACTACCTCCACCTGCCGGAGGTGCTCGGCGCGCAGAACCCACTCTCGGGCGACCACAACGAGATGCTCTTCATCGTGCAGCACCAGGCGATGGAGCTGTGGATGAAGCTCGCGCTGCACGAGCTGACCGAGGCGCAGCGACTCCTCGCCGAGGATGCGGTGCGTCCGGCGTTCAAGGGGCTGGCCCGGGTCTCCCGGATCATGGAGCAGCTCGTGCACGCCTGGGACGTCCTCTCGACGCTGACCCCGACCGAGTACGACAAGTTCCGCCCCTACCTGGCCACCGGCTCCGGCTTCCAGTCGTGGCAGTACCGCTGCATCGAGTTCGCGCTCGGCAACAAGGCCGCCTACACGCTTCGCGTGCACGAGGGCCGGCCGCACGAGCAGGATGTGCTGGCGGCGTACGGACGTCCGTCTCTCTACGACGAGTCGCTGCGGCTGCTGGCCCGGCGCGGCTTCGACATCCCGCCCGACCACCTCGACCGGGACTGGAAGCAGGAGTACGCCGCCTCCGACGCCGTCGAGGCCGCCTGGCGCGAGGTCTACCAGGACCCGGAGAAGCACTGGGACCTCTACGAGCTCGGCGAGGAGCTCACCGACCTCGAGACCGCCTTCCGGGTCTGGCGGTTCCGGCACGTGACCACCGTCGAACGGATCATCGGCTTCAAGGTCGGCACCGGCGGGACCAGCGGGGTCTCCTACCTGCGCAAGCAGCTCGACATCATCCTGTTCCCCGAGCTGTGGGCGATGCGCACGGGGCTGTGAGTCAGCGGGCGAGCTTGCCGCGGAGCCGCTCGGCGAGACGTACGGAGGCCTCGATCTCGACCTTGCGGATCGAGACGGACTCGATGTTGATGCCGAACGGCACGCCGAGCTGACGGCAGAAGGACATCAGCTCGATCGCCGTCGCCTCGGCCTGCTCGAGCGAGGCGTCGAGGGTGTCGGTGGCGTGGCGCAGCTCGTTCTCGATCCAGCGCGGTACGTCGACGCCGAGCCAGCGGAGGAACTCGAGGGTCTTCATCGAGCCGCAGACGGAGAAGGTGAACACGATCGGCACCGGCTGGAGGCCACGGGTCTCGCACTCGTAGCGGTAGTCGGAGACGAGGTTCTTGGCGGCGTTGACGTCGTAGACGACCTGGGTGACGAAGTAGGAGCAGCCCGCCTCCTGCTTGGCGATCAGCCGAAGGTGCTCGTCGCCCTTGGCCGTGTGTCGCTCGGGGATCGCGACGGCGCCGAGGAGCAGGTCGGGGTTGGCCTCGTTCCGGATCTGCTGGGCGCGGCGCAGGCTGGTGGCGACCCGCTTCTCACCCGAGGAGGCGCCGACGAAGACCGACAGCGCCTTGGCCGGGTCCTGGGTCTTGACCCAGTCGCGCAGCGTCGGCTCGTCGTACTTCCCGGTGGCCCGGTAGACGACGGCCGGCACATCGAGACCGGCGAGGTTGCGCTCGAGGAACTCGGCGGGGTCGAGGGTGCGTACGAATGGGAACGGCCGCTCCTCGGGGTTGCGGTCGGACTCGTCGTCGATGTCGTAGAGGATCAGCCCGTCGACATCGAGGGGCCGGATCCGCTCGAGCGTGACCTCCGCGATCTGCTGCACCCTCTCGGGCGCCGTCGTCACCCTCGGCGGGGTGACGGCGAACAGAAGAATCTCACCGGCCCGGTCATTGATGCGCTGCTGCAGATCCACGACGTCAACGCTAGCCGAGCCGTGCCGACCCGGCGCGTCTGTCCCACCCCAGAGCGCCGAGTCGGCGTCGATCAGTAGACGCTCGGCCCCGAGGCAGGGGCGTCGTAGGCCGCAGTGTCCGGCTTGATCTTGAACAGCTCGGCGCGGCGCTTGATCGTCTCGGCGCGAGCCAGACGCGGCTTGTCGCTGCCGTCGCGGATCACGCGGCCGCCCTCCTCGAACTTCTGGAGGAACTCGTGGGCCCAGGTCACGTCGGACGGGGACGGGCTGAACGACTCGTTGATCACCGACGGCTGCTCGATGTCGAGGCAGAGCTTGCCGGTCATACCCATCGCCACGCCGTCGGCCGACTGCTCACGCAGCAGCGGGTGGCTGCTGCCCACCGTCGGGCCGTCGATCGGGCCGGGCAGGTCGCCGATCCGCGAGGCCAGGACGAGCTTGGTCCGCGGGTAGGCCATCGCGAGCGGGTCGTTCTCCGCGCCCGTGTCGCGGCGGTAGTCGCCGGAGCCGAAGGCGAGCCGGTAGGCGCCGCGGGCGCGCGCGATCGTCGCGGCGTCCTCGATCCCCAACGCCGACTCGAGCAGCGGGATCACCGGGGTCTTGCCACCCAGCCGCTGGAACGTGTCGGTCACCTGGTCCGGCGACTCGGTCTTCGCGAGCATCACACCGGCGAGCGTCTCGATCCCGGCCAGCGCCGCGATGTCCTCGCTCCAGTCCTCGGTGGTCCAGTCGTTGATGCGTACCCAGGCACGGCCGCCACCCTTGAGCCAGCTGGTCACGTTCTCGCGCGCCTGCGACTTGAGCGAGGTGTCGATCGCGTCCTCCATGTCGAGGATGATCTGGTCGGCTCGGCTCAGCTGGGCGTCATCGAAAATCTCCGTACGCATCGCGGAGACCAGGAGCCAGGACCGGGCGTTGTGGCCCTCGACTCGGTTGGCTTCGCGGACCTCGCGCTTCTCGGCGATCTGGCTCGTGCTCATCGTTCGTCTATCTCCCTACTGGCGTCCTGGGGTGGGCGCGACTTCGGACGCTAAACCAACTTCTCGGTGACTCGCGAGTAGGAGGAGGCCTGAGGCGGCCGTTGAGACATGACTCACGTCGCTGCCTCCGGATCGACCTCACCGGCAAGGTCCGGCATCGGCTGGACGATCTGGTAGACCGAGTAGAGGTCCCGCTCCTCGCCGGATGGCTGGCGGCCGGTCTCGCGGTAGCGCGCGACGACCTGGGTCAGCTCCTGCTGCAGCTGGACGGCCTCGTCGCTGGTCAGCCGCAGGGACGACTCCGACACGTACCGCTTGGCGGGGTCGTCCTCGGTCTCCGGAGGGACCTTGAAGGCCTCGTCGACCAGATGGTGGCCCCAGGCGACAGAGCTGCGCTGGAACACCGTGTACGCCGCCTCACCTCCCGGCTGCTGGACCATGTCTCTGGGGCTGATGGTGATGTCGTCGTCGGTGAGCCGCCAGACACGGTCGCGTTTGTCCCGGCCGGCGTCGGGGTCGACCTCCACCAGGCCGTACTTCGCCAGCTGCCGGAGGTGGAAGCTGGCCTGGTTGGCCGGGATGCCGGTGCGCTGCGCGACATCCGCGGCGCGGAGTGATCCCGCTGCCGACAGCTCGTGCAGCACCCGGTTGCGAGTCGGGTGGGCGATCGCCCGCAGGATCCGCGGGTCGTCGTACGTAGCCATGGCCGCAGTCTACAGAATTCCGCAAGACATATTGCGCAACATAACTTGCGCACCCTATGGTGCGGGTATGCCCTCCTACCGCGAGCTCGCCCGCAACCACGACTTCACCGCCCTGTGGATCGGTGCCACCGTCGCCGAGCTCGGGACCCGGGTGAGCCTCTTCGCGATGCCCCTGGTCGCCTACGCGATGACCGGATCCGCCTTCTGGGCAGCCGCCGCCGAGGCGATCCACCTCATCGGGATGGTGGGGATGCTGCTGCCCGCCGGGGTGATCGCCGACCGCCGCCACCGGCTGCGGATCATGCGGTTCGCCCACGGCTCGGGCACCGTCCTGTACGCCTCGCTGGCCATCGCCGGGATCCTCGGCTCGCTCACCCTCCCTCACCTGCTCCTCGTCGCCCTCCTCACCGGAGCGCTCAACGGGCTCTTCCTCCCCGCCGAGAACTCGGCGATCAGATCGGTCGTCGCGGCAGACGACCTCCCGACCGCCCTCTCCCAGCAGCAGGCGCGCCAGCACATCGCCGGCCTGCTCGGCGGGCCGCTCGGCGGCGTGCTGCTCGGCTTCACCCGCTGGGCGCCGTTCGCCGGAAACGCCATCGCGTACGCCGCCGGCTGGCTGCTCCTCGGGCGCGTTCGGGCAGACCTCTCGGCACCGCCGGTCCTCGCTCGCGCGCCTCGCGAGAAGGCATCGGCCGACCTGGTCGCAGGGCTGCGCTACAGCTGGCGGCAGCCGTTCCTGCGTACGCTGCTCTTCTTCGGGCCCGCCGCCAACCTCGCCGTCAACGCGCTCTTCTTCATGGCCCTGCTGCGGCTGATCGAAGCCGGGTTCCCGGCCTGGCAGATCGGGTTGGCAGAGGCCGCGATCGGAGCATGCGGGATCCTCGGCGCGCTGGTGGCTCCCTGGCTCATCGACAGGATCCCGACAGGCCGCCTCACCGCCCTGGTCGCGTGGAGCTTCGTGCCGCTCTCCATCCCTCTCGCGTTCTGGACACACCCCGCCGTGATGGCCCTGGCCGTCTCCGTCGGGCTCTTCCTCAACCCCGCAGGCAACGCCGGCGTCGCGGCGTACCGGATGGCGATCACCCCTCCGGAGCTGGTCGGGCGCGTCCAGTCGGCAGCCCAGTTCGTCTCGATGCTCTCGATCCCGCTCGCGCCCGCGCTGGCCGGGGCGCTGCTCGCCGTCACCGACGGCACCACCGCCGTCCTCGCGGTCACCGCGCTAGTCGCTCTCGCCGCTCTCATCCCCACGCTCGCCCGCTCGGTGCGGTCGATCCCGCGCCCTGCGGACTGGCAGCGGCTGGGCTCGAACGACGACAACCTCGGCCACACACGCGCTTCAGAGCGTAAAAATCCGGTTTCGCAGGGCTAACCTTCTCAAAGTCCCCCAAGGCAACGTTTTGCTCCTCGGAAGCAAAGGATCCCCTCCCATGTTCAACCGGGCCTGTCTGGCGTTGGCACTTCTGGCCGGAGTGTTCGTCACGGTGCTGTCTCCGGGACCGGCTCATGCCGTGACCGACTTGTGGGCCGAGTGGGCGCCCATCTCGGGGACGTCCAACGACTACTCCACGACGATGACCCAGCGGTCGACGGGCTTCCCCGTGGCCCAGATGGCCAGCGACTCCCGGGCCAACGTCGCCCTTCCCAGCGGCGCGAGCACGTTCCTCGACGCCAGCACGCCTCCGGGAGCGAAGTACGGCTCGAGCCGCGGGTCGGCCTACATCAACCTGCGCCCGAAGGCCGACACCCCGACCGGCGCCTCGACCACGACGTACGCCTTCGAGAACCCCACGCCCGACACCGGCTGGGCGTTCGTGCTCGGTGACGTCGACTCCGACCAGGTCCAGGTCCAGGCGACCGACGAGAACGGCGAGGCCGTCCCGGCCGCGGAGATCTCCTCGTGGTTCCAGGGTTCGTTCAACTACGCCGGCGGCGCCGACCAGCCGACCTGGAACCCGGCCACCTCGACGTTGACCGGCAACCCGACCGCCACTGACACCAACGGCGCCAGCGGCTGGTACGAGCCCGACATCCGGCTCACCAGCCTGACCTTCGTCTTCACCCGTCGGGCGGGGTTCCCGGTCTACCAGACCTGGTTCGTGAGCAGGGCGCGGCCGATCGGCGGCATGGTCTCCGACGTGTCCACCTCCGGGTCCTGCCCGGTCGAGAGCTCGGTGCTCACCCTCGTCTCGCCCTACGGGGAGACGCTGGCCACCACCAGCCCCGCCGCCGACGGCACCTACTCCTTCGGCGAGTTCGCCACCCAGGACGGCTACACCGTCCGGCTGACTCAGCCCGACGGGTGTGCGACGGTCGGGCAGACCGAGGCGACCGTGAGCAACCGCGGCGAGGACGGCGACCCCGCCTCGCGGGCCGACTTCGAGGTGCGGCAGGTGATCCCGCAGGCCATCAGCGGGACCGTACGCGACGACGCCGGTGCTCCGGTCCCGGGCGCGACCGTGACGCTCAACCGGCCCGACGGGACCACCGCGACCACGACCACCGGCACCGACGGCAGCTATCTCTTCGACGACAACGCGGTCGGCACGGGCTACTCGGTGACCCTGACGGTGCCCGACGGCTACACCGCGGGCCCCGACGGGACGACCCGCTCCGACATCACCATCGACGACACCCCGGTCACCGACCAGGACTTCGTGGTCAACCAGCTGGCCAGCGTCTCGGGCACCGTGACCGGCGGCGGCAGCGGGCTCGGCGGCGTGCAGGTGCGCCTGGTCCCCGCCGGCGGCGGCGACCCGATCACCACCGTCACCGACGGCGACGGCAACTACTCGCTGGACGGGGTGCCGCCCGGCGACTACACCGCCGAGATCGACGCGCCCGAGGGCTACACGGGCGCCACCACGCGGCCGGTCACCGTGGCGACGACCGACGTGACCGGGGTCGACTTCGACCTCACCCGCCCCGGCACGATCGCCGGGCGGGTCACCGACGCCTCCACCGGAGACCCGGTCGCCGGGGTCACCATCACCGTCGACGGGCCCGACGGGCCGGTGACCGCCACCACCGACGACGCGGGCGCCTACCTCGTCGAGGACCTTCCGCCCGGCGACTACACCATCACCGTCACCGCACCCGATGGGATGCGCGTCGTGGGTGAGGCCTCGCGTACGGTCACGATCACCTCGGCCGGCGAGATCCGGGGCGGACAGGACTTCAGGGTCGACGAGGTCCCCTCGCCGAGCCCGACACCGGACCCGACTCCTACGCCGGACCCCACCCCGACACCGGACCCGACGCCGACCCCGGACCCGACTCCGGATCCGACACCGACACCGGACCCGACCGACATGCCGATCCCGGGCGGAAATGAGAATCCGCCGACGGCCCCGAACCCGGGACCGCCGACGGAAACCTCACCTCAGAGCTCGCTGCCCGATACCGGCGGCCCGTCGTGGGTGTTCGCCGCGCTCGGCATCTCGCTCCTGCTCGCCGGCACAGTGCTCACCGTGACGGCGCGTCGAGCCTCCCGAACGCGAGGTTGACCTCCTCGTTGACCGCCGAGGTCGCCCAGATCTCCCACCGCAGCGGGTGATCCAGGATGGCCTCGGGGAACCGCTCGCGGATCGCGGTCGGGAAGTACGCCACCAGGCGCTTCGTCATCTCCGGGTCCGCGGCGGGGTCGGGTACGCCCTCGGCGACCAGCTCGCGCCGGCGCTCGATCTTGGTCCAGGCGAGCACGACAGCCAGCTCGGGGGCGGTCAGGCCCTCCCCCGCCTCCAGACGGCGCGCGACCTCGGCCGCGGAGGGTAGGCCCTCCACGTCGCGGTCGAGCAGGCCGGCCGTGACCCACTCCGCGATCTGGCGCTCGTGAGCCTCCAGGAGCTGCGGGGCCGAGGCCACCGCGCGGGTCAGGGTCACGTTGTGAGCCTCGTTGTCGGCCAGCACCAGCGCGGCGACCTCGTCGGTCATCTCCTCGAGGAGCTCGTCACGCGCGGCCAGCGTCAGCGAGCCCGCGCGTACCTCTCGCTCCAGCAGGATCTTGAGGTTGACCTCGTGGTCTGAGGTGTCGACACCGGCGGAGTTGTCGATCGCGTCGGTGTTGATCAGCCCACCCTTGCGGGCGAACTCGACGCGGCCGGCCTGGGTGATGCCCAGGTTTCCGCCCTCACCGACGACCCGTGCCCGCAGCTCGGCGGCGTCCACCCGGACGCCGTCGTTGGCGTGGTCACCGGCGTCGGCGTCGGTCTCGCTGGACGCCTTGACGTACGTCCCGATTCCGCCGTTCCACAGCAGGTCGACCGGCGCGCGCAGGATCGCGCTGATCAGCTCCTGCGGGGTGAGCCGCTTGACGTCGGTCGCCAGACCGAGCGCCTGTCGCACCTCGGGGCTGATCGGCACCCACTTCAGCTGCCGCGACCACACGCCGCCGCCTGCCGAGATCAGTGAGGTGTCGTAGGACTCCCAGGTGGACCGAGGCATCTCGAAGAGACGCTTCCGCTCCTGGAAACCCACCGCCGCGTCGGGCGTGGGGTCGATGAAGATGTGCCGGTGGTCGAAGGCGGCCACGAGCCGGATGCGATCCGAGCGCAGCATGCCGTTGCCGAAGACATCACCGGACATGTCCCCGACGCCGACCGCGGTGATCTCGTCGGTCTGCGGGTCGATGCCGAGCCGCTTGAAGTGGTGCTGCACCGAGACCCAGGCGCCACGCGAGGTGATGCCCATGGCCTTGTGGTCATAGCCCGCCGAGCCGCCGGAGGCGAACGCGTCGCCGAGCCAGAAGTCGTACTCCGCCGCGACCGAGTTGGCCAGGTCGGAGAACGTCGCAGTGCCCTTGTCGGCGGCGACGACCAGGTAGGAGTCGTCGCGGTCGTGGCGCACCACGTCGGCCGGCGGCACGATCTCGCCGTCCACCCGATTGTCGGTGACGTCGAGCAGGCCACGCAGGAACGTGACGTACGCATCCGGACCGGCCACGCCCTTGGGGACGAAGCCACCCTTCGCGCCACCCGGCACGATCACGGTGTTCTTGACCTGCTGCGCCTTCGCCAGCCCGAGCACCTCGGTGCGGAAGTCGTCGCGCCGGTCGCTCCACCGCAGCCCGCCACGGGCCACGGCGTCGAAGCGCAGGTGCACGCCCTCGACATCGGGCGAGTAGACGAAGATCTCGTACGCCGGCCGCGGCAGCGGCAGGTCGGGGAGCTGTTGCGGGTCGAACTTGAGCGCGAGGTAGTTCCGCCCGCGGTAGTAGTTCGTCCGCGTCGTCGCCAGGATCGTGGTGACGTAGCTGCGCAGGATCCGGTCCTGGTCCAGGCTCGCGACGTCATCGAGAGCCTCGATGATCGCCTCGGCCCGCTTCGTCTCGTCACGCGTGGTGAGCGAGGGGTCGAAACGGGTCTCGAACAGCTCCACGATCTGCCGGGCGATGCCCGGGTTGGTGCACAGCGCGCCCGCGATCGTCTGGAACGAGTTGGGCGTGCCGGCCTGACGCAGGTAGCGACCGTAGGCACGCAACAGCGTCACCTGACCGTGGTCGAGACCGGCCAGGACGAGCGCGTTCAGCCCGTCGACCTCGCTGCGGCCGGACCAGGCCTGGTGCAGCGCGGCGACCAGCTGGGTCGGCGTGCCGACCGGGGTGCCGGCGTAGGCGAGGCCGAAGTCGTAGATGAACCACTCCTCCGACCCGGACGTGCCGACGCCCTCGAGGTCGTAGGGCCGCTCGTCGGTGACCTCGAAGCCGAACGAGGACAGGATCGGGAGCATCAGGGACAGCGAGAGCGGGCCACCGGTGCGGTAGATCTTGATCCGGAAGCCGCCGGCGCTCTCCGGGTCCTTGTAGAAGGAGAAGTCGACCGCCTCACCCTGGTGCGAGAGCATCTCGAGCCGGGTCAGGTCGGCGGCGCCGGTGTCGGCGTCGAAGTCCTCCTTGTAGGCCTCCGGGAACGCGTCGAGCACGTGCGAGAGCCGGGCCGCGCCGTCCTCGCCCGCATGGGCGATGACTGCGCTGACCAGGTCGTCGCGCCAGCTCCGCGCGGCCTTGCGCAGCCGCGACTCGAGGCTGTCGACCAGCCCTGGGGTATCCAGGGCCTTGCCCAGCGACTCAGTGGTGCCGTGGACCACGAAGTGCACCCGGGCGGTGGTCGACTCGCTGATGCGTACGGTGAACTCCAGGTCCGTGCCGCCGAGGGCATCGAGGAGCACCTTCGAGAACCGCTCGCGGACCGTCGTGTTGTAACGGTCACGCGGGAGCGAGACGAGCACCGAGACGTAGCGGCCGTACGTGTCGGGGCGGACGGCCACCCGCAGGATGCGACGCTCGATCGCTCCCAGCGCGGCCTCGGCGAGGTCCATCAGCTCCTCGGTGGAGGCGTGGAAGAGCTCTTCGCGCGGGTAGGTCTCCATCGCGTCGAGCATCGCCTTGCCGGTGTGGCTGCGGGCGTCGTAGCCGGTGTGGTCGAGGACCGCGGCGACCTTGCCGCGTACGACCGGGATCCGGGTCACCGACTGGCGAGCCGCCTTCGTGGTGAACAGGCCGAGGAAGCGGTGCTCCCCCGTCACCTCACCGGCGCCGTTGAAGATCTTGATGCCGACGTGGTCGAGGTAGGCGGGCTCCCCGACGGTCGAGCGTGAGTTGGCCTTGGCCAGGACGAGCATGACCTTGTCGCGGGCGTGGGCAGCAACCTTGGGCGGCATCTTGCCGTGGTCGGGGGCCTGCGGCGGGTCGGCGCGCAGGATGCCCAGCCCGGTGCCGGAGCGACCGCGCAGGTAGTCGCCGTCGAGGCGGTACTCGCGGTAACCGGTCAGCAGGAAGTGGTCCTCGGCCAGCCAGGCCAGCAGCTCGGCGGCCTCGGAGGCCTCCTCGCGCGGCACGCTGTTGGGCGGGGTGTAGCGCAGGCCGGCCGCGATCTCTGCCAGCCGGCGGTGCAGCCTCGGCTCGTCCTCGACGACCTCGCGTACGTCCTCGAGGACTCCCTCTAGCCCCGAGACGATCTCCTTGGCGGCGTCGGGGGCGAGACGGTCGATCTCGATGTGCATCCAGGACTCGCTGATGTCGCCTTCGTTCACCCCCTCGAGCGCACCGGTCACGTCACGGGCGACGTCGATGACGGGGTGGACGACGAGATGTACGTCGAGGCCACGACGGTAGAGCTCGGTCTTGACCGAGTCCACGAGGTAGGGCATGTCGTCGACGACGATCTCGACGACGCTGCGGCCTCCGGCGGACCAACCGTCTGCGGCGGTGGTCGGGGTGAGGATGCGCACGGCGGCGGTGCCCTGCGGGCGGCTCGCTGCCAGCGCCAGATGGGATCCCACCGCGCCGGCGAGATCAGCCTCGCTGCGGCCGGTGAGCTCCTCGGGAGCCACGTGGCGGAAGTAGGTGGTGCTCGGCAGGCGGTTCTGCAGGACGTTCTGCTGAGCTTGGACAGGTTTGATATGCGTCTCCGTTGACACACCTGTCACGGTATCCCGGGAGGGCTCCGAGTAGGCGGCTGGATCCGAAGGAATCGCCGATGTGAGTCATAGGCTCACGACCTGCCGCAGGCCTGGGGGTAAAGAGCATACTCCCAGAATGTGTCCGTTCTCTCGGCGGCTCCGCTGATGACTCTGGCCGCACTAGGCGTCATGATGTGTGGTTATGAGCAAAAAGCTGTCGGTCGATCTGGCCTACGACGCCCCGATCGCAGCCGTCTCCGGGATGCTCGCCGACGCGGCGTTCCGCGAGCAGGTCTGCGACGCCCAGCACGCGCTGTCCAGGAGCGTGGCGATCACCGGTTCGACGGTGAGCATCCGCTACGAGCAGAAGGTGAGCGGCGTGCCCGGGTTCGCGAAGAAGTTCGTCGGCGACACCATCGAGGTGCACCAGGACGAAATCTGGTCGGCCGACTTCACCTCCGGCGACCTCAAGGTCACCCTTCCGGGCAAGCCGGGCTCGCTCTCCGGCGTCGCACGCGTGGCCGAGAACGGCACGAAGACCATCGAGACGGTCACCCTGACCGCTACGGTGAATGTGCCCCTGGTCAGCGGAAAGCTGGAGGATCTCATCCTCTCGATCTTCAAGAAGGCGCTCGAGAAGGAGCATGAGGTAGGCACCCGCTGGCTCGCCGCCTGAGCCTCCTCATCCCCCATCCCAACCCGCAGAAGAGCCCAAAGGATTCGGCAATGACGACGACCCTTCAGCACGAGCTCGTCTACGACGCCCGCATGGGCGAGGTGTCCGCGATGCTGGCTGATCCGGGCTTCCGCGAGCGGGTCGCCGACGCCCAGGGAGCGCTCCGTCGCCGGGTGACCATCGGCGGTGCGCCGCGGGAGGTCCGGATCGACCGGGTGCAGTCGACAGTCGGCGTACCCTCCTTCGCGAAGCGCATCGTCTCCGGCGACCTCACCGTTCATCAGAACGAGGTCTGGTCCTCCGACACCGTCGCCGTCGTCGACATCACCGTCCCCGGCGGCCTGGCCACCCTGCGCGGCAACATCTCGCTGACCGAGTCCGACGGACGCACCACCGAGAGCGTGCGACTGAACATCAAGGTGCCCGTGCCGCTGGTCGGGGCCAAGCTCGAGGAGTACGTCGAGGAGCTGATGCTCAAGGCCTTCGACCTCGAGCAGGCGGTCGGCGCGGCGTACCTTTCTCGCTGATCTCACCGATCTGGTGCAACCAGACCAGGAAACCAACCGTCCCCATATGCGGCGGGCACTAGATTGCCGGCCACTCGGCGCCTCGGATCGGGAGGATCCAAGGCCGTTATAAGGGGATCTCGATGGTCAAACCTCGCACTCGCGTCCGGCAGCTGGTCTCAGCCGGCATCGGGCTGGTCGCAGCTGCACTCGTCGTCACCACGACGGTGACGGCGAACTACGGTGCCGCGAGCGGCACCACCGGCAAGGGAACGTTGAAGCTCGTCGCCGCCGCCGACACCGTCGAGGTGGCGTCCTACGACGGGGTGGCGTACGTGGAGCCGTCGGTCTGGCTGGCCGCCTATGACGCGGCCTTCGAGTTCCGCGCCAGCCACACGGCCTACGACAAGCCGGTCAAGCTGACCAAGACCATCATCCGGGGCAAGAAGCGCACGACCACGACCGCACCCGCCTCGATCGTCGACGGGATGAAGGGCTTCAAGGACGGCCTTCGGGTCACCCTCAAGAACAAGGCCGGCAAGGTGATCCTCGACGAGAGCCGACCGCTGTGCCCCGGCGGCTACGACCGGCAGCGGGTGCAGACCGACGGCGCCACCGGACCGGTCTACCCGGAGTTCTGCGGCGGCAACTGGTTCACCAAGGGCGTCCTGTACGGGATCGAGCGGGGCATGGCGGTCCCGACCGTCTCCGACCTCGAGTTCGAGACCAAGGGCGAGACCGCACTCACCATGACGATGAGCGTCAGCAAGCCCGTCGCCGACTTCCTCGGTCTGCCGAAGGCCAGCCGCAGTGCCAAGCAGAACCTGGTCATCGTCGACGGGTGCCCCGAGGGCGGCTGTGAGGGCGACGGCGAGGGCGAGATGAGCACGCACTCGGCCCATGGAGTCGATGAGGACCAGGGCGCACGCACCGTGGTGCCGCGAGAGTCGATGGACGGCGCCGAGGACGGCCGCGGACGACTCCCGCTAGGCGGCGGCGCAGGAGGTACGTCGCACGGCAAGCCGAAGAAGAGCAGCCTGCCCGACCTCGTCTCCGTGCCCGCCTGGCAGATCTCGACCGCGGTCGACGAGGGCGGCACCGATCGCCTCAACTTCGCCGCCAACGAGTGGAACGCCGGACCGGCTCCGATGATCGTCGAGGGCTTCCGTCGCGGCACTTCTCCGGTGATGGACGCCTATCAGATGTTCTACCGCGACGGTAAGCAGGTCGGGATGAAGCGCACCGGCACCATGGAGTTCCACGAGGCGCCGGAGCACAACCACTGGCACTTCCTCGACTTCGCGAAGTACGAGCTGGTCGACGCCAAGGACAAGGTCGTCTCGACCAGCGGCAAGCAGTCCTGGTGCCTGGTGCCCACCGACCCGGTGGACCTGACCGTGCCCGGAGCGACGCTGCGGCCGGGGCAGACCGGCCTGGAGTCGGCGTGCGGCTCCAAGTCCGCGCTCTGGCTGCGGGAGAGCCTGCCGTCCGGCTGGGGCGACACCTACGACCAGTCGCAGACCCAGGCCTTCGACCTCTCCAAGGTCAAGAACGGCACCTACCGGATCAAGGTCACCGTCAACCCGGACGGCAATCTCTACGAGACCACCCGGTCCAACAACGTCAGCCACCGCACCGTGATCATCGGCGGCAAGGCCGGCGCCCGCACCGTCACCGTCCCGCCCTACCAGGGCGTCGACACCGAGACCTGGTGGAACGAGAGGTGAGCCCGGCCTGAGCCGGGGCCGGCGTCGATCACCCGATGAGCTGCGGGATCTCCTGGGTCGCGAACCAGCCCAGGTCCTCGTCGGGGTCGGCGTCGGCAGGCCGGTCGGCCAGGTCGGCGTGGACGGCAGCGACGAGCTTGAGCGGCACCACCTGGTCACCCAGCGCGGCCGGAGCGTCGACGACGACCACGACCCTGCGTCCCGGGCCTGCCAGGAGCGCCGCCGAGTCGTCGGCGGCGCTCATCAGGGCGGCGTACTCGGCCTCTTCGCTGTCGTCGGGGGCCGCGTAGCCGTCGGCGGTGCCGGGCAGCTCCCCCTTGGCGTACCAGTCAGCGAGGAGCTCGAGCGTGGCGGGTACGTAGATGCGGGTCACGGTGGGATTCTGCCTCACTCGCCCGAGTTCTTGACCACGCGCAGACCCCGGGGCGCGCGGAAGCGGCGTCCGGAGGCGGTGTCGAGCAGCTCGTCGAGGGCCTCGCTGATGCACTGTCCGACCAGCGACGCGTCGGGCACCAGGTCGCGGTCGGCGGTGATCGCGAAGAAGACCTGGCCGTCGTAGGAGGTCACCCCGATCGCGAGGGTGTGCCCCTCGGCCAGCGGATGGATCGGATAGGAGGCCACCAGCCGGGAGCCGGCCGCATAGCGCGGCTCCTGCGGACCGGGCACGTTGCACACCGAGAGCAGGTAGTCGTGCTCGCTCTCGGCGGCCACCCGGGAGCCGACCACGTGGAAGGTCGCCGGGGCGAAGCCGCTGATCCCGGCCAGCCGCTGCGCGCTGACCGTGCGAGCGTGGGCGTTGTGCTGCTCGAACGAGTAGGACACCTGGTGCAGACGGACCACCGGCGACGGCTCCGCGACCGGGAGCACCACGAAGTGGGGCGCCACCGCGGAGCCGAGCTGGGTCGGGTCGAGCTCCTCGTCGATCACCGAGACCGGCACCAGCGCCGGCACCTGGCGTACGCCGGCCAGGGACTGCTGCCGGGTCATCAGCCAGTCGCGCAGGCCGCCGGTG
This sequence comes from Nocardioides sp. NPDC023903, assembly GCF_040639295.1. Lineage (NCBI taxonomy): Bacteria > Bacillati > Actinomycetota > Actinomycetes > Propionibacteriales > Nocardioidaceae > Nocardioides > Nocardioides sp. NPDC023903. Next base: position 195,626 of record NZ_JBEZZS010000003.1, on the reverse strand, counting down.
ACGGCGGCGAGGATGACGTCGTTGACGGTGCCGCCGTGGGTGTCCCGGATGCGGCGGAAGTCGGCGAGATCGGCCTGCAGAGTGACGACGAGCCGCTGCTGGGAGAGGGGCCCGTTGAGCGGCGTCGGCCGCTCCGGAGCCCGGCGGGTGAGCGCCCGGGCGATGCCGGTGCCCGCGTTCTGGACATCCTTGGCGACACCGGTGACCCGCCCCAGGGCGAAGCCGCCGAGGCTGCGCGCCGTGTCGGTCAGGCCGCTGACCGAGGTGACCGCCTCGAAGACCGCGCCCGCTACCAGGCGCGCGCTCGACTGCGGCTCCGGCGGCTCCCACAGGTCGGGCACGACCGGCCCGACCTCGGGCTTGTCGTCGAGCAGCAGCTGGACCAGGTCGACGGTCTCGGCGCCGTCCACCAGCGCCTGGTGCGTCTTGGTGATCAGCGCGACCCGGTCACCAGCCAGCCCCTCGATGACGTACAGCTCCCACAGCGGCCGGGAGCGGTCAAGGGGCCGGGAGACGATCCGTCCGGCGAGATCGAGGAGCTGATCCATCGAGCCCGGACGGGGCAGCGCGGAGCGGCGTACGTGGTAGGTGAGGTCGAACCGGTCGTCGTCCGCCCAGACAGGGTAGGCGATGCGACCGGGAACGACACGGACCCGTTGGCGGTAGCGGGGCACGAAGGAGAGCCGGTCCTCGACGTGCTCGAGGAAGGCGCCGTAGTCGAAGCCCTCAGCCTTCGGCTCGATCAGTTCGATGCTCGCCACCTGGTGCGGAACGGACAGCGTCTCCCCGTCCAGAAAGGCCACGTCCCGTGCCTTCAGCCGATCACTCATGCCCTCTCAGCCCCCTCTTTGGTTCATGTGCGATTGTGGCAGGCGCCAGCTTGAACTTAGTCCACGAAACGGGGAAGCAATGCGCCTCACGGCCCGGATCATCGCGGTCGTGGCAGCAATCTGCGGGATCGCGTGCATCGCGACAGCCTGCGGAAACGACGTCGCCACCGAGCCCAGCAACGACAGCGACCCGGTGGTCGTCGAGATCAACTTCTCCGGTGACTCGGTCGACCCCCACGGAACCCAGATCGACGTCCCCGTCGGCCACGGAGTCGAGCTCGACGTGACCGCCGACGCCGCCGGCGAGATCCACGTGCACTCCGACCCGGAGCAGTCCGCCGCCTACGGCGTGGGCACCACGCGGATCAGCCTGGGCGCGTTCGAGATCCCCGGTCAGTACGAGGTGGAGTCACACACCCTCGGCAAGACCATCGTCACCCTCGAGGTCAAGTGATCCTCACCCACGGCGTGGGCGGTCGTCAGGACCTCCCACTGCCGCTCGAGTACGTCATCGCGGGCGCGGTCCTCGCCCTCCTTGTCTCCTTCGGGCTGCTGGTGCTGACCACCAAGCGCGCCGCCGAGGGCCAGGTGGTGGGCGTACGGAACCCACGCGGCTGGCCGGTGCCCCGTCTCGGGCGTGTCGTCGACTCCGCCGCCTGGACCGCACTGTGGCGCGTCGTCGGGCTGCTGATCTTCGCCTACTTCGTGCTGGTCGCCTTCGCCGGCTCCGACAACGCCAACAACCCCATCTTCGGGATGACGTACGTCTGGCTGTGGGTCGGCCTCGTCCCGTTCTCGCTCCTCTTCGGACGGGTCTGGAGGGCGATCAGCCCGGCCCGCACGATCGTGGCCGGGCTGACCTGGCTTCGCGGTGCCGGCGATCCGCCGCTGCGACTGCCCGAGCGTCTCGGCTACTGGCCGGCGGCGTTCACGCTGCTCGCCTTCGCCTGGCTCGAGCTGGTCTACCCGGAGAACAACTACCTCGGCCCCGTACGCCTCTGGCTGGCCGTCTACCTGGCCGTGATGATCCTCGGCGGCGTGCTCTTCGGCGAGGAGTTCCTGGAACGCTGCGACCCGTTCGAGGTCTACTCGTCGCTGACCGCGCGGCTGTCGGTGTGGGGACGTACGCAGGCCGGCAACCTGGTCCTGCGGACCCCGCTCGGCAACCTGGACACCCTGCGCCCGACTCCGGGCCTGGTCGCGGTCGTCTCGGTGCTCTTCGGCACCATCGTCTACGACTCCTACCGGGAGTCGCCACCATGGCTGCAGTTCGTGCAGAACCCGGAGATGTCGGGTGCCACCGCCTACCTGATCAGCAACGTCGCGCTGATCGCGTTCCCGCTGCTCGTGGCCGGGTTCTACTGCGCCGGGACGATGCTGACCGGCGTCGGTGACGTGCCTCGTCGGGCGCTTCCCGCCGAGCTGGCGCCCTCGCTCGTGCCGATCATCGTCGGCTACGTCGTGGCCCACTACCTCAGCTACTTCTGGGAGAGTGGGCTGGCAACGCTGCGCAACGCCTCGGATCCGCTCGGAAACGGAAGCGACTGGTTCGGAACCGCGGACCTGCCGGTCTCCTACTTCTTCGCCTTCCACGCCACGCTGCTGGCCGTCATCAAGGTGGCCGCGGTGATCACCGGACACGTGCTGGGAGTCTGGTCGGCCCACATCCGGGCGCTCCAGGTGCTTCCGCCGCAGCACCTCGTGACCGGGCAGATCCCGCTTCTGCTCACGATGGTCGGCTTCACTGTTGGTGGGTTGTATCTGCTGTTCGCCGCATAGCGCGTCTCTGCTTCACGGTTCACCCACCACGCATCCACAAAGCAGCGCAACAGTACCTAATGCGGACTAACAGGTTGGCGCGATGGTTTACGGCCGCTTGCAGAGTCTGGGAGACTGATCCTTATGTCTGGTACCCCCCGCTTCCTGACTCTTGCCGACGTCGCCGAGGTGCTCAACACCTCGAGCGCACAGGTCTATGCCCTTGTCCGCCGTGGTGAGCTCCCCGCCATCAAGATCGGCGGGCGCGGCCAGTGGCGCGTTGAGTCCAGCGTCCTCGAGAAGTTCATCGATGACATGTACTCGCAGACCAAGGCCTTTGTGGCCGACCACCCGTTCGTCGAGGCCGAGCCTGCTGCGCCCGCCGCCACGCCGGACGCTTCTTGAGTCAAAGCACCCTCAACCCCCACAACTAAAACCTTCCCCACAACAACGCGAAGAGCTGCCAGGCATGCTGCCGAGCAGCTCTTCGCGTCTTTTCACGCCTTGCGGTCCTCGCCGGTGACCACCGCGCAGGCCTCCGGAGTGTGCGCGGGGGCGGCGCCGGTCGCTTTCCGGAGCAGGTGCCGCAGCGTGCTGCGCTCCTCGGGCTCCAGACCAGCGAGCACACCTGCCTCGGCTGCGGCGACCTGGCGACACAGCGCGGCGACGGCCTCCGCGCCGGCCTCGGTCGCGACCACCTGGCGCTGGCGACGGTCGGCGGGGTTGGGGCGGCGCTCGACCAGTCCGGCCTCGACCAGGTCGTCGACGAGGTAGGTCATCACCGTGCGGTCGATGCCCAGGTGGGTGGCCAGTGCGAGCTGGCTGGGCTGGTCACCCCGGACGACCGAGCACATCGTCTCGTAGCCGCGCTGCCCGTGCGGGAACTCACCGATCGCGGCGTTGACGTGCTCCCGGTAGCCGCGCAGCAGGGTGCCGAGGCTCCAGCCGAGGTCGGTATCGGTCTGCTCGCATGCGTTCGTGGTCACGGGAACATCCTATCAATTCCTGCGGTTGAACCAATCGTCTGTTTAACATACGATCTTCTTCGCCGCGTATTGGAGGATGTGAATGACGATCGAACTGGGCGTCGGTCTCGATGTCGCCCTCGCCCCGGACCGGCTGGTCGCGCTGGCCCGGCGGGCCGAGGAGGGCGGCCTGGACCTGGTCGTGGTCGAACCCGGCGCCGACGACCCATGGACCGTTGCCACCTGGCTGCTCGGGAGCACCAAGGCGATCCAGGTCGGGGTCGGCATCCAGGCGGCGGACGTGGCGGACCCCTCTGCAACTGACGGGTGGTTCCCACAGGTTGCGGAGAAGGCGCGACAGAGCCTCGACCAGATCGCTGGCACCCGCTTGCCCACCGACGCTTCGACCTGGATCGTCGCTCCCGCGAGGACGACCGCCGAGTCGCTGACCTTGCTGACCTCGACCGATGAGCTGAATGGCGGCGGCCGTGCGGTGGTCGTCCCAGCCACGACCGAGGCCGAGGTCGACCGGGTCGCCGGCCTGCTCGCCGAGCTCGGCGGCCCGGCTTCGGGCCGGCCCCGTCGGCCCGCGGCGGTGCGCGCACTGCGCCGGCCGGGGATCGCCTACGACGAGGTCCCGGAGACCCTGGCGGCCGGCGCGGTCGAGCCGGGCGACCCGGGCTATCGCGGCGTACGCTCGACCTACCTGCGCGGCGGCAGCCCGGGGCTGGTGCTGCGGCCGCGTACGCCGGCGGAGGTCTCCGACGCGCTCGGCTTCGCCCGCCGGCACACGCATCTGCCCCTCGGGATCCGCAGTGGCGGACACGGGGTGAGTGGGCGCTCGACGAATGACGGCGGGATCGTCATCGACCTGAGCGCCATGAGCCGGATCGAGGTGATCGATCCGGCTCGGCGCCGGGTCCGCATCGGTCCCGGCGCCACCTGGAAGCAGGTGGCCGCTGCCCTGGACGCGTACGGCTGGGCGATCGGCTCCGGCGACTACGGCGGGGTCGGCGTCGGTGGTCTGGCGACCGCCGGCGGCATCGGATTCCTCTCGCGCGAGCACGGGCTGACCATCGACCATCTGGTCGCGGTCGAGATGGTGCTCGCCGACGGGTCGATGGTCCGCGCGAGCGCGACCGAGAACGCCGACCTGTTCTGGGGCGTACGCGGTGCCGGGGCCAACTTCGGCGTGGTCACCGCCTTCGAGCTCGAGGCCCACGAGGTCGCCGAGGTCGGTTCGGCCCAGCTGATGCTGCTCGTTCCCGACCTCGAGGCGGCGCTGCTCCGCTTCGGCGAGCTCGCTACCTCCGCGCCTCGCGACACAACGGTGTTCCTGGTGACGGGCCCGCCGCGGCCGGAAGGGTCGGTCCTCCAGCTCTACGGGCTGGTCGACTCCCCCGACCCCGAGACCATCGTCGAACGGCTCAACCCGTTCGCCGGCCTCGGCAGGCTCGTTCAGCAGCAGGTGGTGCTGGCCCGCTACACCGACGTCATGAACCAGGCGCCGGACGTCGGCAGCGACGGGCACCACGGCCACGGTGAACCGCACTCGCACTCGGGCCTGATCGGCGCCCTCACTCCGGAGTTCGCGCGCGACGCGGCCGCCATGCTGCGTACGGGCGGTGTGCAGTTCTTCCAGCTGCGCACCATGGGCGGGGCGATCGCCGAGGTGGACCCCGGCTCGACCGCGTTCCCGCATCGCGATGCGGCCTTCCAGGTGACCGCGCTCGGCGGGAACCCGCGTGCGCTCGACGCTGCCTGGGACGGCGTGCGCAACCATCTCGACGGGCTCTATCTCAGCTTCGAGACCGACACGGATCCGGACCGGCTGGCCGACGCCTTCGGCTCTTCGGCTCTGGAGCGGCTGCGTGAGATCAAGCGACGCCACGACCCCCAGAACCTGTTCCGCGACAACTTCAACATCGCACCACACATCAACTCGAACAACTCGGACAACGACCCGGCGGAGGACGCATGAGCGACTACGGACACGACCTACTCTTCGGCACCTTCGTCACCCCCAGCTCGCGGACGCCGCAACGCGTCGTTGACCTCGCCGTCACCGCCGACCGAGCTGGCCTGGACCTGGTCACCTTCCAGGACCACCCCTACCAACCGGCGCTCCTCGACGCCTGGACCCTGATCTCGTACGCCGCTGCGCGCACCGAGCGCATCCACCTGGCGGGCAACGTCCTGTCCCTGCCGCTGCGTCCGCCCGCGACGCTCGCCCGTGCGGTCGCATCCCTCGACCGGCTGAGCGGTGGCCGTATCGAGCTCGGACTCGGCGCCGGAGCGTTCTGGGATGGGATCGCCGCGATGGGTGGTCGCCGGCTCGGCGCCGGTGCGGGGGTCGACGCGCTACGCGAGGCGATCGGCATCATCCGGGAGGTGTGGGACACCGACAGCCCCGGCGGCGTCCACTTCCGCGGGGACCACTACGTCGCCGACGGGGTCAAGCGCGGCCCGGCCCCCGCCCACGACATCCCGATCTGGGTGGGCTCCTACAAGCCCAGGATGCTGGCCCTGACCGGTGCGTACGCCGATGGGTGGCTGCCCACGCTGGAGTACCTCGAGGGTGGCCCGGACGCGGTTCCCGGCCTCAACGGCCGCATCGACGAGGCGGCCGTTTCCGCGGGCCGCTCGCCCGACGACGTACGCCGCCTTCTCAACATCATGAACGTCTCACTCCAGCCGGCCAGCCGCGGTCTGCTCGACGGACCGGCGGACCAATGGGTCGAGGATCTCGCCGGACTCACCTTGGAGCACGGCTTCTCCGCCTACCTGATCGGAGGCGACGACCCCGCCCTCACCGAGCGCCTCGGCGCCGAGATCGCCCCGGCGGTGCGGGAGCTGGTCGCGGCGGAGCGTGGCGTCTAGGCGAGGTTCTCGGTCTGCGCGTCGAGCTTGATCTTGAGCTCGTGGCGGGCGCCGTTGCGCATCACCGTGAACTCGACCGTCTCCCCCGGCTGGTGAGCACGGATGGCGACGATCATGCCGATCCCGTCGGTGACGGTGACGTCTCCGACCTTGGTGACCCGGTCGCCGTCCTTGAGCCCACCGGCGGCGGCCGGCGATCCGGCCTCGACCACCGAGATCAGCGCTCCGTTGTGGTCGACGGCCTGCACGTCGACGGAGGCTCCGACGATCGGGTAGGTCGCCTTGCCGGTCTTCAGGATCTGGGCGGCGGTCACCTTGACCTGGTCGATCGGGATCGCGAAGCCGACGCCGATGCTGCCGCCCTCGCCGCCCTCTCCTCCACCTGCGGTGGCGATGGCCGAGTTGACCCCGATGACCTGGCCGACGAGGTTGACCAGCGGACCACCGGAGTTGCCGGGGTTGATCGCCGCGTCGGTCTGGACGGCGTTGATGTAGGAGGTGTCGTCCTCGGTCTGCCCGGTGCTCACCGGGCGCTGGAGCGCACTGACGATGCCCGAGGTCACCGTGGAGCTGAGGCCCAGCGGCGACCCGATGGCGACGACGCCCTCACCGATCCGCAGCCGTGACGTGCTGCCGAGCGAGGCCGGCTCGAGCTCCTTGACCTCCGGCACGTCGAGGACAGCGAGGTCGTAGACGGCACTGCGCCCGATCACATCGGCCTTGTAGCGGCGGCCCTTGTGGTCGACCACCTCGATGCTGCCCTTGGCCTTGGCCGCGTCGGCGACCACGTGGTTGTTGGTCACCACGTGGCCGTTGCGGTCGAAGACGAAACCGGAGCCGGTCGCGGCATCCTCCACGCCCTGGTACTCAGCGAAGATCTGGACCGTCGAGGGCAGCAGCGTCGCGGCCACCTTCACGATGCTGGCGTCGTCGCCCTCCAAGGGCGCGTCGGTCTCGATCGAGCCCGGGTCGAGGCCCCCGCCGGCCAGGCTGGACATGTCGTCCTGGTCCTCGAGTACGCCACCCGCATAGCCTCCGAGCACACCGAGCAGGAACGCGACGGCTGCCGCGAGCGCCCAGATCGGGCCGGGAATGCGGCGGCGCTGTGAGGAGTCGGGCCGGGCCGGTGACGAGGGTGGTGGCGCAGGCGGGCCATCGAACCCCGGCAGGGAGCCGCCCGGCGGAGGCGGCACCATGGGCGGCAGCGGAGCGGTGTCGGCGGCCGGAACCGGCGCGACAGCGGGTCTCGGCATGCCCGGCAACGGCACCTCGGCCGTATCCCGCTCGTCGTCGACAAGGTCGTCAGGGGACGACTGCCCGGCCGAAGGCACGTCGGACGGTGGCGCCCAACGGGAGATCGGCCGCGACTGGTCGTCTTGTGGTTCCTGCGTCACGACACCCATTCTTCCCACTCGCCCCAACTATCGGCAGCCCGGGTCTCGTGTCGTGTCGCCGGGCGCTTCGATCAGCGGCGTACGTGGGCGACGACGGGAGCGCCCGGGGCGCCCGGGACCTGGGTGACCGCGGTGACCGGGAGGTTCCTGGGGACCGGCGCGTCGGCGGGCGCGGCAGCGAAGGTGAACATGCCGAAGACGGCGGCACCGACGGCGCCGCCACCGGCGGCGACCATCACCAACGTACGCCGCATCGACCGGGGGTCGGAGTAGGCCTCATCGAGGTCGTCGGCAGGCCACATCGAGGCGGCGGCCAGGGCGCCGCCGCGGAGCGAGCCCTTCAGGTCGGCCGGTGCGGTGACTCCGGGGTCGACGCTGAGGCCGGCCAGGCGTCGCTTGAGCCAGCCCTCACGCTCCACGGCGCGGCGGCAGGCGCAGCACTCGTGTACGTGCGCCCAGGCGCGCTCCTCGTCTGCTGCGGGGAGCTGTCCGTCGAGAAGGGCGCTGATGCGCGCGCCGAGGTGGTTGCCCAGAAGACTCATGAAGCCCCGCCCCACAACACCTTGGGCCCGGAGTGACGCAGTCGTCCGCCGCGCGGGGCGCGGTGGGCGAGATTGTCACGGAGCATCGCCCGGCCGCGGTGGATACGCGAGCGGACGGTGCCGAGCTTGGCACCGAGGATCTCGGAGATCTCCTCGTAGGAGAGCCCCTCCACGTCACAGAGCACGACCGCAGCCCGGAAGTCGGGCGGCAGCGTAGCCAGCGCGCGCTCGATGTCGTCATCGAAGCGCTGGTCGGTGTAGGCCACGTCCGGCGTCGGGCCGCTGCTCGTCAAGCGCGAGGCGCGCTCGTCGGAGAGGGCATCGAAGCGGATCCGCTGCTTACGACGGGCCTGGTCGAGGAAGAGGTTGGTGGTGATCCGGTGCAGCCAGCCCTCGAAGGTGCCGGGGCTGTAGGTGTCGAGAGAGCGGAATACGCGCACGAAGACCTCTTGGGTGAGGTCCTCCGCGTCGTGGCGGTTGCCGGTGAGACGGTAAGCGAGCCGGTAGACCCGGTCGGAGTGCTTCTCCACGATCTCGTCCCACGTCGGAACACCCGGCTCTACGGTCGGGGCCTGCGTGGGTTCGGCGGTCATGGTGCTCCTGTCGTCTGTCTCGCTGATCGCTGACATCTCCTACGGTAGATCCCCTGGTACCGGAAGGGCTGAGAGTTGCCTGTGAGGCTCCTATTTTTCCTCTTCCTGTGCTCTTCCAACGCACAAGTTGGATCAGGCGTTCCCGCACCGTTACGCGAAACAGGTTAGGTTTTGCGGTGTGACCAGCCCTGTCTCGACCGCAAGTTGGACCTACGCCGACGAGTTCGTCGGTGAGGACGACCTCCTCGCAGCCGCCCGATCCCGGGCCGAGGAGGTCGGTGTCGCCCCGATCGGGCCTGGTGGCGGAGCGGCGCTGCGCTTCCTCGCCTCGGTCCTCGACGCCAAGAACGTCGTCGAGGTCGGCACCGGCACCGGTGTCTCCGGGCTGTGGCTGCTGCGCGGCATGCGCCCCGAGGGGGTCCTGACCACCGTCGACATCGAGACCGAGCACCAGCGGCTGGCCCGCCAGAGCTTCACCGAGGCCGGTTTCGGCCAGCGGCAGGCGCGGTGCATCGCCGGCGCCGCCCTCGACGTACTCCCCCGGCTCACCGACAACCACTACGACCTGGTGTTCGTCGACGGCGACAAGACCGAATACTCGGCCTACCTCAAGGAAGCGCTGCGTCTGCTCCGTCCCGGCGGCGTCGTCGCCTTCGACAACGCGCTGTGGCACGACCGCGTGGCCGACCCGTCCGTACGCGACGAGGAGACCGCCACCATCCGCGAGCTCAACCAGCAGGTCGCCGACAACGACGGCCTGATCCCGCTGCTGCTCCCGGTGGGCGACGGCCTCCTGCTAGCCCGAAAGTCCTAGCCGAAGCGTCACTCCCGTCGGCCGAGGCGGCACTCGAGTGCCATCTCGACCGACGTACGTGACCTCTCGGCCGACGCGGGTGACGTCTCGTCAGGAACCGACGCCGGAGAGCGGGTCGGCGCTCGCCAGCCAGCTGAGGAGGACCCGGGCACCAAAACCGGTGGGGCCGGGAGTGAGTTCGTGGACGTCGGCGTAGGCGTCGCCGCAGGCGACGTCGATGTGGGCCCACGGGATGCCACCGGTGAAGTGGTGCACGAAGAGCGCGGCGGTGATGGCTCCGGGCCCACCGGGGGCGTTGTCGGCGTCGGCGACCTTCGAGGAGAGCTTGTCCTCGTAGTCGGCGACCAACGGCATCCGCCACAGCGTCTCGCCGGAGACATCGGATGCCTCGGCCAGCAGCGTGGCCAGCGCGTCGTCGTCGGCGAAGTAGCCGGCCATCGTCTGACCGAGCGCCACTCGCATCGCGCCGGTCAGAGTGGCGATGTCGACCAGGGCGGCCGGTTTGAGCTTGTCCACCGCGTACGCCATCGCGTCGGCCAGCACTAGGCGGCCCTCCGCGTCGGTGTTGGTGACCTCGGAGGTGCGACCGCCGTAGTGGGTGATCACGTCGCCGGGGCGCAGCGCCGAGCCGGAGATGGCGTTCTCCGCTGAGGCGATGAGGCCGACCACCTTGACCGGGCAGCCGATCTCGGCCAGCGCCGACATCACCGCGAGCACCACCGCGCCGCCGGTCATGTCGCGCTTCATGTTGACCATGCCGTCGCCGGGCTTGATGTTGAGCCCGCCGGTGTCGAAGGTGATGCCCTTGCCGACCAGCACCACCGTCGGAGTCTTCCGTCCCGCCTTGCGGGGCGTGTAGTCGAGCCGGATCAGCCTGGGCGGGGTCGCCGACCCCTGGCCGACCGCGACGATGCCCCCGAAGCCCTCCGCCGCGAGCTGGTCCTCGTCCCAGACGGTGACCTTCAGGCCGGTCTCGGCCCCCAGGGTGTTGGCCTGCTCTGCGAGCCAGGCCGGGTTCTTCAAGTTGCTCGGGACCGAGGAGAAGAACCGCGCGCGCCAGCTGGCGCGCGCGATCGCTTGGGCCCGGTCCAACGCTGCCGCCTGGTCATCGCCGAGGTCGGCCAGAGTGATCGTCTCCACCGGTTTCCACGGCGCACCCTCGGAGCGCCAGTGGAAAAGGAAGGACCCCAGCGTCGCGCCGGCCACGAACGGCTCCAGCCCGACCTCCGGATCGGCCGCCGGAATGGTCGTGACCACATCGGACCGATCCCGCACGGCGCGAGCCAGCGCGGCCCCCGCCCGCCGGAAGTCGTCGCGACGTTGCGCACCGACACCGATCAGGAGGATCTGTCGCAGGGTGCCGGAGCCGGTGACGGCGTACGTCGTCACCTCACCGGCACTGCCGGTGGCACCTTCGAACTCGAGGTGACCCAGGAGGTCGTGGTGGTCGCCGAGGTCGGCGGCACCAGGACCGATGACCAACGCATCCTCGCCCGGGATGACCGGCAGCGCGATGATCTCGGCATCGAGACTCTCCGGACCGAGCGGGTTGAGCGTGAAGATGGGCGGCGTGACCTGTGACGGCAGCGTTGTGGTCATCTACGCGTTCAGCCCAAGACCTTTGATCTCTTCGCCGAGCGCGGCGGCCTCTTCGGCGTTCAGTTCGACGACCAACCGGCCACCACCCTCGAGCGGGACGCGCATCACGATGCCCCGACCTTCCTTGGTGACCTCCAGCGGACCGTCTCCCGTCCGCGGCTTCATCGCCGCCATGCGGCACCTTCTTCCGTGTCTCGCGTGTCGGCGCTCACCTGCCGGATGGCCTCGGAGCGCGCATTGCACGTCCATTATCCCTCATCAGGTCAGCAGACCTTACGGCAAGGTGGGAGTTTCGGCGGGTTGACCTGCTTCGAACCTGTCAGATGACCGAAGTTCCGTAGGCCCAGGTCAGCCAGATCGCGAGGATCACCAGCGTGATGTGCACCACGATGGCCGCTCCGGAGGACTCGTGGAACGCTCCGTCCCGGTCCAGGCGGTCGCCTCCGGCGGGCCGGTCGTAGGCGTCGTCGTAGCGCTCGTCGTAGCCGCGGTCGTAGGCCTCGTCGTAGTCGTAGCCCTGCGCGTACGCCTGGTCATAGCCCTGGTCGTAGCCCTGCTCGTGTCCCGCGTAGGCCGGCTCGTCGTAGCCCTGCTCCCGCTGACGTCGGCGCGGCTGCGCGTCGGGCGCGGGCGGGGCAGGAGCAGGGGCCGGGGCAGGGGGCTCGGTCCGGTCGCGGCGCCGGTCCCGCGGACCGTAGGACTCGAAGGAGTAGGGATCGTACGTCTCGGGCTGCTGCCCCGCGGGGCGGCCGGACTGTCGGCTCGGCGCGGGCGGCGGCGCGGGTGCGGGTGCCGGCTGGGGTGCCGGTTGGGGCGCGGGCCGGGGCGCCGGGCGCGGTGCGCGCGGCGGGCTCGGCTGCTGTTGGCCCGGGTAGTCCGAGTAGCTGCTGTCGCGCCGGTATCGGCGGTCGGCGAACTCGTCGTGGTTCTCGTTGCGGCGGTCGTCATAGCGATCGTCGTAGCCACGTGAGCGGCGCTGCGGCGGCTCCTGACGGCGACCCCACGGGTCCTGGCCGCCCTGACCCGGCTGAGGCTGCTCAGGCGCCGGGCGCTGAGGGGCCGGACGCTGGGGCGCTGGGCGCTGGGGAGCCGGACGCTCGCGCATCGGCTGCTCCGGGGCTCGCCGCTCCTGCGCGGGTCGCGCGGGCGCCGGGCGGTCCTGCCGCGGCCGAGCAGGAGGCTCCGGGGCGGGCGGCTGAGGCACCGGCTGGTGACGTACAGGCTGCTGAGGCGCCGGCGGCTGGGGTGCGGCTGCCCGCCGGGGCGGCCGCTGCGGCGAGGGCTGAGGCTGGGGCTGAGGCTGCGGTGCGGGCGGGGGCGGGGCCTGGCGTCCTGCCACCCGGCGACCGATCTGCCCGTCCCGCATCGGCGCCGGCGCGGGGGCAGGCGCGGGAGCCGGGGCAGGCGGCGGAGCAGGCGACGGGTCGCGCTCGACCGGGGGCATCACGGCGGTCTCGTCGACACCTGCCGCTGCTCGCCGGGGCTCGGGCCGGCGTTCGGCCGGGCGCCCCTGCTGCGTGACGGGCTGAGGAACAGGCTGCTGAACCGGTCGGCGCGGGTCGGCGTAGCCCGCCCGGTCGTCGGGCTCGGCGTAGTCGTCGTAACCGGCCTCGGCATAGCCGGGCTCGTCGTAGCCGTAGCCGTCCTCGGCGTACTCCTCGTCGTAGCCGTCGTCATAGCCGTAGTCGTCGTGGCCGGCGGCCGCGGCGCGCTGCTCCTTGATCCGACGGGCGAGCAGGTAGAGGCCCGCGATCGCGGCGAGCCAGATCCCGAAGAGTCCGATCACACCCGGGACGTCTCCGCCGAGGAAGAACGACGACGGCGAGGCGAGGAAGAGGACCCAGATCAGCAGGCCGGCGGCGCCGGCGTACAGGTGGATCTTGGGCGGCAGCCCCGCCTCCTGCGGCTGCAGGAGATGTGGCTTCAGATAGGTGAGCGCGACGATCACCGCGACCAGGGCGGTCACGGCGTAGACGAGTACGGCAGCGAAGCTCACGGCAGCGATTCTGTCCTAGACGTCGGGCGAGCCCGAATCGGGCTCGGGCGTATGTGGTGTGAGTCCCCCGACTCCGACCTCGGCACCGGCATCCCCGGCCGCGGTCGACTCACGCCATTCTGCCTCCTCGGCAAGGCGGGCGATCAGAGCGTCCACCTCGTCCATCCGGTAGCCGCGGAAGGCCACCGAGAAACGTACGTGACGCAGGTCTGAGGCCTCCAGGACGCGGTCACGGGGCACCAGAGCGTCCGGCTGGTCGCCGTACTCCTCCCCCATCGGCGCGCCCGTCCCGGCGGCTACGAGGGCGACTCCTCCGAGAGCCAGCACGATGAGTGCCGCGAAGATCCAACCCATCGGTCAGTCACGCGCCTTCAGCATCAGCTCGACCGCCTCGTCCACGTCGTCGGTGAGGGTGATCATGTCCAGGTCGCTCTGCTTGATCCGGCCGTCGGCCAGCATCGTCTCGCGCATCCAGTCGAGCAGCCCCTGCCAGTGCTCGACACCCATCAGCACGACCGGGAACTGGGTGATCTTCTTAGTCTGGGAGAGCGTCATCGCCTCGAAGAGCTCGTCCATGGTGCCGAGACCGCCGGGCATGACGACGTAGCCCTGGGAGTACTTGACGAACATCATCTTCCGCACGAAGAAGTAGCGGAAGTTGAGCCCGAAGCTGACGTAGTCGTTGAGCCTGGCCTCGAAGGGCAGCTCGATGCCGAGGCCGATCGACTCGCCACCGGCCTCGAGGGCGCCCTTGTTGGCCGCCTCCATCGTGCCCGGACCGCCGCCGGTGATCACCACGAAGCCCGCTTCCGCGAGACCTCGGCCGACGGCCTCGGCCTGCGCATAGGTCGGGTGGTCCTTCGGCGTGCGCGCCGACCCGAAGACCGAGACCGCCGGGCCGACCTCGGAGAGGTCGTTGAACCCCTCGACGAACTCGGCCTGGATCTTCATGACCCGCCAGGGGTCGGTGTGAACCCAGTCGCCGTGGCCGGAGCTGTCCAGCAGTCGCTGGTCGGTGGTGCTGCCGGCGGGGCGCCCCTTGGTGGGGCGTGGGCCGGAGCCGCTGCGTCGGGTCATGCGGTCAACCAATCACGAAGGGCCTGCTCGCAGGTGGTGATCTCGGAGATCCGCACGTGCTCGTCGGCCTTGTGGGCGAACATCGGGTCACCTGGACCATAGTTGACCGCTGGTATGCCGAGAACCGTGAACCGCGCCACATCGGTCCAGCCGAACTTGGGCCCGACCTCGCCGCCGACCGCCTCGATGAAGTCCTTCGCCGCGGGACGGTCCAGGCCGGGCAGCGCGCCCGGGGCCGAGTCGGTCAGAGTGACGTCGTAGCCCTCGAAGAACTCGGTCACGAACGCCAGCGCCTCCTCCTCGCTCCGGTCGGGCGCGAAGCGGAAGTTGACCGTCACCACGCACTCGTCGGGGATCACGTTGCCCGCCACTCCCCCGGCGACGAAGACCGCGTTGAGGCCCTCGTGAAACTCCAGCCCGTCGATGACCGGCTTGCGCGGGACGTACGACTCCAGGCGGCGCAGCACCTCGCCGGCCTTGTGGATGGCGTTGACGCCGCGCCAGGAGCGGGCGCTGTGGGAGCGCTCGCCGGTGGTGCGCACCTCGACCCGCAGCGTGCCCTGGCAGCCGGCCTCGACGCCGGCGTTCGAGGGCTCCATCAGGATCGCGAAGTCTCCGGCGAGCAGGTCTGGCTCGCTGGCCGCGAGCTTGCCGAGGCCGTTGTGGACGGCCTCGATCTCCTCCGCGTCGTAGAAGACGTACGTCACGTCGCGGTTGGGCGTCCGTAGGGTGGCGGCGAGCTTGAGGATGACCGCGTCGCCGGACTTCATGTCGCAGGCGCCGAGGCCGTGCAGGATGCCGGTGGCCTCGTCGAGGCGGCTCGGGAAGTTGCCGTTGACCGGCACCGTGTCGAGGTGGCCGGCGATGACCACGCGCTCGGGGAGGCCGAGGTCGGTGCGCGCCACGATCGAGTTGCCGCGCCGTTCGACGACGAGGTGGTCGTACGCAGCCAGCGCTCGCTCCACGGCGTCGGCCAGCTCCAGCTCGTTGAGGCTCACGGAGTTGATGTCCATCAGCTGCCGGGTCAGCGTCACCACGTCGGTCGTCAGGTCGATCTCGGGAGTGTCAGGACTGGTTGTCACAGGCGCTAGTCAACCAGCCCTTCATGAGAGTTCGTCGGCCGCACCGGCTGACCGGCGCTCGACGTGCGCGAGCACCCCATCGATGATCCTGGCCAGCCCGTAGTCGAGCTCGCGCGCAGGGTCGCTGGCCGCCTGATAGGCCTCGCCGGCGGCGGTGCCGACCCGGTTGGCCAGCGGATAGTGGCTGCCCGCCATGACCTCGTTCAGCGTGTCGTAGTTGGCCTCCCACCACTCCGACTCGGTCATCCCGGTGACCTGCTCGGCGCGACGCTTCATGAGCTCGCTGCGGGCGATGTTGCCCGCGAACCCGATCAGCACGGCGACGGTCTGGTCCATCTCCAGGTCGGAGAGCCCGATGCCGTCGACGGCCCGCAGCTGCCACTCGTAGCGGTCGCTCATGTTGGGGCCGAGCCAGGGGCGTACGTCCTGCACCTCGAGTAGCCACGGGTGGGCGCGGAGCTCGTCGTGGGCGAGGTTGGCGACCAGCTCGAGGCGCTTGCGTGGATCCTCGGGCAGTTCAGGTAGCTCGGCGCGGCCGGTCACCTGGTCGGCCATGAGCACCAGCAGTGCGTCCCGGTTGGGCACGTAGGAGTAGAGCGTCATCGCGCCCAGACCGAAGCGCTGGGCGATCGCGCGCATCGTCACCGCGGCGAGCCCCTCGGCGTCGGCGAGGTCGATCCCCGCGTCGACGATCTCGTCGACGCTCACCTTCTGCTTGGGCCCACGCCTGGTCCTGGGCTCCTCGCGCACCCCGGTCCGGTGGCGCCACAGCAGGCGCAGGGACGGGTCCGACTGGTCTGGCTGGTCCGGCACGTCGCTCATCGTAACCTCCTCCGAAATAATTTCGTACGCCGTACGGAACAAATGCTACAGTCGGTCCGTTGACATCTTCGTACAACGTACGAAATTGGAGGAACGTGTATGCCGAACGACGCGAAGCCGGTCCCGCCGCGCTGGCTCAAGCCGATGAACAAGGTCTTCATGACCCTGTCGAAGACCGGGCTCGGGATGAAGGAGCTGCCGGTGCTCACCGTGCCTGGCCGCGCGAGCGGCAAGCCCCGCAGCACCCCGCTCTCGGTGCTGGACCTGGACGGACGCCGCTACCTGCTCGAGGGCTTTCCGGGAGCCGACTGGGCCCGCAACGTACGTGCCGCCGCCGGTCGCGCGACTCTCCGGATCGGCAAAGACACCGAAGAGGTGCGTCTCGTTGAGGTGGAGGGCGAGGAGGCGTTGACCGTGCTCCGGGTGTGGCCGGAGCGGATGACGGACGGCGCGAAGATCATGCTCGACGCCGGCGTGGTCACCGCGGTGACGCCGGAGGCGTTCGAGGCCGTCGCCGGCCGCTGCGGCGTGTTCCGGATCGAGGTGGGCCGATGACCTCGACTCCTCTCTCCGCACGCGGCGTGCGCAAGCGCTACCGCGACACCCAGGCGCTCGACGGTCTCGATCTCGAGGTCGCCGCCGGCACCGTGCACGCCCTGCTCGGACCCAACGGCGCCGGCAAGTCGACCGCGGTGAACGTCTTCGCGACCCTGACCCGGCCCGATGCCGGCGAGGTGCGCGTCGGAGGCCACGATGCCGTACGCCACCCCGCTCGGGTCCGCTCCACGATCGGCCTGGTCGGGCAGAGCGCCGCGCTCGACGAGGCCCTTCACGGCCGGGAGAACCTGGTGATGTTCGGCCGCCTGCACGGTCTCTCGAAGCCCGATGCCGTACGCCGCGCCGGCGAGCTCCTCGACGCCTTCGGCCTCACCGAGGCCGGCGACCGGAAGGTCTCGGGATACTCCGGCGGGATGCGGCGGCGCCTCGACATCGCCGCCGGTCTGGTCACCCGTCCGCGGATCCTCTTCCTCGACGAGCCGACCACCGGGCTGGACCCGCGCGGTCGCCACGAGGTCTGGGAGATGGTGCGGCAGGTGGTCGCGGACGGGACGACGGTGCTGCTGACCACGCAGTACCTGGACGAGGCCGACCAGCTCGCCGGCATGGTCACCGTGCTCGGCGCGGGCCGGGTGATCGCCGAAGGCACCCCGTCGGCGCTCAAGAGCGATCTGGGCGGCGACCGGGTGATCGTCACCGCGACCGGACCGGACGACCTCGCCCGGATGGCCGGCGTCCTCGGCTCCGCGGCCGTCGTCGACCCCGACCGGCTCGAGGTCACCGTCGAGGCCGGCGCGGCCGGCGGTGGTGCCGCGGTCGTGGAGGTCGTACGCACCCTCGACTCCGCCGGCGTCACCGTCGACGACGTGCTGCTGCGCAGACCGACCCTGGACGAGGTCTTCCTCCACCTGACCGCCCCCGACCACGTACTCGATCCTGAAGGAGCCGCCCGATGACCGATCTGACTTCAGGTATCTCTTCCACCGTGCGACAGACCTGGGTGATCACGCTCCGCGACCTCAAGCACTGGCAGCGCGAGCCGTGGGGGCCGGTCTTCGGGATCCTGTTCGCGATCATGATGCTGCTGATCTTCGGCTACCTGTTCGGCGGCGCGATCGAGATGCCGGGCGGCGGGTCGTACCTGCCCTATCTGCTGCCTGGAGTGCTCGCGCTGACGATGATGTTCGGCATCGATGGCACCATGTCCGTGGTCACCGAGGACACCAAGCGCGGCGTCACCAACCGGTTCCGGTCGCTGCCGATGAGCGGTCTCGCGGTGCCGCTGGGGCGGGCGATCGCCGACCTGGGCAACTCGGCGGTCCAGCTGGGCGTCCTGATGCTCGGCGGGCTGCTGATCGGGTGGCGGATCGAGGGCTCGTTCCTCGAGGCGGCGGCCGCGGTCGGGCTCCTGCTCTGGCTGCGGCTGGCGATGCTGTGGCTGGGCATCTTCCTCGGGCTGACCCTGCGTATGGAGGGTGCGCTGACGATGGTGCAGGTGCTGGTGTGGCCGCTGGGGTTCTGCTCGAGCCTGTTCGTCTCGCCCGAGACGATGCCCGGCTGGCTGGGCTTCCTGGCCGCCTGGAACCCGGTCTCGGCGACGGCCACCGCCTGCCGCGACCTCTTCGGCAACCCGACCGGGATCACCTCCGGCGTGCTCGCCGACCACGCGACGCTCCTGGCGCTGGCCTGGCCCGCGGTCCTGCTGGCGATCTTCGTCCCGCTCTCCGTCCGCGCGTTCCGGCGCCTGGGCTGAGAACGAGAGAACGGGCCCGGGAAGGCGTTGCCTTCCCGGGCCCGTTGGCGAATGGGTGGGTGGGGGTCAGGCGGTGGCCGGTTCGAGACCGTCAGTCTCGTCCGTGGCCTTCTCCTTCGCCGGCGCGACGGCTCGGGTCAGCGACCCGATCGCGAAGGCGACGAAGAGCAGCACGACACCGAGGCCCGCGACCAGCGCCGAGAGACCGAAGGCGGTGACCGCGGTGAGCAGGGAGGCGCGTACGAACGACGACTCCGCCGCGACCGCGCGGATCGGGTCCTTCTGGTCGAGCTCGGCGTACGTCTTGCCCTTGGTGATCCCCAGGGCGTGCTTCTCGACGGTGGCTGCCTGGGAGTAGGCCGAGAACGGGCCGTCGACGTTGTCTCCGGCTAGGAACGAGGCGTCGTCGGCGACAGTGATCTCCTGCGCCTTCAGCTGGGTGTGGGCCATGTAGTAGCTGGCGGCGCCACTGGCGATGAACAGGAGGCCGAACAGCCCGATCAGGGGGCTCAGCAGCTTCGCGATCCGAGGTTTGCGGGTCATGCAGGCTAAGGCTCACCTAACTTACCTTCGGATGAAAGCCCCGGAGGGTGTGATCTTCGTCGTGCAGAATTTTTTCGAGGAAACTGTCGGATCGGTGTCGAGCCGTTCGTGGAGTGAGTGAGAAGCGGCCAGACGGACCGCGACAAACCACCACCACAGGACGAGAGGCACCATCATGAGCACCAGCACCTACACCCAGGCCACGACCTCCACCCGCGGTCAGTTCGCAGCGCGGATGCCCGTCTGGCTCGTCAGCATCACCGCCGTCGTCGTCGGCGCCCTGGTCACCGGCGTCTACGAGTTCGCCGCCCGCGCGGTCGGGGTGCCG
This sequence comes from Nocardioides sp. NPDC023903, assembly GCF_040639295.1. Lineage (NCBI taxonomy): Bacteria > Bacillati > Actinomycetota > Actinomycetes > Propionibacteriales > Nocardioidaceae > Nocardioides > Nocardioides sp. NPDC023903. Next base: position 176,092 of record NZ_JBEZZS010000003.1, on the reverse strand, counting down.
TTCAACGTAGCACTGCCCGGCACCGGCATGGAGCCCGCCGCGATCCCCGCGACCGGGCTCGCCTGGGCCGTCGCCGAGCTCGGTCTGATCGGCATCATCATCGCCGTCTGCCTGAACCGCTTCGCCAGGCGTCCGCGCTCGACGTGGAACCGCACCGCCTGGACCCTGACGGCACTCTCGATCGTGCCCAGCCTGATCGCCGTCACCGACTCCTACGCCACCAACATCATGCTGGTGATCTCCCACCTCGTCGCCGCCGCCGTGATCGTCCCCGCCATCGCCGCCCGGCTGGCGGAGCGGAACCCGCGCCGCGGCTGAGGTCTTGCGTACGTCAGCCCGGTGGTCGGCGAGCGATGATCAGCTCGCCGACACCGGGCATCGGCGTCGTCTCGACCGTGAACCCGGCGTTGGCCAGGTCGGCGAAGAGCGCCAGCCTGGGATGAGTGCGGTAGTACATGACGAACTTCGGCCGCCACACCGCGTTGCGCACCCGCATCACCAGATCGAAGCCGGAGAGCAGCCAGTACGCAGGATGGGTCGGCCCCGGCGCCCGGCCGACCGGCAGCGCGAACACCCCGCCCGGCCGCAGCGCCCGATGGATGCCGTCGAAGAGCGCCGGCCGCTCCTCCGGCAGGAAGTGCCCCAGCGCCCCGAAGCTCACCACCAGGTCGTACGCAGCCTCGAACGGCAGCGCCCGAGCATCCGCCCGCACCAGGTCGGCGTCGGGGTGAGCGGCCCTGGCCTGCTCGAGCATCCCGACGCTGAAGTCGACCCCCGTCGGCCGCTCCGCGGTCGCCTCCGCGAGTAGCTCCAGCCCCGCCCCGGTGCCGGTACACACATCGAGCCCCCGCTCGAACGGCCCGTACTCCCGCAGCGCGGTGATCGTCGCCGCCAGCAACCAGTCCGGCGTCCGGAACGGCGTCGCGTCGAACTTCGGCGCCAGCAGGTCGTAGCCCTGCTCCACCGACGACAGCGCCTGCACCATCAGCTCACGAAACGTCGGTCCCCGCATACCCAGACCGTAGCGCTCGGTCGACTCTCGAGTGTGCGAACTCATGCGGGCCACAGCCCCGTTGCTGGACACTGATGACATGACCCCCACTCGGCGAGCCCTCACCCTCGGGTCCTACTGGATCGTCGGCATCGTCGCCTTCGCCGTACTCCTTGCGCCCTATGAGCTCACCTGGCGTGCCAACGCGGACATTCCTGCCGCTCTCACCACCACAGCACCGGGCGCAGGATCGGACTCGCTCGGTTGGGCGGTGTACGCGCTAGTCACCATCGCCATCCCGCTCATCGGCGGCGCCATCGGCGGCCGCGTGGTCGCGACGCTCTCCTCCGACGCACCCACCTCGGTCCGCACCCAACTGGCCGCCTACGCGAGTGGTGCAACCGTGTCGATCTGCGCCGGTTGGGTGACCCTCATCGCCAGCGCCCTGACCTTCTCCGCCATCCCGCCGCGCACCACCCTGGCGGATGCGACCTACGCCTTCCTCGTCTGGACCGCCTACGCAGCGGTCGCCCTCGTAGTGGCGAGGTCGACCGCCCGGCGCAACGCCAGGCTCGCTATGGCGTGACCCTTGCCTTCACTGGAACCTCAGGAGGTAGAAACCTTAGGAGGGTGAGTCACGCCAGGCTTGACTCACCCTCCTAAGGTTCAACAGGATCAGGCCTTGGTGACCGCGATTTGGGCCTTTTCGCCGTCGCCCAGGTCGACCGGGTTGCCCTCGAGCGAGTCGACCACGTCGTACGTCGTGGCGAGGGTCTCGCGGGAGATGAGGTCGGCGTGGGTGGTGGCTGCCTGGCGTACGGTCTCGGAGCCGGCCACCGAGAGGGCGATGCGGTCCTCGACGTTGAGGCCGGAGTCCTTGCGGGCCTGCTGGACGGCGCGGATCAGGTCGCGGGCGAGGCCCTCGGCGGCCAGCTCGGGGGTGACGACCGTGTCCAGGACGATGAAGCCTCCAGCGAGCATCGAGACGGCGATGTCGTCGGAGGCGGCACCGGCGACGGTCTCCAGGGTGTATTCACCCTCCTCCAGCGTCAGGCCACCGGCCACGACCACACCGGACTCGTCGACCGACCAGTCACCGGACTTGGAGCCCTTGATGGCCTTCTGGACGTCCTTGCCCAGGCGCGGGCCGGCGGCGCGGGCGTTGACGGCGAGCTTCTGCTCGATGCCGTAGGTGCCGGCCTCCTCCGAGTCGGCGGCGAGCAGCCGGACGGACTTGACGTTGACCTCGTCGGCGACGATCTCCTCGAAGCCGGCGATGTCGGCACCGACCACGGTCAGGCCACCGAGCGGCAGGCGGTTGCGGAGCTTGCGGGCCTTGCGCAGGGCGGAGGTCGAAGAGCAGACGGTGCGTACGGCATCCATCCGGGCGACCAGGTCGGCGTCGGCCGGCAGGTCCTCGACGACCGGGTAGTCGGCCAGGTGCACCGAGCGGCCACCGGTCAGACCGCGCCAGATCTCCTCGGTGGTCAGCGGCAGCAGCGGCGCGACCAGGCGGGTCACGGTCTCCAGCACCGTGTAGAGGGTGTCGAAGGCGGCCTTGTCCTCGTTCCAGAAGCGCTCGCGGCTTCGCCGGATGTACCAGTTGGTGAGCACGTCGATGAAGCGCTGCGTCGCCTCGCAGGCCTCGGCGACGTAGTAGTCGTCCATCGCGGAGGTCATCTCGGCAACGTAGTCGCGCAGCTTGGCCAGGACGTAGCGGTCCAGCGGGTCCTCGGACGCCGTCGAGCCGGTGGTGTCCAGGTCGGCCGCGTTGGCGTAGAGCTGGAAGAAGTACCAGCTGTTCCATAGCGGGATCATCACCTGGCGTACGGAGTCCCGGATGCCCTGCTCGGTGACGACCAGGTTGCCGCCGCGAAGGATGGGCGAGGACATCAGGAACCAGCGCATCGCGTCGGCGCCGTCGCGGTCGAAGACCTCGTTGACGTCGGGGTAGTTGCGCAGGCTCTTGGACATCTTCTGGCCGTCGGAGCCCAGCACGATGCCGTGGCTGATGCAGCTCGAGAAGGCAGGTCGGTCGAAGAGCGCGGTCGCCAGGATGTGCAGGGTGTAGAACCAGCCGCGGGTCTGGCCGATGTACTCCACGATGAAGTCGCCCGGGAAGTGGTGCTGGAACCACTCCTCGTTCTCGAACGGGACATGGTTCTGGGCGAACGACATCGAGCCGGAGTCGAACCAGACGTCGAGTACGTCGGAGACCCGGCGCATCATCGACTTGCCGGTCGGGTCGTCCGGGTTGGGACGGACCAGGTCGTCGACGTACGGACGGTGCAGGTCGGGGTTGCCCTCGGCGTCCTTCGGCAAGGTGCCGAAGTCGCGCTCCAGCTCGGCGAACGAGCCGTAGACGTCCAGGCGCGGGTAGGCCGGGTCGTCGGACTTCCACACCGGCACCGGCGAGCCCCAGAAGCGGTTGCGGGTGATCGACCAGTCGCGGGCGTTCTCCAGCCACTTGCCGAACTGGCCGTCCTGGATGTGCTCGGGCACCCAGCGGATCTGCTGGTTGAGCTCGAGCATCCGGTCCTTGATCTTGGTGACCTCGACGAACCAGCTCGAGACACCCTTGTAGATCAGCGGCTGACGGCAGCGCCAGCAGTGCGGGTAGGAGTGGTTGTAGGACTCGCGGCGCAGCAGGATCGTGCCCGCGGTCACCGATCCCCCGGCCTCGCCGCGGGTGACCGCCTTGAGGTGGTCGATGATCTGCAGGTTGGCGTCGAAGACCTGGACACCGGCGTAGTCGACCACCGGCGCGGTGAAGCGCCCGTCCTTGCCGACCGGCATGACCGCCTCGATGTTCTCGCGGTCGGTCACCTCCTTGTCGACCTCACCGAACGCACCGGCGGTGTGGACGACCCCGGTGCCGTCCGTGGTGGTGACGGCGTCGTCGGCGGCCACGACCCGGAAGGCGTTCTGGTGACCGGCGTAGTAGGAGAACGGCGGGGTGTAGCTGCGGCCGAGCAGCTCGGAGCCCTTGTAGCGGCCCAGGACCGTCGCCTCGTCCGCCTCCGGGAAGAGCTCCTTCTGGTACGCCGCGAGGCGAGCCTCCGCGAGGACGTACTTGGCCGTCTTGTCGGTGCCCGGGACCGGACCCTCGACCACGACGTAGTCGATGTCGGAGCCGACCATGACGGCGAGGTTGGACGGCAGGGTCCACGGCGTGGTGGTCCAGATCAGGATGTGGGCGCCGTCGAGGACCTCGTCCTCACCGGTGGCGTCGAGCGCGTAGCCCACGGTGACCGCCGGGTCCTGGCGGTCCTTGTAGACGTCGTCGTCCATCCGCAGCTCGTGGTTGGACAGCGGGGTCTCGTCCTGCCAGCAGTAAGGCAGGACGCGGAAGCCCTCGTAGACCAGGCCCTTGTCGTAGAGCGTCTTGAAGGCCCAGATCACCGACTCCATGTAGTCGGGGTTGAGGGTCTTGTAGTCGTGGTCGAAGTCCACCCAACGCGCCTGGCGGGTGACGTAGTCGCGCCACTCGCCGGTGTATTTCAGCACCGAGGCGCGGCTGGCCGCGTTGAACTTGTCGATGCCCATCTCGACGATCTCGTCGGTCGTCTTCAGGCCGAGCTGGCGCATCGCCTCGAGCTCGGCGGGCAGGCCGTGGGTGTCCCACCCGAAGCGCCGCTCGACGCGCTTGCCGCGCATCGTCTGGTAGCGCGGGACGATGTCCTTCACGTAGCCGGTCAGCAGGTGGCCGTAGTGCGGCAGGCCGTTGGCGAACGGCGGGCCGTCGTAGAAGACGAACTCGTTCTCGCCGTTCTCGCCGGCGTCACGGTTGTCGATGCTCGCCTGGAAGGTCCCGTCCTTCTTCCAGTAGTCGAGAATCTGCGTCTCGATCTCCGGGAAGCGTGGGCTGGCCGGGACTGTGGCTGAGTTGACCTTCGGATAGGCCATCGACGCATCTCCTGCTGGGTGGTAGTGGGTTGTCTTCACCACAGGGACGATCTTTCGACCGCGGTACCACCCTGCTTGTCCTGGTCGGCCACGCTCCACCGGTGGTTGAGCTTGTCGAAACCAGGGCCACTCATTCTCGGCTGTGACGGGCCAATCCCGCCGGGTTCTACTTGCCCGAAGGCTTTCTTCCCGGGGCTCGCCGCTGATGACGGCTCGAACGCCTGTAAGGAAGAGAGTACGCCGCCCGGCGCCCGCCACGCGAACCCGATTACACCGCGCGCCACATCCGCACGTGCGGACCGATCTCCGGGTCGTCCCACGGCTCACCGATCTCGACGAATCCGGCCCTCGCGTAGAAGGCTGCCGCCGGCGTACGCGCGTTGCACCAGACCAGCCCACCGCCTCTGGCCGCGACGTGGTCCAGCGCCGCCTGCAGCACCTCGGCCCCGACACCCTTGCCGCGCCATCCGTCCGCCGTCGCCATCCCCCGGATCCGCCACCCCTTGCCAGGGTGTTCGGCCAGGTCAGGGCATGCCTCCGGGAAGAGCCCAACGCACCCGACGATGTTTCCGCCGGCATCCGTCGCCGCGTACGTCGCCACCTCGGGACCATCGTCTCCAGGCACCCTCGCCGCCTCCGGCGGCCCACCGTTGCGCAACACCTTCGCCCGCAACGGATACGTCTCCTCAACCGCCACCCGGCGCACGTCGATCACGCCGTCAATCATGCAGACATGGACCGCAACCGATCGGCGACGGCTCCAGAAAGAGCCTCGCGGACGACTTCCGGGTGCAGCATGACGTCCTCCCAGGTGAACCGCAGGACGATCCAGCCCGCTGCCACGAACCGGTTGTAGCGACCCGCGTCCTCGACCAGCGCCCGCCGCGTTCCATGGAACTCGAACGAGTCCGCCTCGATGATGATCCGAAGCCGACGGTCGGCGAGGTCGACGCGACCGAGGAAGTCGGGCTCGGCGATCCTGACCTGAGGCTCGACATCCAGCCCGTCCACCTGGATCGCGATCGCACGCAGGCAGCTCTCGAAGGCATTGTCGGCGCCCCCATGAGCCAGGTGCGCGACCCGGCGGACGCTGCCGGCACCCGGACCGAAGGTGCGATCGGCCGTCGAGATCAGTTCGTCCTGGCCGACACCGAGGCGCAATGCGGAGTCGGCGACACACAACGCCTCGTCGAACGGCAGTTTCCGCAGGCAATCGATCACCGTACGGAGACGCGTCGTGACGACGCCGTCCATGTCGCACGCCGGGATGTCGAGCCGGCGGACCGCGATCCCGCGAGCGACCGTGCGGCGGATCCGGCGACTTCTCGGGATCGTCACCTCCGGTCGCAGCGGGACGTGCTTGACCGACCACCCCCACACCAGCGCAGCGCTCAAGCCGGATACGACTCCGCGTACCGTCGCGGCCGCCTCGATGGCCGATTGCGCCGCGGCCCTCTCCTCATCGTTCACGCGACACTCATACCCGAACTCAAGCGTTCTAAACCGAATGCACACGGTCGTTACCTGTGTGACGCATGTGGCGCCTCATTCGTCACATGCGTAACGACCGTGTGCAAAGCTCCCGCACCATCCGTACATTCCACGCGGCACCGGCGGGCGTGGCATTGCACCAGATGGTCCCGCCACCGAGACGGTCCGCATGTGCCAGCGCTGCGGCAAGAACGGCGGTGCCGACTCCACGGCCGCGCCATGCCTCGGCCGTCGCCAGACGCCGGACCCGCCAGTTGGATTCCGGAGCCGGGAACAGGCCGACACATCCGACCACTTCGCCATCGGCGTCCTTGGCGGCGAAGGTGGCCACGTCTGGCCGGTCGTCGCCGGCGACTCTAGCCGTCGCGGGTGGCGCACCGCCGTGGAGGACCAGCGCTCGAAGCGGATAGGTCTCGGCGGCCTGCACGCGAGTGACAGTGAAGGCGATCGGAGATGTCACCTCGTGACCATAGTTCGGACACCTCGTCTCGGCACCTGGCAGGATGCGCGCATGAGCCTGATTCGCTACGAGTACGCCGACGGTTGCGCCCGCATCACGATGACCAACCCGGACCGGGGAAACGTCTTCAAGCCCGAGGCGGGCGCGGAGATGGTGGCGGCGATCCTGCGGGCGAAGGCGGACTCGGCGCGGGTGATCGTGCTGGCGGCGGAGGGGAAGTACTTCTCCGTCGGTGGTGACCTTGCCGGGTTCGCGGCCGCTGACGACCTGGGGCCGTTCATCCTCGAGCTCGCCGAGGGCGCCAACCGGATCATCACCGAGCTCGTCCGTTGCGACGCCATCGTGGTCAGCGCGGTGCAGGGCACTGCCGCCGGCGTCGGGTTCCCGCTGGCCGCGGCCGCCGACATCGTGATCGCGGCCGACAAGGCGAAGTTCAGCCTCGCCTACGCCAAGGTCGGACTCTCGGTCGACGGCGGCGGGTCGCTCCTCGTCCACACTCTCGGCCTACATCGGGTGCTTCGGCTGACCCTGCTGGGCGACATGCTCTCCGCGACCGAGGCGCTCGAGGCCGGGCTGGTCGCCCGTGTCGTACCGGCCGATGACCTCGTCGCCACCGTGGACGAGGTCGTCGCGACCCTCCTCGCCGGCTCCCCCGAGGCGCTGGCGAGCACCAAGCACCTGGTCCGCGACGTCGCCGACCCCAACCCCGAGTCGGCGCTCCGCCGCGAGGCGCAGTCCATCTCCGCGCTCGGTGGCTCGGCCTCAGGCCGCGAGGGCATCAACGCGTTCCTGGAGAAGCGGCCGCCCAGCTTCACCGGCTGAAATCATTGGCCGAAAGGCGCTCGTTCCGCGAGGGTGAGCCCATGAGCAGCGATCAGCGACAGGTGGGCTTCAACGGGATCTGGCTTCCCGAGGGCGAGGACCCACGCCACCAGGACCAGCCAGCCGTCGGCGAGCTGGCGACGTACCGGGACTACCTGCGCCACTACCGACTCACCCTCGAGCTCAAGTGCGAGGACCTCGGTCCGGAGGACCTGGTCAAGCAGAGCGTGCCGCCGAGCGACCTCAGTCTGCTCGGGCTCATCCGTCACATGGCGCGGGTCGAGCAGAGCTGGTTCCAGCGGGTGCTGAAGGAGAACCTCGACCTGCCGCGGCTCGACGCCGACGACCCCACCGGCGGCTTCCACAAGGTGGAGCCGACCCAGGAGTCGGTCGACGAGGCGTTCGCGAGCTGGCGCGAGCAGGTCGCGGCGGCCGACGAGTGGCTCGACTCGATCGACGACTCGATGCTCGGCGAGACCCGTGACGTCGGCCGCGGCGACGAGTCGGCCAGCATCCGCGACATCCTGGTCCACATGATCGAGGAGTACGCCCGCCACGCAGGTCACGCCGACCTGCTGCGCGAGGTCATCGACGGGCGTACCGGGCAGTAGCCCCTCCCCCGCCCAACAGGCAGTTTCCTGAGACTAGGCTGAGACAGCGGTCACAACGACCGTTACCGCGCGCTGAATCAGAGGGAGACCATGTCGACGTCGACCGCCAACCCCACCAGCTCGGGCCCACGATCCGGGCCCAACATGAAGTCAATCGTCATCTGGACCGCCGTCGCTGTCGTCGGCGCCGTCTGCTGGGCCATGCTCGCCCTTTCCCGAGGCGAGGATGTCTCGGCACTGTGGATCCTGTTTGCCGCACTGGCCTCGTACGCGATCGCCTACCGGTTCTACTCGAAGTTCATCGCCGACAAGGTGCTGAAGGTCGACGACACCCGGGCCACCCCGGCCGAGCGACTGGAGAACGGGCAAGACTTCGACGTCACCGACCGGCGAGTGCTCTTCGGGCACCACTTCGCCGCGATCGCCGGCGCCGGCCCGCTGGTCGGCCCGGTGCTGGCCGCGCAGATGGGTTACCTGCCGGGCACGATCTGGATCATCGTCGGCGTCATCCTCGCCGGTGCCGTGCAGGACATGGTCGTGATGTTCTTCTCGATGCGCCGCAACGGCAAGAGCCTCGGTCAGATGGTGCGTGAGGAGATCGGCACCGTCGCCGGCGTGGCCGCTCTGATCGCCGTCTTCGCGATCATGATCATCATCCTGGCGGTGCTCGCGCTGGTCGTCGTCAACGCGCTCGCAGAGTCGCCGTGGGGTGTCTTCTCGATCGGTCTCACCATCCCGATCGCGCTCTTCATGGGCTTCTACCTGCGCTACCTGCGCCCCGGCCGCGTCAGCGAGGTGACCGTCATCGGCGTCGCGCTGCTGCTGCTGGCCATCATCGGTGGTGGGTATGTCGAGGAGATGGGCCTGGCCGACGCCCTCACCCTCTCCCACGAGACGCTGGTGGTCTGCCTGGTCGTCTACGGTTTCGTCGCCTCGATCCTCCCGGTGTGGATGCTGCTCACCCCGCGTGACTACCTCTCCACCTTCATGAAGGTGGGCGTCATCGTGCTGCTGGCCGTCGGCCTGGTCCTCGCGGCCCCGGCGCTGCAGAACGAGGCCGTCACCGACTTCGCCACCAACGGCGAGGGTCCGGTCTTCGCCGGCAAGCTGTTCCCGTTCGTCTTCATCACCATCGCCTGCGGCGCCCTCTCCGGCTTCCACGCGCTCATCGCCTCGGGGACGACGCCGAAGATGGTCGCCAAGGAGTCGCAGGTCCGCATGATCGGCTACGGCGGCATGCTGATGGAGTCGTTCGTCGCGATCTCGGCCCTCATCGCCGCCTCGGTCATCGACCAGGGCATCTACTTCTCGATGAACGCCGCCGCCGGCGCGACCGGCGGCACCCCGGAGACCGCGGCCGCCTTCGTCAACGGGCTCGGCTTCACGATCACCCCGGCCGACCTCGAGGCAGCCGCGGCCAGTGTGGAGGAGTCGATCATCTCCCGCACCGGTGGCGCCCCGACCCTGGCGTTCGGGATGTCGCTGATCTTCACCGAGGCGTTCGGTGGCGGCCTGGCCGCCTTCTGGTACCACTTCGCGATCATGTTCGAGGCGCTCTTCATCCTGACCGCCGTCGACGCCGGCACCCGCGTGGGCCGGTTCATGCTCCAGGACACGATCGGCAACGTCTGGAAGCGCTACGCCGACACCTCCTGGCGGCCGGCGGCCTGGTCGGCCTCCGCACTGGTCGTACTGGCCTGGGGCTACATGCTCTGGATCGGCGTCGGTGACCCGCTCGGCGGGATCAACCAGCTCTTCCCGCTCTTCGGCATCGCCAACCAGCTGCTCGCCGCGATCGCCCTGACCCTGGCCACGGTGCTGATGTTCAAGCACGGTCTGGCCAGGTTCGCCTGGGTGCCTGGCATCCCGCTGGTCTGGGACCTCATCGTCACCATGACGGCGAGCTGGCAGAAGGTGTTCAGCGACAACCCCGCGATCGGCTACTTCGCCCAGGCCTCTGCCGCGCGCGAGGCACGCGACGCCGGTGAGCTCTACGGGGTTGCGAAGACCCCCGCGGACGTCGACCAGATCATCTACAACTCGACCCAGAGCGGCATCCTGCAGGCAGCGTTCGCGCTGCTGGTGATCGTGATCGTCGCCGGTGCCGCGGTGACTGTGGTCAAGGCGATCCGCGCCGGCGGGCTGCCGACCACCGAGGTCCCGAAGGTCGAGTCGAAGATCGTCGCGCCCTCCGACTTCTTCGCCACCAAGGAGGAGAAGGAAGCCGTACGCGAGTGGGAAGCCTCCCAGAAGACGCCGGTCTCATGAGTCTGCTCGCCGAGCGTGTCTCCGGCGCCTGGCGGCTGCTCCGCCAGGCGACCGGGGAGGCGAAGTGGGACGAGTACGTCGCTCGGTGCGAGCGCGAGGGCGTCGAGCCGATGAGCCGGCGCGCGTTCGAACGTCACCGGGCCGACGAGAAGGAGCACAACCCGCAGGCCCGATGCTGCTAGCGGCCTAGCGGGGGCTGTCGTCGGCGAAGGCGGCGTCGAGCCAGGCGTAGACCTGCGAGTCACCTCGGGTGACGAGCAGGACCACCTGCTTCTCGGCGTCGCTCACCGGCTTGCCGTTGATCCAGCTGCGGACGATGTCGGAGGCGGCGCGGCGTACGACCTCCACGCCCTTCGCCATCGCCCACTCCGGCGCCGGATGACCCTTGCTGGTCGCCACGCCGGGGATCTCCAGGGTCCAGGTGTCGTCCTCGGCCTGGAGGAGCTGGGGCATCGGCAGCGCGCTCTTCTTCACGCGACCACCTCCGTAGCGCACGCGCCAGAATACGGACGCGGTCGCGTGTTGTTTGGATGGTTCACTCGCTGGCGCTCGCTCACGCTCCCCATGTTCGCACGTCGAGACCGTCGATAAGGGACCACTCAGGCTCGGCCATTAGACTGCGCCCCGTGACGAATGCAGCTTGGGGCTTCGGCCTCGTGACGTACGCCGCCGACACTGGATCCGACAAGGGCAGTGTGCTCGACGTGTGGTTCCCCGCGCCGCAGCTGGGCGAGAAGCCCGCCGACGCCACCGCGCCGGCCGAGCTGACCGCGCTCGAGGGTGCCGACGAGGTGCGTCAGGTCACCCAGCGGGTCGCCCTGGTCGAGGTCAAGGACCTCGAGACCGCGCCCGAGACCACCGAGGACGTCTGGCTGCGCCTCCACCTCCTCTCCCACCGCCTCGTACAGCCGCACGGACAGAACCTCGACGGCATCTTCGGCCTGCTCACCAACGTGGTGTGGACCAGCGCCGGCCCGTGCGCCGTCGAGGGCTTCGAGCTCACCCGCGCCCGACTGCGCGCCGCGGGCCAGCACGTGACCGTCTACGGCGTGGACAAGTTCCCGCGGATGGTCGACTACGTCGTCCCGAGCGGCATCCGGATCGGCGACGCCGACCGCGTCCGCCTCGGCGCCCACCTGGCCTCTGGCACCACCGTGATGCACGAGGGCTTCGTCAACTTCAACGCCGGCACCCTCGGCGCCTCGATGGTCGAGGGCCGGATCTCCGGCGGTGTCGTCGTCGGCGACGGCTCCGACGTCGGTGGTGGCGCCTCGATCATGGGCACCCTCTCCGGCGGCGGCAAAGCCGTCATCTCCATCGGCCAGCGCTGCCTGCTCGGTGCCAACTCCGGCATCGGCATCTCCCTGGGTGACGACGCCGTGGTCGAGGCCGGGTGCTACGTGACGTACGGGACCAAGGTCACCCTGCCCGACGGCACCGTGACGAAGGCCGGCGAGCTCTCCGGCGCCTCCAACATCCTCTTCCGCCGCAACTCGGTCAGCGGCGCCATCGAGGCAGTTCCGTGGAAGGGCGAGGGCATCGAGCTCAACGCCGCCCTCCACGCCAACTGACGTCTCACCGAAGAGTGCTGAGTTGAAGAAGCTTCTCACCGCCCTGGTGGTGCTCAGCGTGATCGCCGGCGGCATCTACTGGGTCGTCCAGGCCGCGACGGACAAGCTGGACTCGATCCTCCCCGACCTGCAGCATTGCACGGCGGTCGCGGGTGAGTACGAGGCGCGCTTCGACCCCGAGCAGATGGGCAACGCCGCCGTGATCACCGCACTCGGGCTCAAGCGCGGCCTGCCCGCGCGGGCCGCCACGATCGCGATCGCGACCGCGATCCAGGAGTCGAAGCTCTACAACATCAGCCACGGTGACCGGGACTCGCTCGGGCTCTTCCAGCAGCGCCCGTCGATGGGCTGGGGCACCGAGGAGCAGGTCCAAGACCCCGTCTACGCCACCAACAAGTTCTACGACGCGCTGGTCAAGATCGAGGGCTACGAGGACATGGTGGTCACCGAGGCGGCGCAGGAGGTGCAGCGCTCGGCCTATCCCGAGGCGTACGCCGACCACGAGGGCGAGGGCCGCGCCATCGCCTCCGCGATCAGCGGCTACTCCCCCGCCGCCCTGACCTGCCGGATCGACGAGCCCGAGGCCGGCTCCGGCAAGCCCCAGGCGACCAAGACCGAGGTCAACCAGCTGCTCGGCCAGATGGTCGGCCGCGCCCGGGTTGACGGCACCACCGTGGTCATCCCCGTCGACGCCGGCGAGACCGGCCAGCGCAACGGCTGGGCCGTCGCGCACTACGTACTCGCCCGGGCCAGCGAGTTCGGCGCCACCTCCATCGCCTACGACGGCCGCACCTGGTCCGCCGGCAAGGACGAGGAGTGGGCCGACACCCCCAAGGTCAACGGCGACCAGATCGTCGTCACCCTCGCCTGACCCCACCAGCCGAGGCGTCACCCGCGTCGGCCGAAGCGTCACCCCGGTCGGCCGAGATGGCACGCGGCTGCCAACTCGGCCGACGCGAGCGACCTCTCGGCCGACGTACCTGACGCTTCGGCCTCAGTCGGCTACGTCGACGTGGACGTGGTCGCGGTGCTCGAGGATGGCCTGGTCGCCGCCGCGGGGTGGGACCTCGTAGTCGCGCCAGCCGGCGCCGGAGCGGAACTTGGTCCAGATGCGGTCGTCGTAGATGACGGTCTCGATGTCGAGGCGGTCGGCGTTGGCGACGAGATACTGCGCCAGGGACCAGCCCTTGATGTTGTTGGGGGCGTTGATCGGCCGGAAGAAGTAGTCGACCGCACGGCCCTCGTAGTGGGCCGACCCGACCATGTGTCCGGTGGTCACCCCGCCGGGCTGGAAACCCCCGTCGGGGATGCCCCCGTAGACATTGCGTACGTCATCGCGCAGCGCCTCCGCACGCGAGGTGAGCCCAGCGCCGCTGAGCCTGTCCGGGACCTCCTCGGCACCGCCCTTGACGACGCACGAGAACGCCTCCGGGGTGTTGCCGGTCAGCGCCGAGGCCAGGGCCCGGGCCTCGGGCTCGGCGTCGCGGTAGCCGTCTCGCGAGCCGTCGCTGATCTGCTGGGCGACGCCCGGTACGGACTGCTGGCGGTAGTCGGCGACGCCGGAGAGGCGGTCGTAGAGGCCGGCCGCCTTCGCCGGATCCCGTTCGAGCGAGTGGTCGGCGATCTCGACCGCCAGCACGACGGAGGCCGCGCGGGCGGGGAGCCCGCGGCGTACGGCTTGGGCGGCGATCGCCGAGGCACGTTCGGCCTCCTCGGAGGAGAGGTCGAAGGTCTCGCCCTCGGAGGTGACGGTGCAGGCCTCGCGGGCGAGGACCGGGATGCCGCTGACCCCGACGCCGAGGAGCCGCAGGCCGGCGAAGACCAGGGCGACGGCGATCACGACGCCGAGGACGATGAGGTGCTTGCGCACCGGCCGCAGCTGCTTCCGGGCTTCCCGCGCCGACTTACGCAGCGCCTCGCGCGCCGGCTCCGGGAGCCTCGGACCGGGAGGGCCAGATGCGGGAGGCCGCGGACCCGGGGGCGGGATGGTCGGCGGGCCCGTCGGGGTCCCCGGCTGTGCGCTCACTCCACCAATCTTCACGTATGGGGCAAACCCCGGCCGGCTACGCCGTGAGGCGGGAGACCGCCGCGTCGACGCGCTCGTCGGTGGCGGTGAAGGCGATGCGTACGTGCTGGCTGCCGGCGCGGCCGTAGAAGATGCCGGGAGCGGCGAGGATGCCGCGCTCGGCCAGCCATTCGACGGTGTCCCAGCAGTCCTCGTCGCGGGTCGACCACAGGTAGAGGGATGCCTCGGAGTGGTCGATACGGAAGCCGGCCGACTCCAGCGCCGTCTTGAGCTTGGTGCGCCGGGCGGCGTAGCGGGCGTGCTGCTCCTTGGCGTGCTGGTCGTCGGCGAGCGCCGTCACCATGGCGGCCTGCTGCGGGCCGGGCATCATCAGGCCGAGGTTCTTGCGGACCGCGAGGAGCTCGCCGAGGACCGAGGCGTCACCAGCGACGAAGGCCTCGCGGTAGCCCGCGAGGTTGGAGCGCTTCGAGAGCGAGTGGACGGCAAGAAGACCGTCGAACGAGCCACCGCACACGTCCGGGTGCAGCACCGAGACCGGAGAGGCCTCCCAGGCGCACTCGATGTAGCACTCGTCGGAGATCAGCAGCGTGCCGCGCTCGCGCGCCCACTCGACCGTCTTGCGCAGGTGCTCGACCGGGAGCACCCGGCCGCTCGGGTTGGAGGGCGAGTTGATCCACAGGATCTTCGGCGCCTTCGGGCCCAGAGCGACCAGCGAGTCGGTGGCGACGGTGTCGGCGCCGACGAGAGCCGCGGAGACCTCGTACGTCGGGTAGGCGAGCTCCGGGTAGGCGACCAGGTCACCCTGCCCGACGCCCAGGTGCAGCGGCAGCGAGCCGATCAGCTCCTTGGAGCCGATCACCGGCAGTACGTTGTCCAGCCCGAGGCCGTCGATCCCGTGGTTGCGCGCAAGCCAGTCGATGGCGGCCTGACGCACCGCGGGAGTGCCGATCGTGGTCGGGTAGCCCGGTGAGTCGGCAGCCTCGGCGAGGGCCTTCTGGATCACCGCGGGCGTCGGGTCGACCGGCGTGCCGATCGAGAGGTCGACCAGCCCACCGGCGTGCGCCGACGCCTTCTCCTTGAAGGGAGCGAGCTTGTCCCAGGGGAAGTCAGGCAGCCGCTGCGAGACTGGGATCGAGGCCGGCATCAGTCCTGGTTCTGCGGGGGCAGCGCGGCGACGAACGGGTGGTCCTTGTCGATCTCACCCATGCGAGCAGCGCCACCGGGCGAACCGAGGTCGTCGAAGAACTTGACGTTGGCGTCGTAGTACTCCTTCCACTCCTCCGGGGTGTCGTCCTCGTAGAAGATCGCCTCGGGCGGGCACACCGGCTCGCAGGCGCCGCAGTCGACACACTCGTCGGGGTGGATGTAGAGCATCCGCTTGCCTTCGTAGATGCAGTCCACCGGACATTCGTCGACGCAAGCCTTGTCCTTCACGTCAACACAGGGCTGGGCGATGACGTACGTCATTCGGGGCTCCTCCAAGCGGGGTATCACGAAAGTCAGAGGGGCACGACTGGCCCTTCAGGGAACAGCCTAGTATCCCCACGTGCCTGCTCATCTCCTGGGACCACATGTCGTCGGCAAGCGGATCGTCATCCGTCGCCTTGTCCCCGGCGAGACCGGCCCTACCGGCGGTCCCGCCTTCACCGACATCCTCGGAGTCTGTACGTCCTGGGCCGACGGCATCGCGGTCATCGAGCGTGAGTCCGGGGAGCGGGTGAGCGTGCCCGTCGCCGAGATCGTCTCCGGCAAACCGGTGCCGCCACGGCCCAACGTACGGCTGCGGATCGGGGTACGCGAGGCCGAGCTGCTCAGCGCCGCGATCTTCCCCGGCACCACCTCGGAGCCGTTGGGCGAGTGGGTGCTCTTCGACCACGAGGTCTCGGTCCGCCGGCGGCCCAACTCCGCGCTGGCGATCGGCGACCCCGGCATCGGTCTGGATGCGGCGATCGACAAGGTCGAGAGCTACTACCGCAGCCGCCACAAGCGCCCCCGGGTGAAGATCGAGGTCGGGTCCGCGGTCGAGGAGGCCGTGGTCGCCCGCGGCTGGGTCGAGGACGTGACCGTCGGCTTCCAGCTCGCCGGGCTCGCCGCCACCCGCCGCCTCCTTCCACCGCCCGTCGAGGACGCCCGCGTGGAGATCACTGGGGCCAACGACGCCCAGGTGCTGATCACCTTCGGCGACACCGCCCGGATCATGGGCACGATGGAACGCGACTGGCTGGCCATCCACGACCTCGAGGTCGCCGAGCCACACCGTCGCCAGGGCCTCGCCACCAAGGCCCTCGCCACCCTGCTCGAGTGGGGCGCCGAACGCGGCGCCCGCGCCGCCTGGCTGCACGTCGAGACCAACAACGCCCCCGGCCTCGCCCTCTACGAGGGCCTCGGCTTCACCGAGCACCACCGCTGCCGCTACTACGCCTCGCCCACCCCCTGATCCGCCTAGGGAACCAACTCGGTCGCTCAACAGCTCCAGCCGATCTAGAGTGGCGGCGTGGAGAGCGCAAGGGCCGAGGCCACGAGCGAGGAACAGCCTAACCAGCGCACTCTCGGCGGACTGCGCGTAAGCGTTCCTGATGACGCATTCGACCCGCTTCCCGAGAGTGAGATCGCTTTCTGGGAGGGCTCGCTCGACGAAGACACGACGAGCTGACAGCCGGCATCTTGGTGGCGGCGATGACCGCTAGTCGGACAGCAGGTCCCACAGGTTGCCGAAGGGGTCCCGGAAGACCTGAAGGGTGCCGTAGGACTCCTCGCGCACCGGCCCGACGAGCTCGATGCCGGCGGCGACCAGCTTCTCGTGCGCCGCTGTGAAGTCGTCTACCCGCAGGAAGAACGTCACCCGGCCGCCGGTCTGATCACCGACCCTCTCGGTCTGTGCCGGGCCGTCGGCCCGGGCGAGGAGGAATCCGGTGCCGCCGCCCAGCGGACGTACGACCACCCATCGCTTCGGGCGGCCGTCGTTCGTGGTCGACGGGGCATCCTCGGTGACCTCGAAGCCGAGGACGTCGCGGAAGAACTCCACCGCCTCGTCGTAGTCGGGAACGACGATCGTGACCAGGTCCAGGTGCATGGGTGAACGGTAGGGCGCGGTCAGCAGGTCTTCAGGTCCGGGGATGCGGGACCTTCGTGGGTGAGAGCGTCGAGGGTGAGGGCGATGGCGGAGGTGCTCATCGGGATGAGCAGGTGGTCGGAGAGGTCGAGGGCACAGGCGTCCTGGATGCGTACGTTCGTGGTGTTCGGACCCTCGGCGAGGAAGCCGGAGGTGTGCGGCACGACCACCTCGTCGGTGGCGGTGACGATCTGGGTGTAGGAGATGTCGCCCGGGGTCTCGTCGCCGGCGTTCAGGTCGGCGAGGAACTGCGAGCCGGCGGCCTGCTGCGCACAGGACTGGCACAGACCAGTGGCTCCGATCGCGGTCCCGTCCATGACGATGGTCGTGCCGTGGTTGGAAGGGGCGAGGCCGACGAGGTCCTCGACGTGGGCAGCGCCACCGAGATTCTTGATGTAGTAACGCGGCATCATCCCGCCCTGGGAGTGACCGACGAGGGACACCTTGTCGGCGTCGGTGACCTCACGTACGCGCTCGATGAACTCACCCAGGTGAGCGGCCGAGTCCCGGATGTCGCCGGTCGCGCGGTTGCCGTAGTCGAACGAGTAGACGCAGAACCCGGCCCGCTTCATGGCCAGCGAGATCAGGTCCAGCAGCGAGCGGCGGTCGCCGAAGGTGCCGTGCACCAGGATCACCGGCGTCGGGCGCGCTGCCGACGGCGCGCACGACCAGTCGTTGGACCCGGCCGGGTCGCCATACGGCGACCCCGGCAGCGGGATCCCGGTCCGGCTCGGCCCCGCCGCGGCGGGAGCTGAGACCGGGGCCAGGACGAGTGCGACAGCAGCGAGAAGACTCAGCAGAAACGGGCGCATGACCGCTTCAACGAGCAGCTGTGATCCGCGTCACGGTGCACATCGCCGAGTCGGCGCGTCATGACGCGCCGACTCAGCGATGGTTTTTGTCAGGACCGGCCGACTCGGCTCAGTTGGGGTCGGCGGGGGGCGGCGGCTTCTCCGACTCGTCGGTGCACTCGACCTCGTCCTGCGGGATGTAGGTGGTCTTGAAGGTCTCGGTGTCGACCTTCGAGCCCGATCCCGCGTTGTAGAAGTCGCGCCAGACGTTGATCGAGAAGCCCGGGGCGCCGACGGTGTTCTCGCAGTTGCCGTCGGTGATCTTCTGCTTGCCCGGCGGCTTGAAGTCGTAGCGCTCGCCGGTGCGGGTCTTGATGTCCCAGATCTTGGTGGACCACATCTCGACGGTGACCGAACCCTGGCCGCTGGCGCTGGCGGGGTTGACCCAGGAGCGGATCAGGACGCCGTACTTGGTGTTGTTCTTGAACTTCAGGTCCAGCGAGGGCCAGGCGACGGTCGCCTCACGGCCGATCGGGTAGCGGTCGATGTAGAGCGAGTGCGCCTTGTGCTCGACGTCCTGGAGACCGGCGAAGAACATCGCGTTGAACGTGGTCGTCGCCATCTGCGAGACACCGCCGCCGTAGTCCTCGCGGAAGATCCCGTTCTGGATCATCCAGCCCTTGGTGAAGCCGTTGGCGGCCGTACGCTCCCCGACGATGCCGTTGAGGGAGAAGGTGTCGCCCGGCGCGAGCACGGTGCCGTTGACCAGCTCGGCTGCGCGGCCGATGTTGACGTTGCGGTATTCGGCGTAGGGGAAGTTGGTGGTGAAGGTGGAGACCTTCTCCTTCACGCCCCAGGCCTTGGCCTCTTCGGTGGTGACCTTCGGCTTGGCGACCTTCGACTTCACATCGACGGTGCGCTCGCCCTTGGGCGCCGTGACGACGTCGAGGAAGACCGCCTCCAGGTCCTTCTGGTTGAAGGTGACACCCGGCTTGGCGGGAATGACCTTCGGAGCGCCGTTGACCATCTTGATGGTCGCGTCGACCGGCTTGGCGGCGTCGTCGGCCAGAGCCTTCTTGAGCACCTTCTTGAGCTTGCTGGGCGCGACCGAGGCCTGCAGCTCGCCGTCCTTCGGGTCGAACCGGATCGCGTCGCCGAACTCCTTCGGGGACAGCTCCACCGGGGTCTTCTCGAACTTCAGCGTGATCGGCCCAGAGACCGCCGGGGTGGCGACCTTGTCGACCGCCTCCTGGACGTCGGCCTCGTCGACGTCGGGGGTGAGCTCCGCGAGAGGCACGTCGGCCTTGCGGTCGCCCTCGACGAGCAGCTGACCGGCGAGCGCGGTCCGGAGCGCGTCGTCGCTGACGCCCTCGCCCGCGACCGGCTGCGTGGTCTTGATCTTGCCCTTCTTGATGACGACGTCGCCGTCCTTGAAGGGGGTGCCGGCGCGCTTGTTCACCTTGGCGGCGACCTTGGCGATCAGCTTGTCGTCGGCCTTGATGACGGGCTCGATCTCGCCACCGCCGGTGAAGTGCTTCCACAGCTTGACCGGGCTCCAGCTGCGTACGGCGTTGGCCTTCTCGATCGTCGCCTCGGCGTCGAAGCTCAGACCCGCGTCGGCCGGGTTGACCTCGGTCGTGCTCTCGCCGGCGGTCACGTTGATCGGCTGGCTGTGGGCCGGGGCGAACTTCTGGTCCAGCAGCGGGGTCGCCTCGGCGGCCGTCATGCCGCCGATGTCCACGCCTGCGACCGTGGTGCCCTCGGAGATCTTCTCCCCGGCGACGGCGTACGCAGCAGCCCAGCCGGCGAAGGCCAGGATGGCGACGCCGCCCACGAGCGCGGCGGCGACCTTGGTGCCGGTGCCGACCGGCTTGCTCTCGGCCGCGACCGGCTGGGCGTAGTCGGGCTGCTCGAAGGCGGAGTGGTCGAAGGCCGACTGGTCGTACGCGGATTGGTCGAACCCGGACGGGTCGTACCCGGACTGGTCGAACCCGGAGTGGTCGGCGGGGCCCGGCTCGTTCACGACGAACGGCCCAACGCCCATGACGGTCGCCTCGAGCGGCTCGTCGTCGAAGTCGGGGGCGTCCTGGACCTGGTTGTTGAACGCGACCTCGGTGGCCGCGTCGCTGGCCAGGTCGGGGGCGGCGTCGACCGCGTCCGGCTCCGGGGCGAACTTCCGGTTCTTCGAGACGAAGAGGAAGTTGTCGTCCTCCGGCAGCTCCGCACGCTTCGGCAGCTCCGAGCGCAGCATCGTGCTGCGCAGCAGGGTCTCCTCAGCGGGATCCTCATCGGCGTCGTTCGGGACCGGCGCAGCACCCGTCGACTCGGCAACACGAGCATCGATCTCGATCTGAGGGATCATGATCGTCTCGATGGCAGCATCGTCCGCGCCAGCTTGGCTGGCGTTGGACCCGGCCGCGTCAGTTTGCTTCGCGGGCTCGGGGGCCTTGGAGGCCTCGGGCTCATTGGACATGCGGGAGAGCCTAGGACCTATACCCCCCTAGGCCGAACCCGTAGCCCATCTTGGGACGTTCGTCACTTCCCGGGGAGGTCCTGCTCCACCTGTGCCGTGACCCTCGACACAGTCGCCGCCGCCACCACGATCATCAGCACGGCCCAGAAGATCATCAGGTATCCAGCCACATCGCCCGCGACGGCATACCCGCCAGTAGGCCTCGGCGTCGCGGCTAGCGCGACCACGATCGCCCAGGCCGCGGCGTACGCGATCCTCGAGGCTCCCCGCGGCAGCACGAGCAGCATCGCCGAGGACGCGGCCACGGCGAGCAGCAGCCCCCACCACCACGGGTGGACGGCGACCGCCGCGACCCCGACGACGAGGCCGAGGAGAAGACCGGCCCCACAACGAGCCAGGCCGCTACCGAGCAGCCTCACAACCCGGCGAAGAGGTCGGTCAGGGTGGTCCCTTCGACGTCTCCCTTGGCGATCCGGAAGTGCTCGTGAGACCAGGCGGTCGTACCGAGGCTGTTGGTCATCGCGAAGATCCCCTGCTCCATGTCCATCTGGGTGGGGTAGGCGCGCATCGCGGCGACCTTCTGGTCGGCGTAGGCGGTGCCGTCGATCGCGGCAGCGATGTCGACGTCGGGCGTCGCCATCGGCAGCGGACCCTCGGGGTCCATCCCGCCGAGCGCGTCCTCGTCACCGGCCGCCCGGGCCGCCCGCAGCCCCTCGCGGATCCAGCTCTCCGCGATCGCGGTCCAGAAGATCCGGTCGATCTCGTGGGCCTCGCCGAGCTCCTTCTTGTAGGTCGGCACCGCGGCGAGATGGGCGGCGTACGTCGCGACCCGGTGGGCCTGGATGTGGTCGGGGTGGCCGTAGTTGCCGAACTCGTCGTAGGTGACCAGCACCTGCGGACGCACCTCGCGAATGATCGTGACGAGGTGGTCGGCGGCCTCGTTGAGGTCGGCGTACCAGAAGGCGTTCTCGCGGGCCTCGGGGTCGGGGAGCGCGTGGGTGCGGTCCTCGCTCCAGGTCATCCCGGAGTCGCGGTAGTTGCCGAATCCGCCCAGCCAGCGGTGGTCGACCTGGCTGCCGTCGGGCGCCTTCAGGGCCGCCATCGCGTCCTCGATCTCGCCCCGGCGGTGCACGCCCAGGCCGTCCTCCTGGTCTGCGGCGAGGTGGGCGAGGCCGGGCACCAGGATCTCGCCCATCTCACCGGCCGTGCAGGTCACCAGGGTGACGCGGGCGCCCTCGGCGAGATATCTCGCCATCGTCGCCCCCGTCGCGATCGTCTCGTCGTCGGGGTGGGCGTGCACGAGCAGCAGGCTCTTCTGAGAATTCACGAACTCGATCCTAGGTCGGGGCGCTTTATCCGCTTCGGGTTGTCAGGGAGCTCGACGGGTTCGGGGGCGATCGAGTCGTCCGGTGCGTCCTCGGGGATGTCGAGCCAGCCGTCGTACTCGTCCACCAGCAGCTCCAGGACCATCTCCGGGGCGTCCGTCTCCACCGACCACGGGTGGTCCTCGTCGTCGTCCTCGCCCTGGTAGCGCTCCCGGGTGACCCGGGCCGTCCAGCCCTCGCGCTCGAGCGTCGACGCGGCGGTCCGGGCCGCCTCCTCCTCGAAGAAGATGCCGCGCAGGGTGGGCCCGTCGGGCACGCCGAGTACGTGGCGGAGCGCATCGAGGAACGGACGGTCGGGCTCCAGCCAGTCGACCGAGTCGAGGTCCTCGGCCGCCAGCCAGAGGACCTGGTCGTGCTCGCGCGGCCTCGGCTCGCCCGCGACCACCCGGGCGGTCGCGGCGATCAGCCGGCCGGCGGCCCCGCCGATGACCGACTCGCCCTCCATCCAGTCGAGCACCTCGATCAGGCAGCCGAGCTCCTCGCCGATCTCGCGGACGAGGGCCGCCTCGGGCGTCTCCCCATCCTCGACCTTGCCGCCGGGGAGCTCCCAGCGTCCGGCGGCCTCGGGCGGGGACGTACGCCTCGCGGCCAGCACCTGCTTGCCGTCGGCGCTGAGGATCGCCGCGGCCACTACGGTCTTGGGGCTGTTCACGTGTGAGATTGTTCCCTAGACACCCGGAAAGTGGTGTCTCTTGGGTACGCTCCAACGCCGTGCCCCGCCGTCTTCTGCTCATCGCCTGCCTGCCCCCGTCCGGGGACCATTCATGAGCGATCAGCAGTGGCCCCCGCGGCGCCCCGGCGAGCCTCGCCCGCCCTACCGGGGACAGCAGCCCTACCCGGGCCCGCGGCAGCAGCCCCAACGACCACAGGCACAGCCGGGACGACAGCAGCAGCCGCAGCACCCGGGGCAGGCGGGTCAGCAGCAGCCCCACCCCGGCCAGCAGCGGCCTCATCCGGGGCAGCACCAGCCCTACCCCGGCGGGCAGCGCTACCCGGACCAGCGGCCGTACCCGCCTCAGCAGCAGCCCTACCCGCCGGCACAGCAGCAGCCCTATCCGCTTGAGCAGCAGCCTTACGGCCAGCAGCCCTACCCGGATCAGCAGCCTTATCCGGAGCAGCCTTACCCTCAGCAGCCCTATCCCGAGCAGCCCTACGGGCAGCAGCCTCCCCCGGGATACCCGCAGGATTTCGGTCCCGGCCGGTTCGGGTCCGAGCCGCCGAAGAAGCGGCGGCGGTGGCCGAAGGTTCTCGTGATCCTGCTGGTGCTCGCGCTGGTCGGTGTCGGCGGCTACGGGGCGTACGACTTCTACGACCAGACGCAGAAGTGGGCGCAGACCACGACCGACGACCTGAACGGCGTCGGCAGCGACCTGTCGGTGGCCGTGGCGTCGCTGCGCAGCGTCGGCTGGGAGGTCACCGCTGCCGACATCGGCACCTGGCTGGAGCAGCCGGGCGCCTACGGCGACGGCCTCAGGCTGCGTACGCTGCAGGCCGACGAGGCAGGCAACAGCTTCGAGGTGGCGGGCTACCGGACCTGGCAGGACACCTACGCCAAGCGCGACCACACCACGGTCGTGTGCGCCAACATCACCCTCGCGACCGGGACTCAGAAGCCGCTGAGCGAGTCGATCACGACCTGCCCCGAGGACGTCCCGAAGACGGCACCGGACGCCGCCCAGACCGACTCTGACACGAAGGCGGGCGGGGTCACCGGCCACCTCGCCGAACTGGCGGTGCAGGCCTCCGAGCAGCGCGCCGCCGGCGCAGCCGAGGGCAAGCTCCTCCAGGTCGCGGCACCGACGAGGCCGGTCGGCAACCCACGCGCCGACTCGACCGGGCTCGTGTGCTCGCCGGGGACGAAGGACCTCGGCGAGGGCGAGGGGTACGACGAGGGCCGGCTGATCCCGGTGCGGCTCTGCGCGGTCGAGGGGCTGCCCAACACCGGCACCGAGAGCACCAAGGGCGACCCCTACTACATCGACGGCTCCGACGGCCTGACCGTCGTCAACGCACGCATCTCCGGGGCCGCGGCGGCGCTGGTCAAGAGGGCCTCGAAGCAGGGCGTCGACCTGGTCGCGGGCAGCTCGTTCCGGACGATGAAGAAGCAGAAGGCGCTGTGCCAGGAGGACGTCACCGGCGGCTGCCCGACCGGCGACTACACGCTCACCGCGCAGCCCGGCCACTCATCCC
Source organism: Nocardioides sp. NPDC023903 (assembly GCF_040639295.1). Classification (NCBI taxonomy): domain Bacteria; kingdom Bacillati; phylum Actinomycetota; class Actinomycetes; order Propionibacteriales; family Nocardioidaceae; genus Nocardioides; species Nocardioides sp. NPDC023903. Next base: position 151,995 of record NZ_JBEZZS010000003.1, on the reverse strand, counting down.
ACCAGCTCGGCATCGCCATCGACTTCGAGCAGCCGAGCGCGACCGGCGGCAAGACCTGCGCGACGCGGGCCTCGGAGCCGGCCAGCGCGGTGTGGCGGTTCCTGAACAAGAACGCTCTGAACTTCGGACTGAAGCAGTACTCGGCCGAGGCCTGGCACTGGGACGCGTACGGCGGGAAGGACCGCTGCGCCCCGATGTGACCGCCCCGCTCTGACCCGTCAGACGCGCGGCAGCCGAGCCAACTGACGCGCCTGGGCGACCAGCTTGCCCTCGGAGTCCCAGACCTCGCAGTCCTCCTCGAACATGCCGCCCGAGAGGTTGCGGGAGAAGTGGGTGACCTTGAGCCAGCCCGGCGCCGGCTTGTGGCGGATGTGGCAGGTGAGCTCGAGCGTCGGCGCCCAGCCCGGCAGCTCGAGCCCGAAGGTGACCGGCGGGAGCGCGTCGAGCACCTGCAGCAGCGAGAGCGGGTCGGGCTCGCGGTCGTGATGACGGAACCAGCCGGTGAAGACCGCCTCGCCGGTCGGCGCGGCGCCGCCCCAGACGAACTGCTCCTTCGGCACGCAGAGCTCGTAGCGGTCCAGCATCGGCACGAACTTCTTCATCTCCTCGGGCGCCGTGGTCGAGGAGAGGCACTCATCGAGCGGCGGCAGCTCCGGCTCGGTCGCGGTGACCCGCTCGAAGCCGCTGCTCTTGGCGTGGAGACCGTCGAGGTCCGCGTACGTCGCCGTGGTGGTGATCCGCAGCTCCTCGCCCTGCCACAGCTCGGCGGTCGCGATGGCCAGCGAGCCCTTGTCGCGCTTGGTCTCGATGCGGACCTCCGCCGGCCCCGGGGTGCTCGCGCCGGCATAGAACGCGCTCAGCACGATCGGGTCCGGGTGGTTCGGCAGGTGGGCCCGCAGCGCGTTGCCGATGACCGCGAGCAGGTAGCCGCCGTTGACTCCACCGCCGACCACCCAGCCGGGGGCGAGATCGGCTGCGTACGTCTTCTCGTCGGTCCTACGGACCGCGATGTCACGGTCGAACTCCGCCTGTTCCCTATTACCCATGGGTAATAATCTAGATCGGGACCCGATGTGGTGGACGATGGGGGCATGACCGAGACGCCATCGACGGATGACCCCCGGCACCCGCACTGGGTCTACCACCACGGCTCCGAACCGGACCCGCGGTTCACGTTGGCCAACGAGCGCACCTTCCTGGCCTGGGCGCGCACCGTGCTCGGCCTGCTCGCCGGTGCGGTCGCGCTGCACTCGTTCCAGGTGCCCACCACGGAGGGCGTACGTGTCGGGGTGATCGCTCTGCTGGTGCTCACCGCGATCGTGTGCACCGTCCTCGCGATGGTCCGTTGGGCACGGGTCGAGCGCGCGATGCGGGAGCGGCGCCCGCTGCCGGCGTTCTCCACCGGGTTCATCCTCGCCGGGGCGCTGCTGCTCATCGCGGTGCTGCTCGGCGTCTCGCTCGTCTTCTGAACCACCGGCTGATCCGCTCGTCACGAGCGTGAAACATGCGTTCCATACGGTTTCGGCCATGACTGCCCCGACCGTGACGGCACTGCAGCCGGGAACCGGACCGATCAGCTCCACGACCTACCTCCCGGCCGAGGTCGACAACGTGCTGTGGGGGCGGCTGCCCTGCGCGACGGACTCCCCCGTGCTGAGCATCTCGCCGGGGAGCTCGGTGACCGTGGACACGATCTCCCACGAGGGCATCCTCGAGGATCAGGGGCGGAACCCAGAGAGGTTCTTCTCGGCCCACGGCGTATCGGAGGTCCTCTCCGACGCGGTCGCGCTCGCGGCGTCGGGCTATGAGCGGACCTTCGGCGTCGACGGGCCGCACGTCGTCTCGCGGCCGATCGAGGTCGAGGGTGCCGAGGTCGGTGACCTGCTCGCGATCACGGTGCTGGAGGCGCTGCCGCGGGTGCCCTACGGCGTCGTGTCGAACCGCCACGGGCGCGGCGCGCTGCCGGGCGAGTTCCCGCGCGGAGACTCGCCGGTGCACAGCGTCTTCACCCCCGTCGTCGACGGGCGCGGGGTGATCGGGCCGGCGTCGTTCGCCCTCGACCCGTTCCTCGGGATCATGGGGGTCGCAGTGCCGGGATCCTCTCGGCCGCACTCCGTGCCGCCCGGGTCGCACGGCGGCAACATCGACATCCGGCTACTCACGGCCGGAGCGACCCTCTACCTGCCCGTCCAGGTCGCCGGGGCGCTGGCGTACGTCGGCGACCCGCACTTCGCGCAGGGTGACGGCGAGGTCTCGCTGACCGCGCTCGAAGCCTCGCTCCGGGCGACGCTCCGCTTCGACCTGGTCGCCCGCGAGGAGGCCGCCACGCGGTTCGGCGAGTTCGCCGGTCCGCTGGCGGAGACGTCCGAATTTCTCATCCCCACCGGGCTCGACGAGTCCCTCGACGTGGCCATGCAGAACTGCGTCCGTGCCGCGATCGCCCTGCTCAGCGCGCGCTTCGGGATGGAGCCGGAGGCTGCGTACGCCTACCTGTCGGCGGCCACCGACTTCCGCATCTCTCAGGTCGTCGACGTCGTCAAAGGCGTACACGCCACGATCCGCAAGGCAGACTTCGCCCTATGACCCCTCGACAAGCTGGGGACGGCGCCCAGCTCAAGCCGGTCCCACACGGGCTGCTGCAGGCCTTCCGAGCGTACGAGAGCGCGCTGATGTCCGACGACGTCGCCGCTCTGGACGCGCTCTTCGCCGACTCACCGACCACCCTGCGCGGCGACGCCGCCGGACTGCTCGTCGGGCACGAGCAGATCGCCGCCTTTCGTGGGTCGCGCGGCGGCGCACCGAAGCGGCGCATCGTGCAGACCCACGTGCAGGTGATCGACGAGGACCACGCGCTGATCGTGGCCGTCACCGAGGCGACCGTAGCGAGGCCGAGCGGCGAGCTTGCTCGTCCGCTCGCGCCGAGCGAGGGAGCAACCGCGCGAAGCGCGGAGCTCGACCGCGGCGGACGCGGGCTGCAGACGCAGCTGTGGGCGCGGGACCCGGTGCGGATCGAGTACGGCGGCTGGCAGGTCACCGCGGCCCATGTCTCGGCGCCCGCGCCCGCCTTCGACACCCGGATCTGGCGGGTCGTCGGCGACCCGCTGGTCTCCTCGCACACCGCCGACGGCGCCCTCTCCGGAGAGACCGTCGCGGTCAAGGACCTCTTCGCGGTCGCAAGTTTCGCGGTCGGCGCCGGGAGCCCTTCATGGCTGGAGCAGGCGCCGGTGGCAACGTCGCACGCCGCCGCCGTCGCCGCGTTGCTCGACGCCGGGGCGTCGGTCCGCGGGATCGCGCGCACCGAGGAGTTCGCCTACTCGCTGTCGGGCCTCAACGCCCACTACGGGGCGCCGCCGAACCCGAAGGCTCCCGGCCGGATCCCCGGCGGCTCGTCATCGGGATCGGCGACCGCGGTCGCCCTCGGCCAGGCCTCGATCGGCCTCGGCACCGACACCGGCGGCTCGATCCGGGTCCCTTCCGCCTATCAGGGCCTCTACGGGATCCGTACGTCGCACGGGGCCGTCTCGCGCGAGGGGCTGCTTCCGCTCGCGAAGGCCTTCGACACCGTCGGCTGGATGACTCGTTCGGCGTTCCTGCTGCAGGCGGTGGGTGACGTACTGCTGCCGGACGCGCCGCCGGCGTCGTCGCCCTCCCTGGACGAGATCCACCTGGTGCCGTCGCTGGTCGGGCTCGCCTCGGAGGATGTGGCCACCGCGGTGAGCGAGGCGCTGCCCGAGGCCAAGCCGCTGGCCTGGGAACCGGCGCAGCTGGACGAGTGGCGCCAGGCCTTCGTCACCGGGCAGGCCTTCCAGGCGTGGCAGGCCCACGGGGCCTGGCTCGAGACCCGGCTGGACACGCTCGGCGAGGCGGTGCGGGGCCGGTTCGAGATGGCTCGTTCGGTGACCAGGGAGCAGGCCGCCGAGGCGCGGGCCGTGCTCGCGCAGGCGCGTACGGAGATCGTCGACGTCGTCGGCGACCGTGTCCTCGCCTATCCCAGCGCCTCTTCCGTGGCGCCCACCGCTGCCGACGCGGCCGGGGTGCGCGGCGACACCATGCGCCTCACCTGCATCGCCGGGATCGCCGGCCTCCCCGCCGTCTCGATCCCGGTCCGCACGCCGACCAATCTCCCGGCCGGACTCTGCCTGGTCGCCGCCCCCGGCCGCGACCGCGACCTCCTCGCCCTGGCGCAGAGCTTCGCGGGGTAGCCGCCGGGCGTTACACAAAGGCAACCTGCGTTTCGGACGCCGAAACGCTCGTTTCATAGGCTGACCTGGTGACGATGACGCTCGCCGAGTTCGACGCCCTGCCTGCCGAGGCGGCAGAGACGCTGGTCGCACCCTGTGTCGCGATCCCCTCGTGGGCGGCCGGGCTGGTCGCGGGGCGTCCCTATACGGACGTACCCGACCTGCTCGCCACCGCGAGGCAGCTCGCCGCGGCTTGGACGGACGAGGAGGTCGAAGGAGCCCTGGCCGACCACCCCCGGATCGGGGAACGGCACGCCGGGGACGGGCCGAGCGCGGCGCTCTCCGCCCGTGAGCAGGCCGGGGTCGACCCGGCCGACGTCGAGGTGCAAGCCCGGCTCAAGGCGGGCAATGCCGCTTATGAGGAGCGATTCGGGCGGATCTATCTGGTGCGGGCGGCGGGACGCAGCGCCGAGCAGATGCTCGCGCTTCTCGAGGAGCGGCTGGAGAACGACCCGGCTACCGAAATCACGGTGACCAAGGGCCAGCTCGCCGAGATCGCGATGCTCCGACTGCAAACCTTGATCGTGTGACACTGCGTCGTATGACCACCGTCTCCACACACGTACTCGACGCCGCCCTCGGCAGGCCCGCCGCCGGGCTCGCGCTCTACCTCACCCTCCCCGACGACAGCGCGCGCACCGCGACCACCAACGCCGACGGGCGGGTGCGGTTCGACGGCGACGTGCCGCCCGGGCCACACATGCTGACCTTCGCGACCGGGCCCTGGTTCGCCGAGCAGGATCGCGAGACCTTCTTCCCCGAGGTGACCATCGGGTTCACCGTCACCGCCGGCGAGCACCACCATGTCGCCCTCCTGCTCAGCCCGTTCTCCTACACGACCTATCGAGGAAGCTGATGTCGATCACTCTTGGCCCCAACCAGCACGGCAAGGCGGAGGTACGCCTGGTCAAGGTCGACAGGGAAGGCGCGCGACACACCATCCACGACCTGAACGTGTCCACCCAGCTCAGAGGCGACTTCGCGACGGCCTTCACCGAGGGTGACAACGTGCACGTGCACGCCACCGACACCCAGAAGAACGTGGTCTACGCGAAGGCCAAGGAGCTCGGCATCACCTCGCCGGAAGCGTTCCTGCTCGACCTCACCGCCTACTGGGCGGAGCAGCCGTGGGTGACCGGGTCGGTGATGAAGGCCGAGTCCTACGTCTGGGACCGAATCCCGGCGAACGAATTTTCGTTCGCCCGGCGCGGTCAGGAGACGCGTACGGCGGTGGTCAACAGCCATGGCGAACGAAAATTTGTTCTGTCGGGCCTGGCCGACCTGGTGGTGCTCAAGTCCACCGGATCGGAGTTCCACGGCTTCCCGCGCGACCGCTACACCACCCTCACCGAGACAACCGACCGGATCCTGGCGACCGAGGTCACCGCGTGGTGGCGGTGGGAGACCCACCCGGAGGACTGGAACGCGGCCTACGACCGGATCCGCACGATCATGCTCAATACCTTCGCGGAGGTGCACTCGCTCGCGCTGCAGCAGACCATCTACGAGATGGGCAAGGCAGTGATGGAGGCCTACGAGGGGATCGCGGAGTTCAAGATCTCCTGCCCCAACAAGCACCACTTCCTCGTCGACCTCTCCCCCTTCGACCTCGACAATCCGAACGAGGTCTTCTTCGCCGCCGACCGCCCCTACGGGCTCATCGAGGCGACCCTGCAGCGCGACGGATCGACCGAGCCGGACGCCTGGGCATCGGTCCCTGGCTTCGCGTGATGACCGTGAGCACAACTCGGGTGGACCAGCGGATCGACCGGCGGATAGCCACGCACTACCAGGAGCTCTCGCCGCAGGAGCGCAAGGCGGCCGACACGCTGCTGGAGCATCTCGACGACCTGGCGACCTACCGCGCGGCCGAGCTGGCCTCGCTCGCGGAGGTGTCCAAAGCGACGATGAGCCGGCTCTTCCGGTCGCTGGGATTCGACGGCTTCGACGAGGTACGCGACCACCTGCGGGGGCTGCGTACGGCCGGCGAGCCGCGACGTGTCGAGGGCGCGCCCGACCTCAGCGCCCACGCCGAGGGAGAAGCCGCCGCGATCGCACGGGTCGTGGAGCAGGCCGGCATCGCCGCGGCGATCGAGGCCATCGCCAGGGCGAGCGACGTGATGGTCGCGGGCTGGCGCAACTCCTACCCGGTCGCGCTCCATCTGCGCCAGCAGCTCACCCAGACCCGCGAGCGGGTCACGCTCGCTCCGGCTCCCGGCCAGGTCATCGGCGAGGAGCTGGCCGAGCTCGGCCCGGGATCGGTGGTGGTCGCGGTCGGGCTCCGCCGCCGGCCGCCCGGCTTCGGCGGGTTCGTCGACGCCGCCGCTGCCTCCGGCAGCACGGTGATCGTGATCGCCGACCCGACCGGAACGGTCCACCTCGGCCGCGCCGACATCGCGCTGGAGTGCCCGGTCCAGGGCGCTCTCGCCTTCGACTCCCTGGCCGCGCCGATGTCGCTGGCGAGCGTGCTCGCCGACGGCGTACTCCACGAGCGGGGACGGGCCGGACGCGACCGCGTCTCGGCCATCAGTGCCACCTACGACCGACTCCACGAGGTCGAGTGATGCCGGGGAGCAGAATGGCAGTAGGACATCGATCCGGGGGGATCTTATGAGCGACACCATGTGGCTGGAGCAGGCCATTGCGCTGGCTGTGCGCAACGTCAACAACGGTGGTGGCCCGTTCGGGGCCATCATCCTGCGCGAGGGCATCCTGCTCGGCACCGGGCAGAACCGGGTCACCCGCGACCTGGACCCGAGCGCGCACGCCGAGGTCGTCGCGATCCGTGCCGCCTGCAAGGAGGCCGACAGCTTCTCGCTGGCCGGCTGCACGCTCTACACCTCGTGCGAGCCCTGCCCGATGTGCCTGGCGACCGGGCTGTGGGCGCGCCTGGACCGCGTCGTCTACGCGGCCGACCGTGACGACGCGGCCAAGGGCGGGTTCGACGACCGCGCCTTCTACGACCTGTTCGGGACCGGCCGCGCCAACGAGCACCACGACTGGCCGACCAAGGTCGACGAGCTGCGGATCCCGCAGGCGTACGACCCGTTCGACGCGTGGCTCGCGAAGCGGGACCGCACGGACTACTGACCGGCTAATGACCGGCTACTGCGAGGCGTCCATCCCCATCCGCTCCAGCGCGACCGACTCCAGGAGCTGGACGAGGTTGTAGAGCACCAGCGTGACCACGGTGATGATCGCGACGGCTGCCCACAGGTCGTCGAACCGGGCGGCGGCGGGGAACTTCTGGATGTTGCCGCCGATGCCCTTGCCGGTCGAGAGCCACTCGGCCAGCAGCGCGCCGGTCACGGCGCCGGGCACCGAGACCCGGGCGGCGGCGAAGATCGACGGGAGAGCGCCGGGCAGCGACACCTTCCGGATCGCGGTGAGCCGCGAGCCCCCGTAGACGGCGACGAGGTCCAGCGACTGCGGCGAGGCCTGCGAGAGCCCGAACAGGACCGCGGCCAGCGCCGGGAACAGCACCACGATGATCCCGAGCACCACAACCGAGGCGGTCGAAGCGCGGCCGGTGATCAGCATGACCACCGGCGCGATCGCGACCAGCGGGATCGAGCGCAGCAGCAGCGCCAGCGGCATCACGCCGGCCTCGACCGTACGCGACAGGTTGAACAGCACCGCTGCCACCACCGCGATCGCCATCCCGGCTAGGAAGCCGAGCGCGGCGTCCCTCAGGGTCACCCACGTCAGCGGGAACAGCTCCGCGCGATGGGCGGCTGCGTCCGGCCCCGTGAAGAGGTGGTCGACCACGTCCAGCGGCCCCTTCGCGACGAACTCCGAGACGCTGGAGAACGACACGAACGCCTGCCAGAGCACGACCACGATCGCGAGCGCGGCGACCGTGTGCAGCACCGGTCCCAGGACCGCCCGCGACAGACCCTTGGCACCCGACCTCATCCGGACCTCCCGGCAACCCACGGCGTCACCAGACGCGAAACCAGTCCCAGCAGCAGATAGCCGGCCAGGGCGACCAGGGCACAGACCAGGAAGACGGCCCAGAGCCGCTCTGGGTCGGGCTTGCCCTGCAGGACGATCAGCGTGCGCCCGACGCCACGGTCGGTGGAGCCGAGGTACTCGCCGAGAACGGCACCGAGGATCGCGGTCGGCACCGCGATCTGCAGCGCGTTGAGGATCGCCGGCACGGCCGCGACGAGGCGTACCTTCACCAGCTGCGTCCACACCGACCCGCCGTAGACCCGCACCACGTCGAGCGAGGCGCGATCGGCCGATTTGAACCCGAGCACGGCCCCGACAACGGTCGTGAAGAAGACCATCAGCGCGGCCAGGAAGATCGACGTCTTCGACGGGTCACCGGGCTGCTCGGCACCGCCGAGCACCACGATCGAGATGCCGCCCACGGCGACCACGGGCAGGCAGTACGTCGTCACCGCGATCTGCATGATCACCGGCTCCAGCCACGGCACCAGCAGCACCAGCGAGGCCAGCAGCAGGGCGATCAGGTTGCCCCACAGGAACCCGATCGACGCCTCCATCAGCGTCTCGCGGAGCACTCCGCCCCAGAACGCCGACGGGCCCGCCGCGGCCATCTCGGAGAGGACCGTCCACGGCGGCGGCACCGGCGTGAACCCGGTCCCCGGGTCGGGCGGGAACCCGACCACGGCCACGACCGCCCACAGCACGAAAAGGGCGACCACGCCGATCAGACCGGCGAGCCAGCCCGGCACCCGCATCAGACTCTGCTTGTTCAAGATTCCGCCTCGGCGCGCCCATCGTCGCCGAAGAGCAGCTCGGAGGCCCGGTCGGCCAGCGCGTGGAACTCCGGCGTACGCATCATGTCGGGCGTCCGCGGCCGGGGAAGGTCGACTTCGATGATCTCCTTGATCCGGCCCGGTCGCGGCGACATCACCGCGACCCGGTCGGAGAGGAAGATCGCCTCGTTCACGCCGTGGGTGACCAGCAGGGTGGTCGCCGGCTTCTCGGTCCAGATCCGGAGCAGCTCCAGGTTGAGGTTCTGCCGGGTCATGTCGTCCAGCGCACCGAACGGCTCGTCGAGCAGGAGGACCGACGGCTTCAGCGCCAGCGCCCGGGCGATCGAGACCCGCTGCCGCATCCCGCCGGAGAGCTGCGCGGGGCGGGACTTCTCGAAGCCCTCCAGCCCGACGAGCTTGATCAGCTCGTGGATGTAGGACATGTCGGGACGCCGCCCGGCGACCTCGAAGACGAGCTTGATGTTGCCGACCACCGAGCGCCACGGCAGCAGCGCGTGGTCCTGGAACGCGATCCCCAGCTCGGAGTCACGCCGCAGGTCTTCGGGAGCCTTGCCGTCGACGTACGCCTCTCCGCTCGTCGGCGTCTCCAGGCCCGCGAGGATCCGCAGGATCGTCGACTTGCCGCAGCCGGAGGGGCCCAGCAGGGCCAGGAACGAGCCCTGATCGGTGTGGAGCTCGGTGTCCTTGAGCGCGGTGACGGCCTTCGACCCGGAGCCGAAGACCTTGCTGATTCCGGAGATGTGGATGCCGGTGCCGCCGTCGGTCTCCGCCGCGGGAGCACCGGCATCCATGAGCTTGTCCTGAGCCATGACTACTTCTGGTACGCCTTCAGCTCGGGGTTCTCCTCGTAGATCTCGTCGATGATCGAGGTGTCGAACAGATCCTCGACCGAGACCTCCCAGCCGGCGGCGGCGAGGGAGTCGACGGTCTGCTGCTGGAGCTCGTCGGAGATGGTGAAGAGGCCGTTCTTCTCGGTCTCCGGCGTCGAGATCAGCTTCTGCGACTCCTCGAGACCGCGCTTGGTCTTGACCGGGTCGAGCTCGCCGAAGCTGGCCTCGAGGCCGTCGGAGTCGCTGGCCGCCTTGTTGTAGTGGGTGGTGACGACCTTGACGACCTCGTCGGAGGGGTTCTTGAAGGTCTCGGTCCAGCCCTTGATCTCGGCGGTCAGCAGCGCCTTGAGGAGGTCGCGGTTCTCGGCGAGGTACTGGTCGGTGACGGTGTAGGTCTCGGCGACGTACGGCACGCCGTTCTCGGCGTAGGGAAGGTTGGTGACCTCGTGGCCGGCGAGCTCGACGGTGATCGACTCGTTGGTCAGGTAGGCCATGAAGCCGTCGACCTGGCCCTTCATCAGCGGCGTCGGGTCGAACTCGACCGGGACGACGGTGATGTCGTCCTTCTTCTCCTCCAGGCCGTTGGCCGCCAGGATCGCCTTGAAGACGTTGACGTTGGAGTCCTGGACGCCGATCTTCTTGCCCTTGAGGTCGTCCGGCGTCGCGATGTTGCCGCCGTCCTTGAGGGAGAGGATCGTGAACGGGTTCTTCTGGAAGGTGGCGCCGATGATCTTCAGCGGCGCCTCCTGCTCGGCGATCGCGGAGCCGACCGAGGCGGCGTCGTTGATGGCGACCTGGACCTTGCCGGAGAGCAGCTTGGCGACACCGGTGTCGGGGCCGGAGATGCCGTTGACGGCGTCGAAACCGGCTTCCTCGTAGTAGCCCTTGTCCTCGGCGTAGTACTCGCCGGCGAACTCCTCGTTCTTGATCCAGGAGTACTGCATCGAGATGGTGCCGAAGCCCTCCTCGCTGCTGCCTCCCTCGGAGTCGGAGCCGCAGGCGGCCAGGGTGGTGGCGGCGGCCAGGGACAGGAGGGCCGCGGCGGCCCTCAGTTGCACAGACTTACGTCGCGAGGTCCGAGAGGCGGGGGTAGACATCGAAACGAGTTCCCTTCGAGGAGTTTCACGCACAGGTCTCGGGGACCGTAGCGAGCGGAGGTTTCAGGTGCTGGCACCGGCGTTTCGGCGTTGTAACGACCTTTTCAAGACGAAACAGTCGAACGTGGCGTTCGATCCCGAGACACGGCGTCCGCTGGACAACAATGCCGTGGCTGTTGTCTAGTTACCCAACGCGCGTAGACCGAGTCGCATGTGCCGTCTGCCACACCGGATCCGCCGTTATCGGTTCGTGATCAGCCCGAGACCTTACGGTGACCAAACCGTCAGGTCGTGCGGCGCAGCAGCGGCGGATGCAGGTGCTCGGCAGAGCCCCGGCGGAAGAGCTGAGCCGGTCGGCCACCGTCCCGGGTCGTCGTGGTGCCCGTGGGCTCGAGGAAGGCCTCGGTCTTGGTGACCTTGCGATGGAAGTTGCGGGGATCGAGGCGCTCGCCCCAGACGATCTCGTAGACCCGGCGCAGCTCGGCGACGGTGAACTCCTCGGCACAGAACGCCGCGCCCAGCGGTGAGTACTCCAGCTTGGAGCGGGCGCGCTCGACGCCGTCACGCAAAATCGCCGCGTGGTCGAAGGCAAGGCCGTCGCCGACCAGGAGCGAGTCGACCGGGCACCACTGCGCGTCCGCCGCGTCCGATCCCGCCGCGGGCACCGGCAGGTCGGGAGCGAGCGCGAGATAGGCGACCGTCACGACCCGCGCCCGCGGGTCCCGCCCCGGAGAGCCGTACGTCGCCAACTGCTCGACATGCACGCTCCCCGGCCGGATGCCGGTCTCCTCGGCGAGCTCGCGCGCCGCTGCCTCCTCGAGGCCCTCGTCGTCGAGGACGAAGCCTCCCGGCAGCGCCCAGTCACCCTCGAACGGCTCGATGCCGCGGCGTACGACCAGGGCGCAGAGCGCGTCGTCACGAACGGTGAGCACGACGAGATCTACGCTCACGGCGAACTTGGGGCACTCCACGTGGCAGACCCTAGATGATCGAGCGGTGCACCCGGGCGTGCCAGGCGCCGACGGCGGTGGCGAGCCCGATCAGGATGCCAGCGAGCAGCAGCCCACCGCCGATGTGCCACAGCAGCATCCCGGCGCCGGCGAAGGCACCGAGCAGGATCAGCAGGACGGTGATCGCGCGCCGCGCGGTGCCACCTCCACGGAAGGACGCCTTGCCGGACCCGATCGGTGAGTCGGCCGCGAGGCCGGTGATCGTGCTGGTGACGACGACGGTGGTGACGTCCTTGACCGCGATGTGGCGAGCGGCCGCAGCCTGGGTCCCCATGGCGAGCGCGGCGAGGGTGGTGGTCGTGATCATCACCGCGCTCGAGGGCTCGTCCCCGGCGACGAAGAGCAGTCCGGCCAGCGCCAGCATCACCGCTGCGACCAGGGAGAACAGTGCGGTCGTACGCCCACCCCAGGCCCGTTTGTCGGCCTTCAGCACCCGCCCACCGAGCGCGGCTCCGGCCATGAACCCGACCAGCGCAAGCGCCGGCCCGAGGACCGGCAGGTCGGTGTCGCCGACCAGCGCCATGCCGAGGATGACCACGTTGCCGGTCATGTTGCCGGTGAACACCTTGTCCAGACCGAGGTAGCCGACGGCGTCGTTGATGCCCGTGGTGAAGGTGAGCACGAGCATCAGCCACAGATGCATGCGGTCGGCGGGAACGGTCTTCAGCAGCGAGTTCACCCGCGCATTGTGCCGGACCCTCGATCACCCCTCGGCGATCGCTCCCGCGGCCACCGCGAGATCGGCCACGCCGGCGGCGAGCTCCTCCGGCCGGTCGGTGGCCAGGTCCAGGTGGAACCCGAACAGGGAGGAGTCGACGAGCGTGACGATCCGGCCCGCACGTTCGGGCGGCGCACCACAAGCGGTGATGTAGGCACGCAGCGCGGCGTACCAGAGCTCGTTGGTCTCGCGGACGACCGAGCGGTAGGGCTCCATCCCGATCAGCCCGGTCGCGGCTGCCTGCAGGTAGATCTGCAGGCAGCTGTGCAACGGATCGGTGCGGTAGGCCCGCCACAGCGCCTCGACCCCGGCGCGTACGCCGTCGGCAGGCTCCAGCGCCCCGACCGCCGCCACGGAGAGCTCGTTGGTGCGCGCCACCACCGCAGCGACCAGCTCGTCGCGGCCGCCGAAGTGGTAGATCAGCATCCGGTCGCTGGTGCCGATCGCGGCCGCCAGCGGACGCAGGGTCAGGCCGATCAGGCCGTGCTGCAGCACGTGCTCGACCACCTGCCCGAGGAGCTCCTCCTTGCGGTCCATGAAAAGCATTATGCCCAACATGTAGCGACTGCTACATTTGGTGCGATGTAGCAGTCGCTACATGCGCCTCAGGAGGACCCGAAGATGTACGCCGCCATTCTGCTCGTCGCCGCGATCGCGATCGAGGTCGTCAGCACCGCGCTGCTCCCCCGCACCGAGGGCTTCCGCAACCTCGGCTGGTCGGTCGCCGTCCTGGCCGGCTACGGCGCCTCGATCTGGCTGCTTTCGGTGGTCGTGGAGCGGATGCCGGTCTCGGTGGCGTACGCCATCTGGTCAGGCCTCGGCACCGCGCTGGTCGCGGGCATCGGCGTGATGTTCCTCGGCGAGCACCTCACCGCCGCCAAGGCCGGATTCCTGGCGATGATCGTCGTCGGCGTGGTCGGGCTGAACCTCTCCGGCGCCCACTGAGCCGCTCGGGTCAGACCGCCGCGGCCGCGGCCCTGCCCGCCGTACGTCCCGAGAACAGGCAGCCACCGAGGAACGTGCCCTCGAGCGCGTTGTAGCCCATCATCCCGCCGCCGCCGAAGCCGGCGACCTCGCCGGCCGCGTAGAGCCCGGGCAGCGGGGTGCCGGCGGCGGTCAGGCAGCGGCCGGACAGATCCGTCTCGAGCCCGCCGAGGGTCTTGCGGGACAGGATGTGCAGCTTGACCGCGATCAGCGGGCCGGCCTCGGGGTCGAGGATCCGGTGGGGCTTGGCGGTGCGCTGCAGCTTGTCGCCGCGGTAGTGGCGGGCGGCGTACAGCGCGGTGATCTGGGCGTCCTTGGTGAAGTTGTTGGCGATCTCGCGGTCGCGGGCCTCGATGATCCGGCGCAGCTCGCTCTCGTTGATCTGCGGGCCGGTCGGGTCCTTCTCGGCGAGGCCGTTCATGCCATGGACCAGCGCGGTGAGGTTCTCGGCGACCACGAAGTCCTCGCCGTGCTCCATGAAGCTCTTCACCGGGCCGGGACCCTTGCGCGCCCGCTCGGCGAGCAGCTTGATGTCCTTGCCGGTCAGGTCCGGGTTCTGCTCCGAGCCGGAGAGCGCGAACTCCTTCTTGATGATCTTCTCGGTCAGCACGAACCAGGAGTAGTCGTAGCCGGTCTGGCGCAGGTGCTTGAGCGTGCCGAGGGTGTCGAAGCCGGGGAAGAACGGCGCCGGGAGGCGCTTGCCGGTCGCGTCCAGCCACAGCGAGGAGGGACCGGGCAGGATCCGGATGCCGTGGTTGGCCCAGATCGAGTCCCAGTTGCGGATGCCCTCGACGTAGTGCCACATCCGGTCGTCGTTGATGATCTTGGCGCCGGTCGCTCCGGTGATGGCGAGCATCCGGCCGTCGACGTGGGCCGGGACGCCGGAGACCATCGACTTCGGCGGGGTGCCGAGACGAGCGGGCCAGTGCTTGCGGACGAGGTCGTGGTCGCCGCCGATGCCGCCGGAGGTGACGATCACCGCCTGGCCGCTGAGCTCGAAGTCCTCGACCTCCGTGCGCGTGGAGGCGTGGCCGCGCTCGATGTCGCTGGGCTCGAGCACCTTGCCGCGTACGCCGACGACGGTGCCGTCCTCGACCACGAGGTGGTCCACGCGGTGCCGGAAGGCGAAGGTGATCCGGCCGGTGTCGGCGTGGGCGCGCACCCGCCGCTCGAACGGCTCGACCACGCCGGGCCCGGTCCCCCAGGTGATGTGGAAGCGCGGCACCGAGTTGCCGTGGCCGTCGGCGCGGCCGTCGCCACGCTCGGCCCAGCCGACGACCGGGAAGATCCGGTGGCCCATCTGACGCAGCCAGGACCGCTTCTCCCCGGCCGCGAAGTCGAGGTACGCCTCGGCCCATCGCCGCGGCCACAGGTCCTCGTCACGGTCGAACTGGGCGGATCCCATCCAGTCCTGGAGCGCCAGCTCGGGTGAGTCGTTGATGCCCATGCGGCGCTGCTCGGGGCTGTCGACGAGGAAGAGCCCGCCGAGGCTCCAGAAGGCCTGACCGCCCAGCGACTGCTCCGGCTCCTGGTCGACCAGGAGAACGCTCTTTCCCGCGTCCGCGACCTCGGCCGCTGCTGCCAGGCCGGCAAGGCCGGCTCCCACCACGATCACGTCGGCGTGCTTCGTCATGTCGGCAGATCCTGCCACCATATCTACCCGCGAGTACATGGAACCTGTCGCGCGACCGTTCCGTCAGGTGGACAGATGTCGGACTCGCGCCCCGAAGCGGCCGCCGATCGGTGTCCGAGCGGATAGATTTTTTGATCGTGATCGACCCCAAGGTGATGGCCAAGAGGCAGCAGAAGTGGGTCCAACGCGGCATCGACCGCACCGAGACCTGGCTGGGCCGTAGCGGCAGCAGACTCGGTCCGCTGATTCCGCACATCGCCACCGCCGGAGTGCTCACCGGGGACGAGGACCACGGCTGGATCCCCCAGGGCCTGGCGTACTCCCCAGAGGCCGAGCTGCTCCTGCAGGGCTACTACGGCGACAAGCTCGGCTCCGCGCTCGCTCTGGTCGACAAGCCGTCGGGTGAGCTCATCAACGCCGTCTACCTGGGCGGGCCGAAGGGCAGCGTCAGCGGCCCGGTCAACGCCGGCGGCGTCGCGGTCATCGGCGACGAGGTCTACGTGTGCCGCGAGGGCAACCCTCCGCGTCTCTACCGCTACTCACTGACCCAGATCGTCCACGCCGAGCCGCTGTCGACCGTCACGACAGTCTCCCCGCTCATCGCCGTCGCCGCCGGCTCCTACCTCGCCGCAGCCAAGGACCTGCTCTACGTGGGGTCGCACGCGAACAACCGCCTCTACAAGTACATCCGCAAGGACGACACCTGGCAGATCAAGACCCCCATCGGCGTACGCACCCCCGTCGGCACCCAGGGCGTCGTGGTCCGCGAGGAGGAGTACGTCTTCAGCGTCAACCGCGGCCCCGCTCGGCGCAGCCAGTTGATCGTGCAGGACCGGGTCACGATCCGGCCCCGAGCCATGCAGTGGCTCCCCAACCTGGCCGAGGGCATCGCCGAGGTCGGAGACGAGTTCTTCGTGACGTACCAGTCGGGCGCCAGGCCCTACTCCCGCGGCTCCTCCCGAGGCCAGACCTGGCCCTCGGCCCACATGACCCGCACTCCCCTGGCCAAGCTAGGCCTGGAGCCGCGGAAGTCGGCAGACTCCCTCTGATCTCTCGTGATCAGGCCTCGTGATCAGGCGGGCCAGTCGGTGATGTCGGCGTACTCCTCGCCGTGCCGCTTCAGCCACCCCGCGACGTACGGGCAATGCGGGATGATCCGCTTCCCCTTCGCCTTCACATCGGCCAGCGCGAACGCCACCAGCTTCGAGGCGAGTCCCTGCCCGTTGTAGGCCTCCTTGACCTCGGTGTGCACGAAGTCGACGTGCTCGTCGTCGGGCAGCCGGTAAGCCGCCAGACCCGCGACGGTCTCTCCGTCGCGGATCTCGTAGCGGTGCCTGGCCGGGTTGTCTAGGTACTGGATCTCGCTCACGCCCCTATTCTCACCCACCTGATGAAGGCGTACGCGGGGTCCCACGGTCGCTCGCGTGCCGTGCTTCCTGGGGCTGTTGGCCGCCGACCCTTTCGGGGAGGGTGTTCTCGACGAACCCCGGAGTAAAGGCGATGTATCGAGCTTGTCGAGATGACGGCCTTCGGCCGCCGGCTTCGCCGGTCGCCTGCGGCGATCCTGGACACCGGGCTCCGTCGAGAATTTTGGCTGGCTATCGGGTCGGCGGCGGGGTTTGGCGCAGCGGTTTCAGTTTGGGTGCAGGCTTGGGGCCGTGGCTGGCCGTGTGCGGACGCCAGCTGCCTCGCGGGCGCCTATGGCAGTGGGCGGGACCTTGTGAACCGTTCACAAGCGAACCGTCGTCTTGGCCGGGCCGGTTCGGTGCCCCGGCAGGTCACGAGTTCACCACCGATCGGAAGAGATCCCCACGTACGCGGAGCTTCCCCATCCTCCGGAGCGTGGGGAACCTCCGCCGCAGTGGGGAAGTGTCCCGTTCAGTGGGGAACCGGCGAGTGTGGAGTCGGCGCAGCCGGTTAGGGGCGGCGGGTGAACCGGATGGTGCCGTCGGGCAGGCGCTCATGGATACAGGCGGGGTTGTGTGCGAGGCGGTGATGGTGTGGGCAGAGCAGGGCGCCGTCCTTGAGGTTGGTCCTTCCGCCAGCTGCCCAGGGCTCTAGATGATGGGCATCGCACCATTCCGGTGGCATGTCGCACCCCTCGGCCTGGCAGCACTTCTGCTGTAGCCGCAGCGCCTTGCGTTGGATCGGTTGGAAGAACCTGCTGCCACGGCCTGCGTCGAGGACCTCGCTGTCGCCGCCGAGGACCCAGGGGATGATGGTGGCGTTGCACGCCATCCGTCGCGCCTCGGCCGCACTGATCGTGGCGCCGTTGGTCTCGTCATAGCCCAACGTGGCGATGCCGAGGTCCTTGCGGAGCTCCTCGAGGGAGATCACCACATTGATGGTGGTCGCATCGCCTCCGTGGCGGGGAAGCGCGGCCGGGTCGATGGTCTCCAGCAGCCGGGTGAAGCCTTGGCCCATCAGCCGTTCCCACGGCGGCAGGGGCGCGCCCTTGGCGACGAGCTGCTGTTTGCGGGGTTGGGCGTAGGCCTCGACCAGCCGCTTGAATCTCATTCCGATCGAGGTCGGCAGGACTCCGTCGAACCCGATGGTGCCGTCGTGGTTGTCCCAGACCCGCAGGGCAGTCTTCTGATGAGCGCGTTCTTCCTCAGCCAGCAGCGCTTTCGCTTCGGCGTCTTCGAACCGGACCGGATCGACCTCGGCCAGGATCCGTTTGCCGACGATGCGGAGTTCGTTCGCGGTCATGCGGGTGGCGTAGTCGACCAAGAGCTTCTCCGCCAGGACCAGGTCCTCGGCACTCGCGACCGGGTCGGCCACGATCTTGTCCAACGCCTTCACGATCACCCGGGCCTTGTCCTGAGACACGACACCTTCAGCGAGGCCGGCGGCGACGAGGTCGTACTTCGCGACACTGGCCGCGAGTTTGATCTGCGACCGGGCCACGGCCTTGTCGACGAGGAGCTCGGCCCGCATCCAGGCGGAGGCGTCCTTGGCGCCGGCCTCCTCGGCGATATCACCGGCAGACGCCAGCACCAGCAGCTTCAACGCAGACTGCTGGGCCTGGAGCTTCTCCAACCGCTCGAGCAGGTCTTTCTTCTGCTCGGTGCGCCAATAGGTGGGGTCGGTGGCGAGGAGGTCTTGAAGGGAGGTCTCGATGGCCTTCAAGGCGGCGTCGATCGCGTCGCCGGGGTTGGTGCCCCAGTGGTCGATCGAGCGGCCGAGACTCATCGCCATCCTCCCCTTCAAAGAGGTGTTGTGATAGGTCTGATTCTACGCCATCGGCCATGCCATTTTCCATCTATTTCCCAGGTCAACCACTCTTTTCGCGCTGAGCGAACGACCTCGAATCTGTGGATGGTAAGTGGCCCGAAGGGCCACCCTTCCGCCCCATCAACCCCACCTCTCCCAAGCAAGAATCCGCTGCGCCACACCCGGGCCGCCGCCCCGATAGCCAGCCAAATCTTTCTCGACGGTCCCCGGTGTCAAGGACCGCGAAGCGGCCGGCGAAGCCGGCGGCCGAAGGCCGTCCTTTACTCCGGGGCCTGGCGAGAAGACCCTCCAAGAACGGGTCGGCGGCCCACCCCAACCCCGAAGAAGGATCACCCAACAAAGATGCAGAAAATATGCCCCGCAGGATCCGCATAAGCACGCAACGGCTCATCAGGATCGTCAGACCGATCAAGCCGGAGTGAAGCCCCCAACCCGAGCACACGAACATGCTCAGCATCGAGCTCCGAGACAGAACCGACGACGGTATCGAGATGCATGTGCTTCACCGCCCCAGGAGCAGGCCAGTCAGACGGCGCCATCTCGGACTCCTCGACCCGGTTGAACGCGAGAGCGCGACGCCCATCAGGCCAGGTGAGGACGAGCCAATCGTCGTCCCCAGGTTCCTCGTCACCCGGCCGGTAGACGAGGCCGAGGAGCTGGCGGTAGAACTCGGCGAGGCGGCGTACGTCGGTGGTGTCGAGAACGGTGTGGAGGAGCTCAGCCACGCAAGGAACCCCAGCCGACCCAGCGGGGCGTGGTGCTCCGGTAGGAGTCGTACGCGTCGCCGAAGCTCCACGACAGGGCGTGCTCCTCGGCAGGGATCTGGGTGCGGTCGATGACGGCGACGAAGGCCGCGACGGGGACGAGGGAAAGCCAGCCACCGCGGAGGACGGCGTGGGCGGTGAGAAGACCGGCCATGCCGACGTACATCGGGTTGCGGGTGTAGCGGAACGGCCCGTCGGTGACGACGGCCGTCGCGCCCTCGGGCTCGAGCGGGTTGAAGGTGGTGTCCTTGTGCTTGAACGCGCGGGCGGCACCGCCAGCGACGTAGACCGAGCCGGCCGCGAGGAGACCTGCCGCGACGGACCGTACGACGGTCGGTCGGCGGCCCCGAGCGAGCAGATGCTGGGCGGCGAGGCCCACGGCGACGTAGACGGGCGGCGGCACCTTCGGCATGCCGTCCACCGTAGCCCGGCCCCGAAGGTCCGCACCCCCTCTTTCTTGGGTAAAGAGACGCTCAGTGCAGCAGCGCGCGGACCAGGCGCTCGGCGACGTCCGGGGCAGGCTCGGTGCGCTCGAGCGAGTAGAGCACGAACCCGCCGACCAGGGCGCGTACGAACTCCTTGACCGGGAGGTCGGCGGGCAGCTGGCCGGCCGCGACGGCGGCCTCGATCCGAGTGGAGACGGTGGCGGTGATGCCGAGCGCGTCGTTGAGACGGGTGCCGATGTCGGGGTTCTCGCAGGCGGCCGCGACGAGCGAGCGGACGAGACCGTCGTTGCCGGGCTGGGCGACGAGGTCGATGAGACTCTGCATCCAGGCGATCAGGTCGACACGGATGTCCCCGGTGTCGGGTACGACCGGGTGGTCCGGCAGCAGCAGATCCTCGATCAGGGCATCGGCGACGACCGCACTCTTCGAGGACCACCAGCGGTAGATCGTCTGCTTGGAGACACCGGCCTCGGCCGCGATGCCCTCAATGGTGAGGTGGTCATAGCCCTGGGTGGCGAAGAGCCGGCCGGTCGCGTCGAGGACCGCCATGCGAGCCTCTTCACTGCGTACGGCACCTCGACGGCGCACTCCTGCTGACGCTGGCATGAACGGCATCCTAAGAGCCCGTGGCATCTGATGGCCACGGCACAGGTGTGACACATCACTCGCTCAGCAGCCCTTGTCCGTCGGCGTACAGGTGATTAACTGGACGCACCGTTGCGTATTACCGGAGGGATGCCGTCATGGCGGAGCTGTTGTATCGATTGGGGAAGACGGCCGCGCGCCGCGCCTGGCTGGTGATCCTTGCCTGGGTGCTCGCGCTGTCCGGCGCCGCCGGGGCGTACGTCGCCTGGTCCGGCGAGCTCACCACCAGCTTCGACATCCCAGGGCTGCCCTCGTCCGAGGTCGTCGACGAGCTCCAGAAGGGGCTGCCCGACCTCGCCGGCGGCTCCGGCACGATCGCCTTCCAGACCGAGGACGGCACCCCGCTCAGCGCAACCCAGAAGCAGGAGATCCGGGCGCTGATCACCAGTGCCGAGGACCTCCCCGACGTCGCCGCGATCACCGACCCCTTCCAGACCGAGGCCCAGCGCAAGGCGCAGGCCGAGGAGGTCACCGAGGGCCAGGCCAGGCTCAAGGCCGGCCGCACCCAGCTCGACAGCGCCCAGGCCAAGCTCGACAAGGCGCAGGCCGACCTCGACAAGGCCCGCGCCCAGCTGCAGGCCGGCGGGATGCCGACCACCCAGATCGACGCCCAGCAGGCCGCTCTCGACAAGCAGCAGGCCAAGCTCGACGACAGCGCCGCCGACCTCGAAGCGAACACCGCCAAGGCCGAGAACGGTGCCGAGCTGCTCGAGCTCTCCGAGGAGATCCGGATGGTCTCGGCGGACGGTTCGGCCGCCCTGGTCAACGTCGCCTACTCGGTCGGGCGCCTGGAGATGTCCGAGGAGACCAAGAAGGCAACGGTCGACCACTTCACCGACAATCCGATCGACGGCGTCGAGATCGGCGTCTCCTCCGACATCTCCCAGGAGGCGCCCAACCCGATGGGTCCCGGTGAGATCGTCGGCGTCGGCGTCGCCGCCATCGTCCTCTTGGTCATGCTCGGCACGATCATCGGCGCCGGGGTCCCGCTGGTCACCGCGCTGACCGGCGTCGGCATCGGTGCGCTCGGCGCGCTCTCCCTCTCCGGCGTCGTGCAGATGGCCTCGATGACCCCGATCCTGGGCCTGATGCTCGGCCTGGCCGTCGGCATCGACTACTCGCTCTTCATCCTCAACCGGCACCGCAAGCAACTCCTCCACGGCTCCGATGTGAAGGAGTCGATCGCGCTCGCCAACGGCACCGCCGGCACGGCGGTCGTCTTCGCCGGTTCCACCGTGATCGTCGCGCTGGTCGCGCTCAACATGACCGGGATCCCGTTCCTCGGCCTGATGGGCTCGGTCGGCGCCGCCTGCGTCGCGATCGCCGTCCTGGTCGCGATCACCCTGACCCCGGCCATCCTCAGCCTGGTCGGTGGCCGCATCGTCTCCAAGCGCGCCCGGAAGAAGGTCTCCGAGCAGGACGCCGCCGAGGCCCACGCGAAGCCGATGCCCACCTGGCGCGCGCTGGTCACGGTCGTCGCCTCCGTGGTCGCCCTGCTCGCCCTCGCGGTCCCCGCCCTCGACATGCGCCTGGGCCTGCCCGACGGTGGCTCGGAGCCCGAGGGCTCGCTGGCCAAGACCGCCTACACGATCACCGAGGACAGCTTCGGTGCCGGCGCCAACGGCCCGCTGCTGGTCGCCGCCGAGCTGCCCGACGGCCTCAACGAGTCCGGCATCCAGCGGGCACAGCTGACGGTCGCCAAGGCGCTGGCAGACCTCGATGACGTACGCGCCGTGGCTCCGGCCGCGGTCTCCGAGGACGGTCGCACGGCGGCCTTCCAGGTCGTCCCCGAGGAGGGTCCCAACAGCGTCTCGACCAACGAGCTGGTCAACGCGATCCGAGACATGCCCGCGGTCAACGGCGACATCACGCTCGGCGTCGCCGGCGCCACCGCGGTCGCGATCGACGTGTCGCAGGGGCTCAACGACGTACTCCTCCCCTACCTCGGCGTCGTCGTCGGCCTCTCGCTGCTGATCCTGATCCTGGTCTTCCGCTCGATCCTGGTCCCGCTCATCGCGACTGGTGGCTTCGTGCTCTCGCTGCTGGCGACGTACGGCCTCGTGGTCGCGGTCTTCCAGAAGGGCATCGGCGCCGAGTGGATCGGCATCGACAGCACCGGCCCCATCCTGAGCTTCCTGCCGATCCTGCTGGTCGGGATCCTCTTCGGTCTGGCGATGGACTACCAGCTGTTCCTCGCCTCCGGCATGCGGGAGGCGTACGTCCACGGCGCCCCGGCCCGCGTCGCCGTCGCCCAGGGCTTCCGTGCCGGGCGTTCGGTCGTGATCGCGGCCGGCCTGATCATGGTCTCCGTCTTCGGCGGCTTCATCTTCGCCGAGTCGGTGATGATCCGCTCGATGGGCTTCGGGCTCGCGCTCGGCGTGCTGCTGGACGCGTTCATCGTCCGGATGCTGTTGATGCCGGCACTGATGCACCTGCTCGGCCGCTCCGCGTGGTGGCTGCCGAAGTGGCTCGACCGGATCCTGCCGAACGTGGACGTCGAGGGTGCCGGGCTCGAGCGCGCCCACGGCTCCGTTGCCGTCGGCGAGGCCACGGTCAAGCGGGAGAAGATCAGCGTCTGAGGACAGCGGCCGGAACCGTCGGTGCCGGCCGCTAGGCTCGCTCGCGTGAGTGAGCTGACCCCGGAGCTGGATGTCCTGCGCCGCGTCTTCGGCTACGACGAGTTCCGCGGCGAGCAGGCGGAGATCATCGGGCACGTCGCCGGCGGCGGTGACGCGCTGGTCCTGATGCCGACCGGTGGCGGGAAGTCGCTGTGCTACCAGATCCCGTCCCTGGTGAGGCCTGGGACCGGGGTGGTCATCTCGCCGCTGATCGCGCTGATGCAGGACCAGGTCGACGCTCTCTCCGCGCTCGGCGTGCGCGCCGGCTTCCTCAACTCCACCCAGATGCCTCACGAGCGGCAGCAGGTGGAGAAGGCGCTGCTCGCCGGCGAGCTCGACATGCTCTATCTGGCCCCGGAGCGGCTGCGGGTGCCCGAGACCGGACGGCTGCTCGACCAGGCCAAGATCTCGCTGTTCGCGATCGACGAGGCCCACTGTGTCTCCCAGTGGGGTCACGACTTCCGGCCCGATTACCTGCAGCTCTCCCACCTGCACGAGCGTTGGCCGGAGGTGCCGCGGATCGCGCTCACCGCGACCGCCACCGCGGAGACCCGGCGCGAGATCGCCTCCCGGCTCAACCTCGAGGACGCCCGCCACTTCGTGGCCTCTTTCGATCGGCCCAACATCCAGTACCGGATCGCCCCGAAGGACAAGCCGGCCAAGCAGCTCCTCGACCTGATCCGCACCGAGCACCCCGGCGAGGCCGGCATCGTCTACTGCCTCTCGCGCAACTCGGTCGAGCGCACCGCCGCGACCCTGGTCGGCGCCGGGATCCCCGCGCTCCCCTACCACGCGGGTCTCGACGCCAGGACCCGCGCGCAGAACCAGTCCCGCTTCCTGCGCGAGGACGGCATCGTCATGGTCGCCACGATCGCCTTCGGCATGGGGATCGACAAGCCGGACGTACGCTTCGTGGCCCATCTCGACCTGCCCAAGTCGGTCGAGGGCTACTACCAGGAGACCGGCCGGGCCGGACGTGACGGGCAGCCGTCGACCGCGTGGCTGGCCTACGGGCTGGCCGATGTCGTCCAGCAGCGGCAGATGATCGAGACCTCCGAGGGCGACCGGACCCACAAGCACCGGCTCGGCCAGCATCTCAACGCGATGCTGGCGCTGTGCGAGACCGTCGACTGTCGGCGGGTGCAGCTGCTGCGCTACTTCGGCCAGACCGCCGAGCCGTGCGGCAACTGCGACACCTGCCTGGCCACGCCGGAGTCCTGGGACGGCACCGTCCCCGCCCAGAAGGTGCTCTCCACCGTCATCCGGCTCGACCGCGAGCGCAACGGACAGCGGTTCGGGGCCGGCCAGATCGTCGACATCCTGCGGGGCAAGGAGACTGAGAAGGTCCGCCAGTTCCGCCACCACGAGCTCTCGGTCTTCGGGATCGGCACCGACATCGCCGAGAGCGACTGGCACTCCGTCATCCGACAGCTCCTGGCTCGCGAGATGCTCGCCGTCGACCCCCGCTACGGGGTCTTCTCGGTGGCTGAGGCCGCCGGACCGGTGCTCCGCTCGGAGCAGCAGCTGATGCTCCGCAAGGAGCCGCCGCGGCAGGCGCGTCGCAGCGGCTCCGGGGAGCGGAAGCCGAAGGTGGCCGCCGCCGACCTGTCACCGGAGGCCGCCGAGGTCTTCGAGCGGCTGCGAGCGTGGCGCGGCGAGGTCGCCAAGGAGCAGGGCGTGCCCGCCTACGTCGTCTTCCACGACGCCACGCTGCGTGAGATCGCCACCCGGCTGCCGGCCAGCCGCGACGAGCTCGGGACGATCAGCGGGATCGGCGAGGCGAAGCTGGAGAAGTACGCCGACGGCGTGCTCGCCGCTCTATAGGCCGCGCGCTTGTCGGTCCCGCACCCTCGGTAGGCTGCGCCGCGATGAATTCAGAGGTCTGGTACGTCAGCTATGGATCCAACATGTGCCGAGACCGTCTCGGCGCCTATCTCCTCGGTGGCCAACCGGTGGGTGCGCTTCGGTCCTACGTCGGCGCACGTACGCCGGAGATGCCGGTCGACGACGTCGCCGTCGACCTTCCCGGGCGGCTCTACTTCGCGGGTGAGTCGAGGACGTGGACCGGTGGGGTGGCGTTCTACGACCACGACGCGGCCGGGTCGTGGACGGCAGCCCGCGCCTTCCGGATGACCGCCGAGCAGTTCGCCGACATCGCCGCCCAGGAGATGGACCGGCTGCCCTCGCCCGGTGACCCGATCGAGAGGGTCGTCATCGACGGGCTCGAGACGGGCCGCCATGAGGCGGGCCCGGGGCACTACGAGACCCTGATCGAGGTCGGTCGCCGCGACGGCCTCCCGATGCTCACCTTCACCGCGCCGCACGGCTTCGACGCCGTCCCGCACACCCGGCCGTCGGCGGCGTACGTCTCGATGCTGGTTCGCGGGCTCGATGAGTCACGCGGCTGGGATCGACGGCAGGCCGAGGCGTACGTCAGGGAGCGCTGCTGAGCGCCTCGCGCAGCAGGCGCACGGCCTTGGGCCCGACGCCGTGGAGCGTCAGCAGAGCATCCAGGTCATCGGGCAGGTCCGACAGCGTCCGGTAGCCCGCAGCGAGCAGCGCCCCTGTCGCGGGGCGACCGATCTTGACGCCATCGAAGACCGGTCCCGCGTCGTTCGTCGTCGACATGCGGACAGGCTACGGCCCAGGCGCCGTGCACCGGCGGAGGCCCGGCTAGCCTGCCCGCATGAAGATCGGACAGGCGGACGAGCGCGCGCTTCTTGAAGGAATGGTCGACATCCAGCGGGACGAGATCAACGCCATCCTCGAGGACCTCGACGACGAGGAGGCGCGGCGGGGGCTGGTCCCGTCGCTGACCACCCCGTTGGCGCTGGTCAAGCATGCGACCTTCGTGGAGAAGGTGTGGTTCCACGCCCGGGTCGCAGGTGTGTCGCGCAAGGCGATCGGGCTGCCCGACACCGTCGACGAGAGCTTCCTGCCGGACCCCGAGGACACGGTCGAATCCGTCCGGGCGGCCCACCGCGCGGCGTGCGAGCGTTCCCGCGAGGTCGCCGCCGGACGTGAGCTGGACGAGCAGTTCGAGTGGCACGGCAACTCGGTGACGCTGCGGTTCATCTACGCGCACATGATCCAGGAGCTCGCCCGCCACGCCGGCCACGGCGACATCCTCGTCGAGCAGATCCGGGCAGGGCGCTGACCAAGCACTGCCCGCGCCTGCGTCCCTCAGATGTCGACGACGAGGTCGCCGAGCGGTGTCGAACAGCATGGCAGGAACTTTCCGGCGGCCACCTCGCGCGGCCGGATCCCACCGGCATGGTTCATGTCGACCTCGCCGGAGACGAGGGTCGTCTTGCAGGTGCCGCACATGCCCTGCGTACACGATGACGGCAGGCGTACGCCGGCGGCCTTCACGGCGTCCAGGACGGTCTCGCCCGGGGCGCACTCGAGGTCGCGGCCGCTGCGCTGCAGCCGGATCCGGTACGCAGCCCCAGCCGCCCCTTCCGCGGCCGGCGCCGCGACATCCGGCGGGTCGGTGAGGACGAAGCTCTCCTCGTGCCACCGCGCGGACTCGCCACCCAGCGCCTCGAAGGCCGTCCGCGCCGCCCCCATGTAGCCGGACGGTCCGCAGCAGAAGACCTCGCGTCCGCCCAGGTCAGGGACCAGTTCGGCGAGCTGGCCGGCGCTCATCAGCCCGGTCGGCCCGGTCCAGGAGGCGTCGGGCTGGTCGACGACCCACACGATGCGTACCCCGTCATGGGCGGCCGCCAGGGCCTCGAGCTCGGGCCGCTCGACGAGGTCGGCCGGCGTACGCGCGTGGTGGACGACGACCACGTCGGTCGTCTCGGCGAGGTCGGCGAGCGTCCGCAGCGTCGAGAGGGTCGGGGTGATCCCGCTGCCGCCGGAGAGGAGCAGGTAGGAGGACGCGGGGTGCTCCCGTACGGAGAACCCGCCCATCGGCCCGCTCGCCCACAGCCGGTCGCCAACGGTCAGCCGATCGTGGAGCCAGCCGGACATCGGCCCGTCGGGCACCCGCTTGACGGTGATGGTGAGCAGATGAGGGCGGGTAGGCGGCGAGGAGATCGTGTAGCACCGCTCGACCGGTTCGCCGTCGATCGACGCACGAAGGGTCAGGTACTGCCCGGGCGCAAAGGCGAAGCCCTCGCCGCCGGTTGGCTCGAGGGTCACCTCGACCACGTCGTGGGTCACATCGCGCACCCGACGGCACCGCAGCTCACCCTCGAACGGCCGCTCCTCGGGCAGGATCCCGGCTCCCAGCGGGGACGGGACCGCGTACAGCGGCGCCGGCGCAGGCAGCGCCGCCACCTCGACAGGCCATGGCTCAGTCATCGGCTCCACCTCTCTGGACTTCGGATCGGATCTGGGCGTCGTACCAGCGCACGAAGTCGTCGACCTGCCGCTCCGCCTCGTTGTAGGGGCCTGGGACGTAGGCCGGGTCGGAGACCCCGAGCTGGGTGTTGCGCACGAACTCGGCGTCCTGCACGTTGGTCGCGCGCCACACCGCGGTCAGGGCCTCTACGTCGTAGTCCACCCCCTCCACCGCGTCCTCGTGGACGAGCCAGGTGGATCGGACCAAGGTGCGGTCGGGCGAGAGCGGTGTGACAGAGAAGGTCACCACGTGGTCGGCGAGCAGGTGAATCCAGGCGTTGGGCTGGGTGTGGAGGGTGCAGCGGCCGAGCTGCGGATCGTCGAGGTCGCCCAGGAGCCGGCCCACCAGCCGGGACCCGTCGATGCTGAAGGACTCCCCCGCCCCGTCGAGCGGCTCGCGCTGGATCCGGAAGCCGAACGGGCGCTCGGCGAGCTCCTCGATCAGTCCGAACGGCATCCCGAGCGCGTCGCAGCGCCGTGCCAGATCGGCCTCGGCGAAGAGATAGCGGTCATGGTCCGCCCGGAGCCGGTCGGGGATCTGGTCCTCGCGTAGACCCCAGGTCGGAAAGAAGGTGCAGATCAGCTCTGGGTGCCCGCCCTCGCAGTGGTAGCACTCCCGGTTGTTCTCCATGACCAGCTTCCAGTTGCCCTCCTCAACCAGGTCGACCTGAGCGGCGACCTTGGCCCGGTCGAGACGGTGCGGAGTGACGTAGTCACGGACCCGCTCGGCGACCACGTCCAGGTCACCGTCCGGCTCGGCGGCCAGTGAGCAGTAGAGCAGCCCGCCGACCTCGCGCAGCGCGACCGGGCGCAGCCCGAGGCAGGCGGTGTCGATGGCCGGCGAGAGCTGGGGTGCGTAGCGGAGCGAGCCGTCGGTGGCGTAAGTCCAGCTGTGATACCCGCAGACCAGGTTGCCGACGCTGCCGTGACCCGGTGCGACCAGCCGCGAGCCGCGGTGTCGGCAGACGTTGTGGAAGGCGCGTACCTGCTCGTCGTCGTCTCGGATCACCAGCACCGAGGAGCCGGCGACGTCGAAGGAGAAGTAGTCACCGGGCTCGGACACCTCGGCGACGGTGCCGACGAAGAGCCAGCGGCGTCGCCAGAGCAGGTCGACCTCGCTCGCGAAGACGTCGGGGTCGGTGTAGAGAGCACCCGGCAGCGAGTGGCCAGGGGTCCTGCGGTCGAGGTGGTCGAGGATTCTGGTACGTCGGCCGGCGAATGGCTCGCCGACGAGTTGGTCTGTCATCCATCGCTCCCAGGCAGATTCAGAAGAGGCTCAGTGGGGGTCAGATCGTCAGGCACAGCCGCAGCGCGTCGTAGACCGCGGCATGGACGTTCCGGCTGGCGACCGCGTCGCCGATCCGGAACAGCTGGTAGCTGCCCGCCGCATTGCGGGACACCGTCTGCGACGCGCCGGACAGCAGCGCCGCCTGGTCGACCTCACCGAGGTTGATCGAGCCGGGGACGAGGTCGTGGTAGAGCTCGTCGTTGGGGGTGGTCCCGTGCTCGACCACGACATGGTCGACGTGTCTCTCGACCTCGGCACCTGCTGCGTACTCGCTGGTCAGCGTGGCGATGAGCCGGTGCTCGGAACCCGCCGGGGCGCGACGCACCCCGGCCAGCCTCCGGGCCACGGTCAGGGTCACGTCGTGCGCAGCGAAGACCCCGAGATAGGCCGGGCTGTTCATCGAGCCCACCGAGATGCCGACCGTACGCTCCGGGGTGACCAGCTCGACCTGAGCGCCCAGCGTCGCCAGGTGCTCGGCGGCGTCGAGCGCGGGCTCGGCGCCGTTGTCGTCGTAGACGAGGACGGTGCCGTTGCCGGGGGTCAGGGTCCCGTCGAGCACGTCCCAGGTGTCGTTGACCAGCTCCGCGCCCACCGGTACGCAGGAGCGGTCGGGCACCCCGCCGGTGGCGACGACCACGACATCCGGGTCGAGACCGCGGACGAGGTCGGCGTCGGCGTAGGTGCCGAGCCGGAAGTCGACGCCGCTGTGCTTCGCCTCGGTGACGCGCCAGTCGACGATGCCGATCAGGTCGCGGCGGTGGCTGGTCGAGGAGGCCAGCAGGAGCTGCCCACCGGGCCGGTCGGCGGCCTCCAGAACGGTCACGGCGTGACCGCGCTCGCCCAGGACGCGAGCGGCCTCGAGACCGGCGGGGCCGGCGCCGACGACCACGGCCCGGCGGGTTCGAGGGGCCGGCGGCGTGAGGTGGGGCAGCGACTGCTCACGCCCGGTCGCCGGGTTGTGGATGCACTTGGCGTCCCCGGACTCGTAGATCGCGTCCAGGCAGTAGCTCGCCCCCACGCACGGCCGGATCCGGTCCTCCTCGCCACGGGCGACCTTGGCGACCAGGTGCGGGTCGGCGAGCTGGGGACGGGTCATCCCGACGAGGTCGAGCAGCCCTTCGCGGAGCGCATGGCGCGCGGTGGCGACGTCGCTGATCCGAGCAGCGTGCATGACCGGGACATCCACCCGGCGGCGTACCTCTCCGACGAAGTCGAGGAACGGGGCCGAGGGCGTACCCATCGACGGGATCACCGCGGCGGGCGTCGGTGTCGAGACCTCCCTTGATGACGGAGAGGAAGTCGACGCCGGCGCCGACGTAGCGGCGCATCACCTGCTCGGTGTCGTCCAGGCCGAGGCCGGAAGGCAGGTCCTCGTCCATCGCCATCCTGACCCCGACGATGAAGTCGGGTCCGACGGCGGCCCGGATCGCGCCGAGGACCCGCAGCGGAAAGGCGAGCCGGGCCTCCGGGTCGCCTCCGAACTCGTCGTCGCGGAGGTTGGTGGCGGGCGAGACCCAGGCGTCGAAGAGATGGCCGTAGGACTCGATCTCGATCCCGTCCAGGCCCGCCGCCTGGCACCGCTCGGCCGCCTCGGCGTAGTGCCGCACGATCCGGTCGACGTCCCACGCCTCGGCGACCTTCGGGAACGACCGGTGCTGCGGCTCGCGCAGCCGGGAGGGGTAGACGAGCGGCAGCCAGTCACCGGCGAAGTTGCTGGTGCGGCGACCGAGGTGGGTGATCTGGCACATCACCGCGGCGCCTTCTTCGTGGACGTCGTCGGCGAGCCGGCGCAACCAGGGCACGACCTCGTCGCGGTAGAGCAGCATGTTGCCGAAGGCCGGCGGGCTGTCGGGCGAGACCACCGCGGATCCGCCGATCATGGTGAGCCCGACCCCGCCCCGCGCCTTCTCCAGGTGGTAGAGGCGGTAGCGGTCCTTCGGCATCCCGTCCTCGGTGTAGGCGGGCTCGTGGGAGGTGCTCACCACTCGGTTGCGCAGGGTGAGGCTCCGGAGCTGGAAGCTCGCCAGAAGGGGATCGGTGCTGGGGGCCACAGGACCAGCGTGGCGCGTCGGCACTGTTCAAGAAAAGCGCACGTTTCCGCTATTTACCGTGCGATTCCATTGCACAATCGAAGAATGATCGATCAGCGGCTCCATGTGCTGCGCGTGCTCGCCGAGCGCGGCACCGTCTCGGCCGCCGCCGCCGATCTCGGCTATACCCCCTCGGCCATCTCCCACCAGCTGCGCACGCTCGCCCGCGACGTGGGCGCTGAGCTGCTCGTGCCGGAGGGCCGCGGCGTACGTCTCACCGGGGCCGCGCTCACGCTGCTCGAGCGCAGCCACGACCTGTTCACGCAATGGGAGGAGATTCGCGCCGACGTACAGCAGGCCTCGGGCACCTCCCGTGGCTACCTGCGGATGGCGGGCTTCTCCACCGCCGCCTCGGCGCTCCTGCCGCCGGCCGCGGTAGCGGTCGCGCGGGAGTTCCCGCAGTCCACGATCAAGATCATCGAGGCGGATCCCGAGGTCTGCTTCGACATGCTGCTGGCCGACCAGGTCGACGTCGCCGTCGTGGTCAACATGTCGGAGCTGCCGCCGACCGCCGACCCGCGTTTCGAGCAGGAGCGGCTGATGGAGGACGCGCTCGACCTGCTGGTCAACGCCGACAGCCCGCTCGCCTCCCGATCCCGGGTCAGGCTCGCCGACGCCGCCGAGGAGCACTGGATCATGGAGCACCCCGGCCGCCCGTACCACCAGCTGGTGACCGCCGCCTGTGCCGCAGCCGGGTTCACCCCCGAGCAGGCCCACGAGGTCGTCGAGTGGGACACCGGCGCCGCTCTGGTCAGTGCCGGCTTCGGCGTCGCCCTGGTCCCTCGCCTCGCCCGGATCCCGAACGCCGCCGGCCTGGTCCGGATCCCGCTGCGTGGCGAGGCGAGTCCGGTGCGGCACGTCCGGACCAGCGTACGCAGCGGCACCTCGCGCCAGCCCGAGATCGCCTGTGCCCTCGCCGAGCTCAGGAAGGTCGCCACCTCCCTGGCCGAGATGGATGCCGGCTAGGCCAGATCCCCGCCGCGTCTCGCCCAGCAGAAATCATTCGTACGCCACCACGACCCTGCCGCAGAATGATTGACGTGCCCACCCTGAGCCAGTTCGCCGCCTTCGCGCTCGCGTCCGTCATCTTCATCCTGATCCCCGGCCCGAGCGTGCTCTTCGCCCTCGGCCGGGCCCTGACCGCGGGCCGCCGCGAGGCGGTGTTCGCCGTCGGCGGCAACGCCCTGGGCCAGTTCGGCCAGGTCCTGGCGGTCGCCATCGGGCTCGGCGCACTGGTGGCAGCCTCCGCGACGGCGTTCACCGTCGTGAAGCTGGTCGGCGCGGGGTACGTCATCTATCTCGGCATCCAGGCGATCCGCCACCGTGCCGACGCCCGGGCAGCCCTCCACGGGGAGGACGTGGCGCGGACGACCGCTTGGGGCGCGATCCGCACCGGGATGATCGTCGGGGCGACCAATCCGAAGACGATCGTCTTCCACCTGGCCTTCCTGCCCCAGTTCATCAACACCTCCGCCCCGGCGGTCCCCCAGATCCTCCTGCTCGGCGCGATCTTCTCGGCGATGGCGTTCACCTGCGACTCCGGATGGGTCCTCGCCGCCAGCCGGGCCAAGGCCTGGTTCGCCCGCAAGCCCAAGCGCCTCGACAGCCTCGGCGCCGGCGGCGGCGTCATCATGATCGGCCTGGGCGCCACCATGGCCACGGCCTCCCACGGCTCCTGACCGGCCCGCCCCGAACGCAGGCAACCGGCCGCCTGCCGCCGAATTCCAAGACAAGAGCGCCCCGGTCACCGAGACTGGGACCCATGCGGACTCCACTCTCGGGTTTCATCGCGGCAGCGATCGCCTCACTAGTCATCACCTCGGGGATCTCGGCGGCCCCCGCCCACGCCGCAGAGGAGGAGCGTAAGGACCCGCTCCTGGCCTTCAACCACGCCTGGGCGATGGTCGACCGGGAGACGGCTGACGCGATCGAGCACTCCGAGTTTCTGGGCGAGTTCGCCGACCGCCGGATCAACACCGGCAACGACGGGACCTCGACCTGGACCGGTCGCTACCTGCTCGGCAAGGAGACCTATCTCGAGTTCTTCGGGCCGGGCGACGCGCCCGACGCGGTCGGGGGTGATACCGGGCTCGCCGTCTCGGCGGACAACGACGGCGACCTGGCTACGGCGACCGCCAACCTCCGCAAGCTCGTCGCCGACCCGGTCGAGTTCACCCAGGTGACCGACCTCGGCGACGGCAAGCTGATCCCGTGGTTCGACGTCACCTACACGACCTCGACCTACGACACCTTCTTCTCCTGGGCGATGGAGTATCGCGACGAGTTCCTCGACGACCCGCGGCTCTCCTTCCCGCCCGCCGCCTTCGAGGGCGACGTCAGCCGCGACCGCTACAACCGCGACCGCTATCTCGACCACCAGATGCGCGACGTCATCGGCATCCAGATCGCCACGACCGCCGCCGACATCGAGAAGATGGTGCCGCTGTGGCGCGCCGCCGGCATCACCATCCGGGTCCTCAAGGACGGCGGCGTCCTCGCCTTCGACGGCATGACCACGATCCGCCTGCTCCCGGTCCCGGCCGAGGAGGCAGGCGTACGCCACATCATCCTCGCCCTCAACGAGGCGGCCGAGGAGCCGCACACCGAGACGATCGGCAACTCGACGCTCCACGTCGGCCCGGGGGCGTACGCACTGTGGACCTTCGACCCGATCGAGGCCGGCGCGACCACCCGGTCCGGCGGATCCGGCAAGCCGCTCCACCCCGCGCTCGGCGGCTGAGGTAGTACTCTCCGCAGCAATGGCAGGGAACACCCGACAGACTGGCACGAGCGTGACCAGCCGGGCACTTGCGATCCTGGACGCGTTCGACGAGCAGCACCGATCGATGTCGCTCAGCGACATCGCTGCCCGCGCGGACCTTCCGCTCGCCACGACCCATCGGCTTCTGGGCGAGCTCTTCCGGTGGGGTGCTCTGGAGCGTCTGCCTTCCGGTGACTACGTCATCGGCCGGAAGATCTGGGACATCGGCCACCTGGCCCCTGCCGAGACCGGGTTGCGCCAGGTCGCCGAGCCGTTCCTCCACGACCTCTACGGCGCGACCCTGGCCACCGTGCATCTCGCCGTACGTGAGGGGCTCGAGGTCGTCTACCTCGACCGGCTGCGCGGCAACCAGTCCGTCCCGGTCGTGAGCAAGGTCGGCGGACGCCTGCCGCTGCACACCACCGGCGTCGGCAAGGTCCTCCTCGCTCACGCTCCGGACGAAATCCAGGTCGCGGCGCTGGGCGCACTGACACGGATCACCCCCTACACGATCACTCAACCGGGCGTCCTCCGCAGACAGCTGCGGCAGGTGCTCGACAAGGGGTACGCCACCACCCGCGAGGAGATGAGCCTCGGTGCCTGCTCGATCGCCGTCCCGATCCACCGGCGCGACGAGGTGGTCGCCTCTCTGGGCCTGGTGGTCGCCACCCTCAAGGGCAGCGAACAGAAGTTGTACGGCGCACTCCGCGTCGCGGCACAGTCGATCGGACGGCGGCTCTGAAGAACTCCGGTTCGGAAAAACTTCGGCCGAGCTTCCGCTGAATGGAAGCTGTGTCGATGTTCACAGGGGTGACCGCTCTTAGGTTCGTCCCATGAATGTGTCCGCAACCACATCGTCCTCCGTCAGTGGCGATACCCGGAGCCTTTGGCCGGTCGTCCTCTGCTGGCTCGCTGTCGCCCTCGATGGCTATGACCTCGTCGTCCTAGGAGCGGTCATCCCCACCTTGGCCGGGACCGGCGCGCTCGGGTTCACCGAGGCGTCACTGACCACGGCCGCCACCGTCGGCCTGATCGGGGTCGGCATCGGTGCGGTGGCCATCGGTCCGCTCGCCGATCGGTTCGGGCGTCGCAAGACACTGATCAGCAGCATCGCGCTGTTCTCGCTGCTCACCCTGGCCGTCGCCTTCGCTCCGAACGCCACGGTGTTCATCGTGCTGCGCTTCCTGGCAGGCCTGGGTCTGGGCGCCTGCCTGCCGACGGCCCTGGCGTTCATGAGCGAGCATGCCCGCAAGGGACGCTCGGGCACGGCCATGACGCGGATGATGACCGGCTACCACGTAGGAGCCGTACTCACCGCTCTGCTGGCTCTGTGGGTGATCCCGAACCTGGGCTGGGAGGCGATGTTCGTGATCGGCGGCATCGCGGGCCTGCTGACGGTCCCGGTGATGTGGGCAAAGCTCCCGGAGTCGCAGGCCTACCTGGAGACCGTCGAGACCGAGAAGGTACGTCCCTCCGAGGTCGTTCGCGGCCGTCTGCTGTGGGTCAGCCTGGGCCTGTGGGCGGCGTCGTTCTGCGGACTGCTGCTGGTCTACGGCCTCAACACCTGGCTGCCGACGATCATGGGCGAGGCGGGCTACTCCCTCGACGCCGGCCTCGGCCTGCTCCTCACCCTGAACGTCGGCGCCGTGATCGGACTCGTCCTGGCGGGCCTGATCTCCGACGCCAAGGGCAACAAGCCGACGGTGGTGACCTGGTTCGGCGTCGCCGCGGTGATGCTGGCCCTGCTGTCGATCAAGATGGAGAGCAGCCTCCTGGTGTACGCGGCAGTGCTGGCCGCCGGCGTCTTCGTCTTCAGCGCGCAGGTGCTGGTCTACGCGTTCGTCAGCCACCTCTACCCCGCCCGGATCCGCGGCACGGCGCTCGGCATGTCCGCAGGCATCGGCCGGGTCGGCGCCATCGTCGGGCCGTTCCTCGGCGGTGCGCTCCTCACCGCCGGCATCGCCTATCCGTGGGGCTTCTACGCCTTCGCCGGCGCGGCCGTGATCGCCATGCTGGCTCTGCTGACCGTGCCGGCGCACCCCAACAACTAACCACCCGACATCCAGGAGCACACCATGTCCGTTCTCGACTCCGTCGACTGGTCCGGAAACATCCTCAAGGCCGGCGCCTGGCAACCCGGGCGAGGCGGCGACTACGCGGTCGTCGAACCCGCGACCGGCGCCGAGCTGGGCAGGATGGGTCTGGCCACCGCGGCCGACGTGGCGGATGCCGCAACAGCGGCCGCCGACGCCCAGCTCAAGTGGGCCGCGCTTCCGCACCCGGAACGCGCCGCCGTCCTGCGTCGTGCCGGCGACCTGTGGCAGCGGCATGCCGAGGAGATCACCGGGTGGAACGTCCGTGAGGTCGGCGCCGTGCCCGGTATGGCCGGATTCGCACTCCACGTCGCGGCCGAGGAGTGCTACGAGGCCGCCAGCCTCCCGAGCCGTCCGATCGGCGAAGTCATCCCGTCCGAACAGCCGCGTCTGTCGATGGCACGCCGCATGCCCGCCGGGGTGGTCACCGTTATCGCTCCCTTCAACGTGCCGATCATCCTCGGCATCCGCTCGGTCGCCCCTGCCCTCGCCCTCGGCAACGCCGTCATCCTCAAACCGGACCCGCGCACCGCCGTGACCGGCGGCACGCTGATGGCCCGCATCTTCGAGGAGGCGGGCCTGCCCCCGGGAGTGCTCCAGATGCTGCCCGGCGGCGCGGACGTAGGCGAAGCGCTGGTCACGGATCCCCACGTCCGGGTCATCTCGTTCACCGGCTCCACCGCGGTCGGCCGCCGCATCGGTGAGCTCGCCGGCCGGCACCTCAAGCGCGCCCACCTCGAGCTCGGCGGCAACTCCGCACTGCTGGTCCTCGACGACGCCGACGTCGAGGACGCCGTCAACTTGGCAGCGTGGGGCTCGTTCTTCCACCAAGGCCAGATCTGCATGACGACGGGCCGACACCTGGTCGCTGCCAGCATCTACGACGACTTCGTCGAGGCCCTCGCGGAGAAGGCCAGCCAGCTACCGGTCGGCGATCCCGCCACAGAGGAAGTCGCTCTCGGCCCCGTCATCGACGCCGGCCAGCGCGACAAGATCCATGGCCTGGTCACTGCGTCGGCGGATGCCGGCGCCATCATCGCCGCGGGCGGCACGTACGAGGATCTCTTCTACCGGCCCACCGTCCTGGCGGACGTCCCGCTCACCGCGCCGGCCTACGCGGAAGAGGTCTTCGGCCCCGTCGCATCGGTGGCCAAGGTCGAGTCCGTCGAGGACGCGATCGAGCTCGCGGGGGCCAGTGAGTACGGCCTGTCCCTGGGCATCGTCACCAAGGACGTCATGCGCGGCCTCGCGGTCGCGGAGCAGATCCCGACCGGCATCGTCCACATCAACGACCAGACCGTCAACGACGAGGCCAACGCTCCGTTCGGCGGCGTCCGCGCGTCCGGCACCGGGTCCCGTTTCGGCGGCGCCCTGGCGAACGTCGAGGCATTCACCGAGACCCGGTGGATCACCATGCGGGGTGAACCGTCGCGCTACCCGTTCTGAGCCAGGGGTGCCGGCACGTTCGGCGTGGTCAGCCGAGCACCGGGTGGAGATGCTCCGTCTCGATCGCGACGCGGGCCTGCTCGGCGGCGGCGCGGAGCGCGACCTCGACCGGTTCCGTACGCAGCCACGCGGCCAGGAAGCCGGCCATGAACGCGTCGCCGGCGCCGTTCGTGTCGACGACGGCGGCGGGCACCGCGGCGACCTCGTGGCGGGTCCCGTCGGCCTCGAGCGCGATCGCGCCCTTGGCGCCGAGGGTGCACACCGCGAGGCGGGGGCCGCGGTCGAGGCACGAGGCCATCAGCTTCCAGGGGTCCTCGGTGCCGTCGTCGTTCATGAACACACCCTCGGCTGCCCGCAGGAAGGGCTCATGGAAGGCCGACGACCCGTCGTAGTCGTGCAGGTCCATCCACAGCGGCGCCCGTCGGGCGGGCATCGCCCCGAGCACCAGCCGGCCGAGCTCGCTCAGGTCGATCACCGCGAGATCCGCGGCGGCGACCGCGCTCACCGCTGCCGAGACCGCGTCGGTGGACGGGGTCGAGGGGGTCGAGACGTACAACGAGACCCGGCCTCCCCCGTCGGCCATCAGGTTGACGTGCCGCTCGGTCTGGTCGCTCGCGATCGCCTCCACGACGACACGCGCCTGCTCGAGCCGCTCCCGCAGCCGCGCCCCGTCCTCGTCGTCACCGACAGGAGCCCACAGACGTACGTCGATCCCGAGCCCGGCGAGATGCAGCGCCTTGCCCGCGGAGGTGCCGCCGATCGTGTGCCACGCCCGACGGGCGAACTGCATGTGCGGCACCGGCTCGGGCAGCCGGTCGAGCTCGATCAGGTGGTTCCAGGACGCGGGGCCACAGACGACGACACGGGGAGCAGGCATGCCCTCATTCCAGCATCAGCGTGTCCACGCGCCGCAGCACCCTCAGCTGCGCGGCGTTGTAGAGATCGACGAGAGCGTGGGCGAGGACGAGACCGGCCGTGGCCCGGCCGAGCGGCGAGCGTTCCAGCGCTCCGGCCAGCTCGGGGAAGCGCTCCAGCTGCCGCCGGTTGGTCACGACCATCCGCCGCGCGAGATCCTCGACCGTCGCATCGTCGGCGTCCGCCGGGAGACGGTCGAACTCGACATCGGTGTCCTCCTGGTGGACCAGTGCCTGCCGGAAAGCCGCGAGGGTCCGGGCATCGAAGACCTGCGCATAGATCGCCAGGAGCGACTGCTGCGTGGGCGAGAGCTGTGCCGCGAACGCGGCGAACCCGGCCGGCGTCTCGAGCGGCGCGCTGTGGGAGGTGAGCTGGGCGAGGTCCTCCCGCACCCGCACGAGTTGCTCGATGCGGGCCTCGAGCTCGGCATCGAGCGCTCGGATGCTCTCCTGCGCGTCGGGGTCCTCGGGTCCCAGCCCGGCAATCCGCCTCACCGGGACGCCGAGCTCTCGCAGCCGCCTGATCCGCAGGAGCTGGACGAGATGTGCCACCTCGTACCGCTTGTAGCCGTTCGCGGCGCGCTCGGGGTGCGGCAGGAGCCCCACCCGGTGGTAGTAGCGCACCGAGTTCTCCGTCGTCCCCGCGATCCGCGCCAGCTCCCGAGTGCTCCACGCCATGCGCCGCATCATGCCAGCGTCATGAGTTGATCAGCAGCGGGAGGAAGTAGCGCAGCGAGTACGCCTCATAGACCGCCCCGACGACGAACAGCACCAGCGCCGGGACCCACATCCACCCGAAGAGTCGCAGCCCACGGACCCAGGCCCGCCGCCGAGCCGTCACGCCGACGCTCGCTGGCCGGATCCACGCCAGGCCGAGGACGTACGCCCCGAGCAGCAGGAGCACGTACGCCTGGAGCTCGATGACCATCGTCACGGAGTGCGGGATCAGCGTCATCGCGGTGAGGTGGTCGACGGGAGCCAGAACGATCCCGGTGGTGAGCACCCAGTAGGCGAAGACGGGGATCCCGGCGAACGGCACGATCATCGACGGGAGCGTGATGAACCCGAGGGCCACCTTGCCGAGGTTCACGCCCAGAATCACCAGGGCGAACAGCCACGGCCGGGCGAGCAGCGAGACGACGAGCCCGGTCTCGCCGGACTCGTCCATCGACCCGGTGAGCATAGCGTTGAGCTCGGGACGGAGCACGCCGAGCACCATCCCGGCGACGACCAGGCCGTACGCCATGAGGTTGAGGTACGCATAGGCCCGCGCGTGCTGCCGGAACAGCGCCAACGGGCCGCTGAGTGTCTTGGTGACGGTTTCGATAGCCATGCCGACATCCCAAACCCTGTTCTTGGAACGGAGTCAAGGACTCCGGCCGCGCGCTACTTCCGATCGAGTCCGGCGATCAGCACCAGGGCGGCGAAGCCGTCGTCGGTGCCCGGCCACTGGGCGCGAACCGCGTCGATCCCGGCGCGACGTACGACACCACGCAGGACGGCGGCCACGATGATCGCGTCGTCGGCGTAGCCCAGGACCGGGATGAAGTCGGGCACCAGGTCGATCGGCAGGGCGAGATAGACCATCAGGAGCCCGAGCCTGATCCGTACGCCGCGAGGCATCGACCTGTCAGCAGCGAGCCGGCGCAGCAGCCGCACCACGTCGGGCAGGATCCGCAACGACTCACGCAGCATGTCGCCACGCGGACGGACCACGAGCAGCGCGACGATGAGGCAGAGCCAGGTGAGCAACAGGGCCGCGACGACGCCGATCGCCAGGTCCCACCAGAACGAACCGGTCATCCTCACCCTCCGAGCCACGCCGCGCTCCGTGGTGGCGCCGCACCCCTGAATTCCATCACGGCGCCACACCGGGTCGGATGGTCAGGCCGCGACAACCGCCACGCCCGTACGTCCGCCGTCGACGTCCAGCACCGCGCCGTGGACGAACTCGGCCTCATCGGAGGCGAGGTACGCAACGGCCGCGGCGATCGCGTCCGGACCGCCCGAGCCACCCGCCGGAGTGCCGGCCATGAGTCCGTCGGCAGCCCAAGGTCCATCCAGAGCGGGGTCTCGGATGACACCGGGCGAGACCGCGTTGACCCTGATCCCGCTGTCGGCGAACTCCGCGGACCAGGCGCGGGTGAGGGTCTCCATGGCCGCCTTCGTCGAGGCGTACAGGGCACCGAGGGGGAGGCTCAGCCGCGCGACCCAGCTGCCGAGGTTGATGATGACGCCTCCCCCGGCGGCCTGCATCTGCGGCGCGAGCACCTGCGTCAGGAAGAACGGCGCCTTCACGTTCACGCCGTACACCTGGTCGAACATGTCGGCGTCGGCCGTGAGGGTGGTGGCCGCCGGGAAGATCCCGGCGTTGTTGACGAGGATGTCGAGCCGCCCGCCAAGCGCAGCGAGGGCCTGCTCGGCGAGGGCCCGGCTCGCCTCGGGGCTGCCGTCGAGATCCGCGGCGACGAAGTCGGCGCGGCCGCCGTTCGTACGGATCGCCTCGACGACCTCGGCACCACGCTGCTCGTTGCGACCGGACACGATCACGTGCGCGCCCTCGGCGGCGAGACGCTGAGCGATCGAGCGTCCGATGTTGCTGGTCGAGCCGGTGACGAGAGCCGTCTTCCCAGAGAATCTGTGTGTCATGTCTGCGACGGTAGAGAGCCTAAAATGGACTCACAAGTCCAGTTTTTTCGAGAGCGGGAGCGGCATGGGGCTGACGCCGAAGGGCATGAGAAGACGCGCAGAGATCATCGAAGGCACGGCCGCTCACCTGCGCACCCAGGACCCCGGCGGGATCACCCTCGAGGACATCAGAGCCGTCACCCGAACGAGCAACAGCCAGATCTTCCACTACTTCCCCGGCGGGAAGGAGGAGCTGTTCCTCGAGGTCGCCCGCTATGAGGCCGACCTGGTGATCGAGGACCAGCAGCCCTACCTCTCGGCTCTCGACACCTGGGCGGATTGGGAGCGATGGCGCGAGACCGTCCTCGCCCGCTACCGGGCCCAGGGACAGCAGTGTCCGCTGGGATCGCTGATGAGCCAGCTAGCGGAGACGCCCGGCGCACCTGAGGTCATCTCGGCCCTCATCGGACGCTGGCAGGCCGAGGTCGAGCGCGGGATCCGCACCATGCAGGCCTCCGGCTTGATCCGCGCCGCCATCGACCCGGTGCGCTGCGCGGCCGCGATGATCGCCGGGATCCAGGGCGGGGTGCTGGTGCTGCGTTCGACGGGCGACCTGGCACACCTCGAGGCGTCCATTGAGATCCTCTTCGATCACCTCCGCGGCTAATCCCCGAGCAGTACGCTCGATCAGACGCCGAGCTGACCTCGACGTCATGGTTCACGGAGGAACCCATGCCACTCACCAGAGTCCACAATCTTTCGATCTCGCTCGACGGCTTCGCGACCGGGGAGCCGCAGTCGGCCGAGGCGCCGTTCGGACACGCCGGCGAGCGCCTTCACGAATGGATGTTCGCCACCCGCTACTGGGACTCGTCCGGCGGCGCGGGCGCGGACGACGCCTTCGCGCAGCGACACAGCCAGGGCATCGGCGCCGAGATCATGGGCGCCAACAAGTTCGGGCCGCCGGGGTGGCAGGACGACCCTGACTGGAAGGGCTGGTGGGGAGCCAACCCGCCGTTCCACTCGCCGACCTTCGTCCTCACCCATCGGCCGCGTCCGCCGGTGGAGATGGAGGGCGGCACCACCTTCTACTTCCTGGATGCGCCCCCGGCCGAGGCGCTGGCAGCCGCGCTCGAGGCTGCCGATGGTCAGGACGTACGTCTTGGTGGCGGCGCGACGGTGGTGCGGGACTTCGTCGCCGCCGGGCTCGTCGATCTGATGCACCTGGTCCAGGTCCCGATCGTCCTCGGTCGCGGCGTACGCGTCTGGGACGGGCTGGAGGGCACCGAGAACGACTACGACATCGAGGCCGTCTCGACGCCCAGCGGCGTCACCCACCTGACCTTCACGCGTAAGCCTGCCGACTCCTAGCCCTGGCGAAGGGGCCGTCGAGGGCGGCCCACTGCAGGAGCATGACGGTCTTGCCGTCCATGATCCGGCCGCCGCGGATCATCGCGAGCGCCTCGGTGAAGTCGAGCTCGAGCACCTCGATGTCCTCGCCCTCCTCGGCGACCCCTCCCCCGTCTCCCGTGCGGCTGGCCGGCGAGTACGCCGCCGCGAAGAAGTGCAGCCGTTCGGTCACCGACCCGGGGCTCATGTAGGCGTCGAAGACGTGGTCGACGTCGGCGAGGCTGATGCCGAGCTCCTCGGCGCTCTCCCGGCGGATCGCGGTGACCGGGTCATCGGCATCCAGCAGCCCCGCGGCCGCCTCGATGAGGAGCCCGTCGGGATGGTCGTTGACGTAGACCGGATATCTGAACTGCCGTGTCAGCAAGACCGTGCCGCGCTCGACGTCGTAGGGAAGAAGCACGGCGCCGTTCCCGCGGTCGTACGTCTCGCGCTGCTGCGTCTCCCAGCGCCCGTCGCGTCGGCGGTAGTCGAACGTGGTGCGCCTGAGCACGTGCCACCCCTGCGAGGTCAGCTCGACGTCTCGGACCACGACGTCGGGGTTGCCGGTCAGCTCCCGTCCGGCGCGGTCGAGACCGGTGCGACCCCGATGATCGGGGACCTCGATCCCTGGACGCCGGCTCATGCGCGCTGGGCCTCGATCGCCGGGATCTCTGCGATGTCGTAGTAGACCGGAAGCCCACGGCTCTCGGCGATGGCCACGTCCTGGTCGGCTCCGGTCGAGTCTCCAGGGAGCCGAAGGACCGCGTCGCAACGCTGGAGCAGCCGCTCCGCCGTCGGGTAGAGGACCTCCTCGGCAAGCGGGTCGTTCGGTCCGGCGCCAGCCGAGCTCAGCACGGGCAGCGCGACCCACTCACCGATCATCGGAAGGTGGCCGGCGGCGAAGATCGGCCAGGCGGCCGACTCGAGCCGCTCGAGGTTGGCGGCCATGGCCTCCGGATCACCATCGGTGCCGGAGCGATAGGGGCCGGCAATGAGGATGAGCATCGGCTTGGTTGTCGTCATGCCGGCAGCGTACATGCAATACTGTGCAGAAACAGAAAGGAATGTGCATGCTTGTCGGGCAACGCCGCGCTCATCTCCTTCGTCTTCTGGACGAAACAGGCAAGATCGTGGCAAAAGACGCAGCCGCGGAACTGGGCATCTCCGAGGACAGCATCCGTCGCGATCTGCGTGATCTGGCCGCGGAAGGTCTGTGCCAGCGCGTCTACGGTGGTGCGCTCCCCGTCTCCCCGGCGGTGGTCGACTACACCACCCGTCACACCGTCGAGCCCGGCGGAAAGCGTGCGGTAGCGGCCACGGCCGCCGGCCTCGTACGCCCCGGAAGCACGCTCATCCTTGATGGAGGCACCACGGCGCTCGCGGTCGCGGAGGCGCTTCCCCGGGATCTGGAGTGCACCGTCATCACCAACAGCCCGACCGTCGCCTCGGCCCTCCTGCAACACCCGAGCGCCGACCTGTTCCTCATCGGTGGACGGGTCTTCAAGCACTCCGCCGTCGCCTGTGGCGCGGCAGCCGTCGAAGCAGCCCAGAACGTCTCCGCCGACCTCTGCCTCATCGGCGTCACCGGCGTTCACCCGGACGCCGGGCTCACCACCGGCGACGCCGAGGACGCCGCCATGAAGCGTGCCCTGGCCGCGCGTGCGGCCGAGACGTACGTCCTCGCCTCCTCGGAGAAGATCGGCACCGCCTCCCCCTACCGGGTCCTTCCCTGGGGTCAGATCACCGGCGTCATCACCGACGCCGCCCCGACCGATGAGGTCATCGAGCAGCTGTCAGCACTCGACGTCGAGATCCTGCACGCCGGTGCTGTGTTCTAGGAACCGTTCGACGTCCCGCCTCGTACGATGTCGGACGAACCGCAGATGGGAGTGACGCGGATCGGCCATCGCGGATTCGTACCGCTTCACCTGCGGACCATACGAGTCCCACGCCCAGCGGATCACCGAGTCGCTCGGATCCCAGATCCGAAGGCCGCCCCAGCCCTCGCGGTTGCCGTTCCAGAGCTCCTCGCGGCTCTCCGCAACGTACG
The DNA here is from genome assembly GCF_040639295.1 of Nocardioides sp. NPDC023903. Lineage (NCBI taxonomy): Bacteria > Bacillati > Actinomycetota > Actinomycetes > Propionibacteriales > Nocardioidaceae > Nocardioides > Nocardioides sp. NPDC023903. Next base: position 108,021 of record NZ_JBEZZS010000003.1, on the reverse strand, counting down.
CAGGATGACCTGCACCATCACCCGCCACCGCGGCGGGTTCACCCACACGACGAGCTCCGCCGGCCCCCACACCAGGGTGCCGACCTTGCTCTGATAGTTCCCGTCGATGACCCAGGCATCGCCGCGGGTCGCCTCGCGAACCCGGTCCACGAACACGTCCGGCTCCTCCTCGACCCATCCCGGTCGCCAATGAAGCGCGTCGAGCTCGACGTAAGGCGCACCAAGGATGTCCGCCAGTCTCCTGGCGACCGTCGACTTGCCCGAACCCGACGACCCGACCACCGATACCCGCATCAGAGTGTCTTCTTCATGAGCACACGACCGTATCCATCCTCGACCAGATACCCGGTCTCCTCATACCCCAGCCGCGCGTAGAGTCGGCGATTCTCGGTCATCGCCTCATGCGTGAAGAGCTCGACGTACGCCGCGCCGCTGGCCATCGCGCGAGCCTCGACATGAGCGATCAGCGCCCGGCCGATCCCTCGCCCCTGATGGTCCGGCGCCACCGCGAGGTTCTCCAACAGCACGCCGTCGTCCCCTGGGTGCCTTGTGACCGCGTATCCGGCAACGACGGCATCAGCCATCGCCACCCATACCTCGGCAGACTCGATCGCCTCCTCGTAGTCCGCCCCCATCGGGCCCGGCTCGAGCCCGATCCGCTCCACGTACCTCGCGTACGCCGCTAGCGCGATCTCCCTCAGCCGCGGGGCATCCCCCGGCTCCGCTGGTCTGATGCCCTCCGGTGTCGGCCCGATCGGGATGGCGCTCATGGCGGCAACCGTACGTCGCACGGCCGAGGTCTATCTGCGTCTGGTGAAGCGGATGTCGCCGTTGGGTAGTCGTTCGTGGAGGTAGGCGGTGTCGTGGGCGCGGTGGTGGTGATGGGAGCAAAGCAGGGCGGCGTTGTCGAGATCAGTGGCCCCGCCTTGGGCCCATTCGATCCAGTGGTGGGCCTCGGCCCAGGTGCCGGGGATGTCGCAACCCTCGGCCTCACAGGTCGCAGAGCGCAGGAGCAGGGCTCGGCGTTGGGCGGCGGTGAAGAAGCGTTCCTTGCGACCGAAGTCCAGCACCTCGGAATCGCCACCGAGGACGGCCGGGATGATGCCTGCGGTGCAGGCCAGGCGGCGGGCCTCGGCCGCGGTGATCGGGGTGCCGCCGAGGATCTGGGCGATGCCGGCTTCCTTGCGGAGCTGGTCGATATCGATGGTGACGATCACGGTCGTGGCGTCCCCGCCGTGGATCGGGAGCCGGGTCGGGTCGAGGGTTTCGAGGAGTTGGCAGAACGCACGTCCCAGGCGTCGGTCGTAGGGCAGGTAGTCGCCGGTCTCGGTGCGGGTGCCGTCGTCGCGGCGCGGTGAGGCGAACGCTTCGAGGTTGGTGGTCAGCCGGTCCGCGGCCGCGTCCGGAATGACCGCGGAGATGCGGGTGGTGCCGTCCCCGAGGCGCCGCATGGCCAGGCGGGTCTTCTTGCGGGCGTGGGCTTCTTCGGCGGCGAGTCGTCGGGCTTCTTCGGCCTCGGCGATCTCGGGGGCGATCAGATCCAGGATCCGGCGGCCCAGGCGGCGCAGTTGGGTGGGGTCGAACTGGGTCGCGTAGGCGACCAGGGCTTCTTCGGCCTTCGTCTTGATCTCGGGGTCGAGGTCGGCGGGGAGGTCGTCGAGGGCGCCGACGATCACTGTGGCTTGGGCGGGATTGCAGTCCCCACGGCGCATGGCTTCGGCGATGTGGTGGTAGGTCCGGTCCAGGGCCTGAGCCAGCCGGAGGTCGGCACGCAGGGATTCGGGCCGCTGGTGGGTGTGGTGATGCAGCCAGGCCGCCACATCCCGAGCCGCGCTCTCGGCGGCCACATCATCAGCGGCGGCGAGCACCCGCAGTTCGAGCTCGGCCAGCTGGGCCTTGGCCCGGGCGATCTCGAGCAGCGTGGCGGCCTTCTGCTCGGTGGCCATGAACGACGGGTTCGCCTCCGCAACCGCACCAAGGGAGGCGGTGATCGCGACCACCGCCCCGAGGACGGGGTGTTGTGGCTGTTGCAGCGTGGTCATCACGGTCACCTCCCGACGTACGAACTCTTCACACCCGCTGATGCAGGTGTGTTTTGGTTCGCTGGTCTCGGAGGCCCGGAGTACGGGCTATTACTTACCCTCGCAGCTCAGCGTTCACGCCCCTGGTTCCCCTGGATTACCCCACACCCGATATCTCCGAGTGTGGCGGCACGCCTCTCTCGAGGTGGTCGGCCTTCACGTTTACGCCTGCGCCGAGCCTACCACACAACGCAAACCAAGTCACGAAAATTCTCGGGAACCCAATCAGGGACAGGTATCCCAAACCCAAGCCAGACCGCTGCTGGAAGCCCGCAAGACAGGTAAATGGCACCCACCCAGGCACCCTGGTTCTAAATCTCCCAACCCAATCCCGGTATTGGCCCCACCCACGCTGGAACCCAGACACAAATGCCCGATCCGTCGAATAACCTGCAGCCATGAGTGAGCCGCTGGACGACGGGCCGTTCTACCACGGCACAAAGGCCGATCTTCGCGAAGGAGATCTACTCACCGCCGGGTTCCGCTCCAACTACAAGCCGGATGTCGTGATGAACCACATCTACTTCACCGCGCTCCCCGACGGCGCAGGCTTGGCCGCCGAGATCGCCCCCGGCGACGGAGAGCCACGGGTCTACCTAGTCGAGCCGACCGGGGCGTACGAGAACGATCCCAACGTCACGGACAAGAAGTTCCCCGGCAACCCGACCCGCTCCTACCGCAGCAAGGCCCCGCTCCGGATCGTCTCCGAGGTCCACGACTGGACCCGGCTGACCCCCGAAGCCTTGCAGATGTGGCGAGACCGTCTCGCCGCCATCCGGACAGACGACCGGGCCGAGATCATCAACTAGGCCGGTCAGTGGAGGTCGGCGTCTGCCGAAGTGGTGCGCCAGGCATGGAAGGCGATGGTGAGCCCCGCCCGCGTAGGGGCACAGGTGAACGGCCCGGCCCCGGCGACGAGGTCCGGTGCGAAGGGAATGAGTCGGACGAGCTGGAGAGACCCACCGTCGACCGCGGCCCGGATGGTGAGCGCGTCGCCGGATCGACTGACCCGCATGAGGACTCTGCGGTCGCGCCAGTCGGGCACCGGCGCCAGTGACCAGTCGGACCTGCCGTCGGTGACGACGGCACCGAGCTGCGGACGACCGTCGGCGTACTCGACGCCTGCCTTGACCCAGTGCGTCTCGCTGACGCGTACGAAGATCCCGGCCTGGTCGAACTGTTGCGAGAAGGCGGCCGTGAACTCGACCTCGACTGCGGTGTCCTGATCGAAGGGAGTCAGCAGGGCGTGCTCGCTGTCGTGGACGAACCCGTAGGAGGTCGTACGCCACGCATCACTCCCCTCGGCGGCGGTGACGAGTAGATCGGAGCCGCGCTCGGCAGCGGCGACGGGCGGATGGGTCCAGCGCCCACTCCCCCAGCGGATCGAGGTCAAGGCGTGTCAGCCCTCGCGAATCGTCATCTTGGTGAGCCGGGCGCCGTCGATGTCGAAGACGAACTTCGAGCGGCCGTTGGCGTGAGTGGAGCGCCAGTCACCGATCACGGTCACGGTGGCGTCCGCGGCCTGAACCTCCTCGACGGCGAGGGTGCCGTGCGCGCCGATGAACTCGTTGTCGCTCCACCCCTTGATCTGCTCGCGGCCAGTGAAGACACGACCCCAGTCGTCGACGGCTCCACTCTCCGTGAAGGCGTCGAGGAACGCGGACTCGTCGTGCCGGTTGACGGCCTCGATGAAGGCCGCGACCGGCTCAGGAATCGTCTGCTCTGTCATGTGCACTCCTTCTCATCGGGTGGTGTGGCCAGGATTCAGTGTCGCTCCTCGAGCCCCACGGCCTCGCGCAGGATGCGCACCGAGTCGGTGAGGTCCTCGTCGTCGCGGGCCCGCGACTCCATCAGATCAGAGAGGGCAGAGGCGATCACATTGAGCTTCTCGTGGGAAGCCTCCTCCGAGCGCCGCCCGGCGTTCTGGAGCAGCACCAGCAACAGCAGCGAGAGGACCGAGGAGCCGGTGTGCACGGCCAGCTCCCACTTGGTGCTCGAGGACCAGAACGGGAAGCTCACCGCCCACAACAGCAGGACGCCCACGATCACATAGAAGAAGGGAGCATGGCTGACCACAGAGGTGACCACCTCCACGAAGCGCTCGAACCCGTTCCGTCCGTCGCCTCTCTGACGAGACTTCCTGGCACTGTTCTCTACGGTCATGCGGACACCGTAGTCCCCGATCGCTGCCGCTCAGGCCGCGATGACCGAGGTGACCAGGACGTACGCTGCCGTGCCGGCGAAGATGCTCAGCGTCATGCTGCCTCGCCACAGGTGGAGGCCGATCGTGATCGAGAGGGCGAGGGCGGCCGGACCGACAGAGGTCAGCACGACAGGGTCGGTGTCGCGGAGGGTGTAGGCGGCAAGGATGACCATCACCCCGACGGGCATCCGGTCGCCGATGTAGGCCAGCAGCGCGCTGTGCCGCAGTGGAGCGAGCATCGCGAACGGGGCCGCGCGAAGGGTCCAGGTGACGGCCGCGGAGACGAGGACGGCGGACAGGACGTACCAGGGATCAGTCACGCCTGCTCCTACGGGCGGCCAGGACGTACGAGCAGACAAGCGCGACACAGAACATGCCCATCGCGATCAGCAGCATGTTGTCCCGCGAGATCAGCGCCGCGACGATCGCGCAGCCCAGAGCAAGGACCGAGATCGGCAGAGACCGACGGACCTTGTACGCCTCCATCCCCAGCACCACGAACAGCGCGGTGACGGCGAAGTCGAGGCCAGCCACCTGCGGCGGGATCAGCGAACCCAGCCCGGCGCCGGCGGCCACGCAGAGCACCCACGCCACGTGGAAGAACGCCTGGATGCTGATGATCCGTGTCCGCGACCAGCCGGCCGCCTCCGGCGTCGCGGTGAGTGCGTACGCCTCGTCGGTCAGGGCGAAGGTGCTGTAGGCCTTCCATCCGCGGCCGCGCACCCGGTGCATCGGGAACGAGATGGCGTAGAAGACGTGCCGGAAGTTCACCAGCAGCGTGCTGACCGCGATCTGCGCCAGCGGAGCGGCGGCCAGGAGGCCGACCAGCAGGAACTCCATGGAGCCGGCGAACACGACCGCGCCGAGCACCGGCGCCCACCACCAGGCGAGCCCGGACTGCACCACAAGTACGCCGAGCGCGAGCCCCAGCGGGACGACCGCGACACAGGCGGGAAGCGCGATGCGCCATCCCGCCGCGACCTCGCTGCGCCCCTCGTCGCGCGCCTGGTGAACTGCCTCCGAATCCATCACTTGCATGTCCGCAAGCCTAGGAAAGATCTGACGCCCTTGGGTTGCCCAATGGCGATGCTAAAGTGCCTCTGTGCGCAATGATCATGCGGTTGACGACCTGGATCGAGCAATCATTGCCGAGCTCGAAGACGACGCCCGGCTGAGCAACGCCGAGCTGGCCCGACGGGTCGGGCTCACTCCGGCGCCATGCCTGCGCCGCGTGCAGCGACTCGAGCGCGACGGCGTGATCAAGGGCTACCACGCCAGCATCGATCCGAAGAGCGGCGGACGCGGGTTCGAGGTCATCGTTGCCATCGACATCGCCGTCAACGACGGCAAGACCATCGAGGACTTCGAGACCGCCGCCGTCGCCGTCCCCGAGGTCACCGAGATGCGCCGCATGCTCGGCCAGCCCGACTACTACCTGCGCGTCCAGGTCGCCGACCCCGATGCGTACGAGGCCCTCATCGTCGGGACCATCTCCCGGCTGCCCGCGGTGAACAGGCTGCTCTCGCACCAGACCATGCGGCTGATCAAGGGGTAGATCAGCGCGGCAGCACGCCCACGAGCGCCGCGGTGAACGACGTCCGCAGGGCGTCGCGCAGATCTAGATGGAGTACGCCGAGTTCCGGCTCGTCCGCATAGGCGGCGAGGACGCTGGGCGGCGGCGGAACGTACGCCGCCAGGGCACCCGCCGAGATCAGGCTCATCATGCAGAACGTCTGGGCCCCGTCGCCGAGCTCGGGTAAGTGGCGGCGTACGAGCTCGAGCATGGTCGCGAGGTTCGCGTGAGTGGAGCGCTTGTGACGCTTGACGACCTCGACCGAGACATTGTGCTCGAGGACGCCACCCTGCGCGCCGAAGAGGTCACAGAGCACCATCCGCTCCGACAGCGACCGGCTGAGGACATCGGCCAACTGGTCGGCCCGCACCTCCGGTGACGCGTCGGCCTCGATACCCGCAGCCAGCTCCTCGGCCAGCTCCTCGAGCCACCTTCCCAGGAAGTCGTCGAGCAGCTCGAGCAGCACCGCCTCGCGCGACTCGAAATAGCGCAGGACGTTCGACTTGGCCAGTCCCACCCGCCGACTGAGCTCGTTCAGACTCACGTCGGCCACCGGCATCTCGTCGAGCATCGCCGCCGCCGTGTCCAGGATCGCCCGGCGGCGGATCTCCCGTTGCTCGTCGCTTCGCGCCCGCTGGAATGTCACGGCCCCAGACTAACTTAAAGACCGCCGGTCCCTTGACATTAGACCACCGGTCTCTTAAATTCGTTGTAACAGACCGATGGTTCCTTAGGAGGAGACAATGAGCGACACCTGGACCGAGCAGCACATCCCCGACCAGCAGGGCAGAGTGGCGATCGTGACCGGCGCCAACACCGGGCTGGGCTTCGAGACCGCGCGGATGCTCGCCGGCCACGGAGCCCACGTGGTCCTGGCCGTCCGCGACGTCGAGAAGGGGAAGCAGGCGGCCGCGCGCATCGACGGCGACGTCTCCGTCCAGGTCCTCGACCTGACCTCCCTCGACTCGATCCGATCGGCGGCGGCCGATCTCCGCGCGGCCCATCCGCGGATCGACCTCCTGATCAACAACGCCGGCGTGATGTACACGCCGAAGCAGACCACCAAGGATGGCTTCGAGCTGCAGTTCGGCACCAACCACCTCGGCCACTTCGCCTTCACCGGGCTGCTCCTGGACCACCTCCTCCCAGTCCCTGGCTCCCGGGTCGTCACCGTCAGCAGCCTGGGCCACCGCATCCGGGCCGACATCCACTTCGATGACCTGCAGTGGGAGCGCTCCTACAGCCGCGTCGCAGCGTACGGCCAGGCCAAGCTCGCCAACCTGATGTTCACCTACGAGCTCCAGCGCCGGCTGGCACCGCACGGCACCACGGTCGCGGTGGCCGCTCATCCCGGCGGATCCAACACCGAGCTCGCCCGCAACAGCCCCGCCGCGCTTCGGGTGCCCATGGCCTGGCTCGCGCCGCTGATCGCCCAGACGGCCGCGATGGGCGCCCTGCCCACCCTCCGCGCCGCCACCGACCCGGCCGTCATCGGCGGCCAGTACTACGGGCCAGGCGGCCGGGGCGAGGTCCGCGGACACCCGAAGCTGGTGACCTCCAGCCCCCTCTCCTACGACCTGCAGACTCAGCAGCGGCTGTGGACCGTCTCCGAGGAGCTCACCGGCGTACGCATGCCCCTCGACAGCTGAACCGCGCCATGCGGCGGGAACGACTGGTCACCGGCTGAGCGTCTGTCGCGTTCGGTCGTCGGCCGGAACGAAGGTCTCCAGGTGAAGTCCGTTGAGCGTGACGTCCGAGGCGCTCTCGATCTGGCTGGCGACGCTGAAGAAGCGCAGCACGTGGCCGCCCGCGTCGATCTCCAGCGGGACGACCGGGTCGGCCAGCGGCCGAACGGACGGCCCGTCGCCGGAGGCGTACGCGGTGACCTCGTCCCGGAGCGCGACCAGGGCCGGATCGCCGCCGGTGTGCGTGATGCGCCGGCCGAGCTGGTGGAGCAGGTGCGCTCGCCAGACGGGAAGGTTGCGGATGCGCGGCGCGAGTCCGCGCGGGTGCAGGCAGAGCCGGATCACGTTCAGCGGAGGCTCGAGCAGACTGCGATCACAGCCGTCGAGCAGCCCGTCGACGGGCTCGTTGGCATCGACGATGCCCCAGTGGTCATCGAGGAGCAGGGCCGGGTACGGCGCATGGGCGTCCAACAGGCTGCGGAGCCCGGCCATCACCGGCGCGAGCGCGTCGTCATCGGTGGCCCGGTGCGGATAGCGAGGGGCGAACCCGCCGGCGAGCAGCAGCCGGTTCTGCTCGGCCATGGGCACGCGCAACACCTCTGCCAGCCGGACGATCATCTCGGGAGTCGGCCGGGGAGCGTCCGTTCTCGACGTAGCTCACGTGCCGGGTGCTCACTTCGGCCTGGGTGGCGAGCGCGAGCTGGCTCAGGGATCGCAGCTCGCGCCAGCGGCGAAGCTCGCTGCCGACCGAGGCTGACGGAGATGGTGACGTCGCGGTTGAGATCACGGCCCGAGGCTAGCCAACCCGGCATCGCAACGGCCATGACCTCAGAGGTTATCGACCGGCGCACCGACCAGCGGCGAACCTTCTTCTGGCAACCCGATCCGAGAGAAGGAAGACACCATGAACGACATCGTGACGCGCTACCTGGACACCTGGAACGCCACCGACGAGTCGGTGCTCGCCGAGCTGCTGGCCAAGCACTGGTCCGACGACTGCGTCTACGTGGACCCGCTCGCGGACGTCCAGGGTCGTGAGGCCGTCGGGGCGACCATCCAGGCCGTACGCGCACAGTTCCCGGGCTTCGTGTTCACGCCCGTGGGGACCGTCGACACCCACCACCAGCAGTCCCGGTTCCAGTGGGGTCTGGGACCGGCCGGCGAGGAGCCGGTCGTCATCGGCTTCGACGTGGTCGTGGTCGACGATGACCAGCGGATCCGTGACGTACGCGGCTTCCTCGACAAGGTTCCGGCCTGACATCAGGCCTGGTCCGCGACCACCGGCGAGAGCGGCCGCTCGAAGAAGGTCTCCAGGACCACCGTCGCCTGCGTTCCATTGACGCCCTCGATGGCGTAGATCCGGCGCAGCACGTCCTGCAGCTGCTCGGTGGTCGCGGTCCTGACCTTCACGAGCACGGAGGCGCTGCCCGCGATGATGTGCGCCTCCACGATCTCCGGGAGCGCGGCGAACGCCTCCGCCGAGTCCCCCATCCACGACGTCGAGTCGACCATCACGTACGCCAGGACGGAGCCTCCCACGGCAGCCGGATCCACGTCGGCGGTGGTGCGCCGGATGACGCCACCCTCACGCAGCTTGCGTACGCGCTCGTGAGCGGCGCCCGCGGAGAGGCCGACGGACTGGCCGAGGGCGGCGTAGGACTGGGTGGCGTCGCGCTGGAGCTCGGCCAGCAGCTCGCGATCGATCTGGTCCACAGGAACTCCGTTCAGAAATATCTTGCGCCGACCGTACCTGATCTTGCAGTCTTCACATCATGCCGATTCAGGTTCGGCGAACTGGACACTGAGGAGTGGGACTCCATGAGCAGCGATCGCCCTGGGCTGTACGAGATGCTTGACGACCGGTTCCGCACCGGACGATGCATGAACGGCGACGAGGCGCTGGAGGTCCTGTTCACCGGCTGCCGCTGGACCGAGGGGCCGGTCTACATCCCTGCCTGGCGCCAGGTGGTCTGGAGCGACATCCCCAACGACCGGATGCTGCGCTGGGACGAGGAGACCGGGAACGTCGGCATCTTCCGCCGCGCCGCCGGGCACACCAACGGCAACACCCTCGACCACGAGGGCCGGCTGATCACCTGCGAGCAGGGCAACCGCCGGGTTACCAGGACCGAGCACGACGGCACGATCACCGTGCTGGCCGAGCGCTGGCAGGGCAAGCGCCTGAACAGCCCCAACGACGCGACCGTGAAGTCCGATGGCTCGATCTGGTTCTCAGACCCCGACTTCGGCATCACCAGCGACTACGAGGGTTACCGCGCCGAGAGCGAGATCGGCTCCAACAACGTCTACCGGATCGACCCCGCCACCGGCGAGGTCCGTCTGGTCGCGGACTGCTTCGGCGCGCCGAACGGGCTGGTCTTCTCCCCCGACGAGCGCCGGCTCTTCGTCTCCGACACCCGCGCCGGCAAGATCTGGGTCTTCGACGTACGCGAGGACAGCACCCTCTCCGACGGCGAAATCTTCGCCAAGGCCGAAGCCCGCGCCGAAGCCCGCTTCGACAATCTCCGCTTCGACGACGGCGGCCGGCTGTGGGTCGCCGCGATGAACGACGGCGTGCACTGCTACGACCCCGACGGCACCCTCATCGGCCGCCTGAACGTCCCCGAAGTCGTCTCCAACATCTCCTGGGGCGGCGCCAAGCGCAACCGCCTCTTCATCACCGCCGAGACCAGCCTGTACTCCGTCGTCATGGGCGTCACCGGCACCCACCCGACCGGCCCCGGCCGACGGCCCTGGCTGGATGCGGCGGCTCAAACGGATTCCAACGGCTCGTCGCGGTAAGCCGAATGGAGAAGGCGCGTGAACTCGGCGTCCTGCCCCAGGATTGAGTCGCCGAGTCGCGCGATCGGGATGCCGGGCGTCCACGAGTTCATCACCACGGCAGAAAGATGCTCTCCGAGCTCTTCGCGGCGTACGTCCCGAGTCTGCTGCGCGATGCCGAGCATGCGCAGGCGGCGATCCAGGATCTGCATCGTGATTCCGGTGAGGATCTCTGCGCGGGGCCAGATCACTGATTGCCCGTCCCAGAAAGCGAGGTTCCAGATCGTCGCTTCGCTGAGCCGACCCGAGCGATCGATGAACGCGGCGTCGTCGAAGCCCCGCACCTTGGCACGCCGGAGCAGAAGGGTCTTGGACACCTCGCCCACATGCTTGACGTGCGGCAGGTGCCTCTCGTGCTCGACGACATCAAGGGAGAGCGGACCCGTCGGCGGCGTGGCGGGTTCGGTGACCTTGACCAGGATATCGAGATCGACGGAATCCCCCGCCGGGGCGAACTCCCCGGGCCGTGAGGTGACAGTGCATGTCAAGGACACGTCGGGCGGACTCACCGCCAGAGCACCGCGCAGACGCTCCACCAGCACATCGTCAGGCAGGTGCCGTCCGAAGAGCTCGTCACTGGCTTCTCGGAGACGGGCCAGATGCAGGTCCAGGCCGCGAACTCGGCTACCCCGGACCTGCATCGCGGTGAAGTGGGCGTAGCCGGCGAAGGCCAGCGGCGCGAGGTCCGCCGTATTGGCCGACCTACCATTGAACTGAGTGATCGAAGTGGTCATGGATGCGACCGTAGGAGCTGACACCAGTGGCAGAGGCAAGTCTCGACACCGTGAGTCGACAGCTACGGATCGGGGATCTCGCCGCACTCACGTCCACGACGCCGAGGATGTTGCGGCACTACGAGAACCAGGGCGTCATCGAGGCACAACGGTCCTCGACCGGCCAACGCCTGTTCGACCCCTCGGCCATCGAGCAGGTTCGTTCCATCCGTCGCCTGATCGGGGCGGGCCTGCCTGTCGGAGCCATCCGTGAGCTCCTCGACTGCATCCACGACACCGACCGGATAGAGCCGTGCGCCGTCCCCCTGCTCGTTGAGCACCTCCACGCCTACGACGGACGCATCGCGGAGCTGACCACCACCCGAGATGCCCTCCAGGGCCTGATCGACTCCTCCCAGAAGGGATGACCGCCGGCGACTCGAGGCGTCAGAAGATGCGGTCGGCGACCCGTACGCGCTCAGCGCGCTCGAGCGCGGCGGCGAGTCGGGCGGCGTCGACCGGAGCGGCGGGCGCGGTCTGCATGTTCTCGACGGGGGTCGACTGGTCGGCGAGGTAGACGCGGGTGTAACCGGCGGCCTCGGGCTCGAAGCGCCAGCTCTCCGCGAGGGATCCCGCATCGTGTACGTCGTAGCCCAAGCGGTCGATCATGGCGGCCGCGACGGACTTCGCCCGCTGGTCATCTCCGGCGATCGGCAGGGCCGTGCGGTCGGCGGCGCCTGAAGGCCGGGCGAGCAGTGGGATGTGGTGAGCCAGGATGCTGTTGAACGCCTTGACCAGCCGTGCGCCCGCGAAGTGCCGCTGCACGAGCTCGCTGGTGGTGAGCTGCTCGTCGTCCAGCTCGCGGATGCGGCCGTCCCGGTACGGGTAGTAGTTGCCGGTGTCCAGCACCACCTTGCCGGCGAGCAGCGCCGGCGGGATGCTCGTGTGGGCCGGCAGCGGCACCGAGAGCACCACGACGTCGCCCGCGACCGCCGCCTCCTCGGTCGTACCCGCCACGGCCAGCGGGCCCAGCTCCTCCACCAGTTCAGCCAGGCTCTCCGGTCCCCGCGAGTTGGCGATGACGACGGGTACGCCGCCGGCCACGGCCAGCCGGGCGATGGCCGCCCCGATGTTGCCGCTGCCGATGATTCCGAGCCTGGACAATCTGATCCTCGATCCGAAGAAGATGGTGGACTGTGCGTGCGGAGACGTCCCGCCGCTATGTTCACCTTCATTTAAACATAGGGCTGCGAGATACTGAGAACATGGCCAGCCGCACCTCGACTCCCCTCACGCACCCCGAGCGGGACGAGCTCGACCTGTTCCAGGTCATGTCGGCACTGGTAGACCCCATCCGACGAGGCATCGTGGTCCAGCTCGCCGCCTCGGCGGACCCCACGCCTTGCACAGAGTTCCCGCTGCCCGTCAGCAAGGCCGCAGGGACACGGCACTTCCGGACCCTGCGCGAGGCGGGGATCATCCACCAGCATGATGTGGGCGTACGCCGCATGAACCGCCTGCGGCGCGAAGACCTCGAGGCGCGCTTCCCCGGCCTGCTCGAGCTCGTCCTGCGCGAGGCATCGCCGGTGATCGGCAGCAGCGCACTCACCTGAACCGGGGGATGTGTCAGGCCCACCGCGAGATCAATGTCTGGGACAGACAACGACGGGTGGAGGCGACATGGCCAAGCAGTTCAAGGGAATCGTCAATCTCGACGTACGGGACTCGGTCCCGGACTGGACGCCCTTCCGCGAGCCACCGGCGCCGGAGGGTGCTCCCAACGTACTGCTGGTTCTCTACGACGACACCGGCATGGCTGCGTGGTCACCGTACGGCGGCCGCATCAACATGCCGACCATGCAGCGGCTCGCCGACAACGGGCTGACCTACACGCAGTGGCACACCACGGCGCTCTGCTCGCCGACCCGCTCCTGTCTGCTGACCGGACGCAACCACCACGAGAACGGCTTCGCCCAGATCGCCGAAGGTGCCCAAGGATTCCCGGGGCACACCGGCCACATCCCGATGGAGAACGCCACCATCGGCGAGGTGCTGCGCGAGAACGGCTACAACACCTTCTGGGTCGGCAAGAACCACAACGTCCCGCTCGACGAGTGGGCGGTCGGGGCGAGCAAGCGAAACTGGCCGCTGGCGCGCGGGTTCGACCGCTTCTACGGCTTCCTCGGCGGCGAGACCAACAACTGGTACCCGACCTTGACCGAGGACAACCACTACGTCGACCAGCCCTACCTCCCCGAGGACGGCTACCACCTCTCCAAGGACCTTGCCGACAAGGCGATCTCGTTCATCGCCGACAGCAAGACCTCCGCACCGAAGAAGCCGTGGTACCTCTGGTTCTGCCCCGGCGCCAACCACGCCCCGCACCACGCGCCCGAGGAGTACATCGCGAAGTACGCCGGTCGGTTCGACGATGGCTACGAGGCCTACCGCGAGTGGGTGCTGCCACGGATGGTCGAGCGCGGCATCCTTCCGGAGGACACGGAGCTCACGGACATCAACCCGCTGCCGGGCGAGATGGCGCAGCCGATGGACCACGTGCGGCCCTGGGAGACGCTCAACGACGAAGAGAAGCGGCTCTTCGCGCGGTTCGCCGAGGTCTACGCCGGCTTCTCCGAATACACCGATGCGCAGGTCGGCCGGATCATCGACTACCTCGAGGAGACCGGGCAGCTCGACAACACGATCGTCATGTACTGCGCCGACAACGGCGCCTCGGGCGAGGGCAGCCCCGACGGCACCGTCAACGAGAACAAGCTCTTCAACGCCTATCCCGAGGACCTCGAGCAGAACCTCTCGATGCTCGACCAGCTCGGCTCCCCGGACACCTACAACCACTATCCGACCGGCTGGGCAACGGCGTTCTCCACGCCGTTCAAGATGTTCAAGCGCTACACCTACCAGGGCGGCGTCGCCGATCCGCTGGTCATCTCGTGGCCGAAGGCCATCGCCGCACGCGGCGAGGTGCGCAACCAGTACCACCACGCCGTCGACATCGTGCCCACGCTCTTGGAGTGCATCGGGGTGGAGATGCCGGAGGAGGTGCTCGGCTACGCTCAGTCGCCACTGCCGGGCGTCTCGATGAAGTACAGCTTCGACACGGACGGACCGACACAGAAGGTCATCCAGTACTACGAGATGTTCGGGACCCGAGCGCTGTGGCACGACGGCTGGCACGTCGTCGCCCGGCGCGCACCGAACGCTGGCGGCACCGCGGCCGACCTGGTCAACGACACCTGGGAGCTCTATCACTCCGAGACCGACCGTGCAGAGGCGCACGACCTCGCCGCGGAGCATCCCGAGAAGGTCAAGGAGCTGGTCAACCTCTGGTACGTCGAGGCCGGCAAGTACGACGTACTGCCGCTCGACAACCGGTCCATCGCCGACCTGGTCAAGGAAATGCCGGTCGCCGACATCCCAGAGGGCGGCGTCTATCGCTACTACCCCAACACCTCGCCGGTCCCGGAGTTCGCCGCAGCGGAGATTCGCGGCCGCTCCTTCAAGATCCTGGCCCAGGTGGAGCTCGAGGCCGATGCCGAGGGCGTGATCATCGCGAACGGCGCCCGGTTCGGCGGCCACACGCTCTTCATCAAGGACCGGAAGCTCTGGTACGCCTCCAACTTCCTCGGCATCCCGCCTGAGCAGCAGCTGGTTTCACCGGACGAGCTGAAGCCCGGAGCGCATGTGCTCGGGATGGAGTTCTCCAAGGAGAGCCACGGCGAGCACCACGAGGCGATCGGAACGGCGACGCTCTACGTCGACGATCAGGCCGTCACCAAGGGCGCATGGAAGACGCAGCCCGGTCACTTCGCGCTGTGCGGCGAGGGGCTCACCATCGGCAAGGACGGCGCCGACCCGGTGTCGCGGGAGTACTCGTCACCGTTCGCCCTCACCAGGGCCAAGGTCCGGGTGGTCGAGATCAACATCGGCGACGACGTCTACCTCGATCTGGAGCGCGACTTCCACGCCGCGATGTCTCGAGACTGAGGAGGATCAGGAGCGGAGTGGTTTGCTATTCCACCGTCAATGGCCCTTCATCGGCGGAGGGCGGTTCGAAGTGGTCGAAGTAGATCAGCACCGTCTCTGGATCCAAGACGTAGTCGTCGCCGTGCGCGCGGGCTCGCGCCATCACCCGATCGAGGCACGTCGCCCGATCCGTCGGGAGGTAGATCGTCTCCGGGATCACTCCGAAGGGTTCCAGCAGGCCACGCCACTCCTCGCGCATCGCGCGCGACCAGAACGAGAAGTCCAAAACGACGTCGCGCCCCTCACGGACCAGACCCACGAGCCGCTCCCGGAGATCGGACTCGATCTCGCGGCTGGCGTCGTCGGACAACGGCATCCGCCGGATGCCGCGCTCCCAAGCCTCTTGGTCGAACGAGAGCCTGACCATGCCCTCGGCCTCGAGGCGGCGCGCGATGGTCGACTTGCCTGAGCCCGCCGGCCCGCACATGAAGACGACTCTCACCATGTCCTCACCTCGCCAAGAGCAGCCATGATCACCGTGCTGTTCTACAACGCGGCATGTGGTGACGCCAGACATTGAACCGGAGCTCGACGACATCGCGGTCTGGACAGGGTGCACGTACGCTCGAGGCAGGAGCTGACCTTGGTTCCCCAATGACGGGAGTCCGGATGTCCGGCGCTGTTCCACCCCTTTCCACCGCCACCAGCTCGTCGACCAGCACGCTGCTCACCCTCGGGATGCTCGCGGCTTCCTCGATGGAGAACGAGCAGCGACTGCCGATCCACCCTCATCACCTCGATCTGATCGACCCGGATCTCCGTGCGCGGATGATCGTCGAGCGTGGCTACGGCGCCGACTTCCAGCTGGAGCCCGGGTACGTCGAGTCGCGGGTCGGCAGGGTCGCGGATCGCTCCACGGTGATCGAGACGGCTGACGTGCTGCTGCTTCCGAAGCCGCAGATGGCCGACGTGGCCGCGATCCCCGAGGGCCGGGTGCTGTGGGGATGGCCGCACTGCGTGCAGGACCCCGCCCTGACACAGACGGCGATCGACCGCCGGCTCACGCTGATCGCATTCGAGGCGATGAACCACTGGAGCGGCCGCGGTGACTTCAGCCTGCATGTGTTCCACAAGAACAACGAGCTCGCCGGCTATTGCTCGGTGCTTCATGCCCTGAGCCTCACCGGATCCACGGGCATGTACGGGCCCCGTCGCAGCGCGGTCGTCATCGGCTTCGGTGCGACGGCACGGGGTGCGGTGACTGCGCTCACGGCGCAGGGCATCCACGACATCCAGGTCCTCACCCAGCGCGGCGCAGCTGCGGTCGGCTCCCCGATCCACGGCGCGCACATCGCCCAGCTCCACACCGACGACGGCGAGACCCACCTCAGCGAGGTGCTCACGAAGGACGGCAACGTCCTGCTCCCCGAGTTCCTGGCGTCGCACGACATCGTCGTCAACTGCACGCTCCAGGACGTCGCCGCACCGTTGACCTATCTGCGCACCGAGGACCTGGCGGGGTTCGCCCCGGGCAGCCTGATCGTCGACGTCTCGTGCGACGAGGGAATGGGGTTCGACTGGGCGAAGCCCACCACGTTCGACGCCCCGATGTTCACGGTCGGCAACGGCGTCAACTACTACGCGGTCGACCACACCCCGTCGTACCTGTGGAACTCGGCCACCTGGGAGATCAGCGAGGCGCTGCTGCCCTTCTTGCGCACGGTCATGGAGGGGCCGACCGCCTGGGCGACGAACTTGACCGTCTCCCGGGCGATCGAGATCGACCACGGCGTGATCAGCAACCCGAGCATCCTGAGCTTCCAAGGCCGCGACCCGGCCTATCCACACACTCGCGCTGCCTAGGCACTCAGCCGTTGAAGCGGAACTCCAAGCACCTCTCCGGCTCAGGGGACAGGGTCGTCGCAAGACAGATCACCGGCACACCCGGACCGTGCACTGAGCGCTTCACGAAGCTGTCTCGAGGTTGACTGCGGAGTAGCGCCCGACCGCCAGATGGCCAGCAACAGATCCGCCCGTGGCCGACCCGGCTCGGTCCACCTGGGCCCCAGTCCTGCTTGGTGGAGCACGTCGATCAGAACGTCGTCGGCGGCCGTACGCGCTTCGGCCCAGGCCCGCGCATACGCCTCGTCGACCCGGTTCAAGGTCTCCTCGCTCTCCTCGATTGCAGGCAGCACAGCGACGACGGTCCGCGCCTTCCTTCGGCGACGCAGGAACGCGATGAGGAAGTAGACAAGGGCACCAGCCCAGCCGAAGACCAACACCATCACGATGTCGAGAACGTCCAGCCCGACGACCCGTCCCCGGGCAACAGCACCACGGACGATCAGGCACAGCGCGACGATCGTCGGGGCGAACGACAGCACCAAGACCGTCGCGATCCACATCGCCTCAACCTGGCCAACCATCACAGCTCCGCTCCGTCAGCCGAGACTTCGGCAGAGCCTAGCCGCGCAGAGCCATCAGACCTCCGGCATAGAGAGTGCGTCCACCAACCACGCGTTCCGTTGCTTCAACAACTTCGTCATGTACCGAGTCAGCACGAGGGCGTTCACCAACCGCCCGACCGACCCGGCAGGCGACTCGAACTCGACGACGTCCGTCATCAACGTGCCGCCGGCGACCGGTTCGAATCGGTGCTCATGCCACCACCGCCGGAACGGGCCCGACTCCTGCTCGTCCACGAATCGGTGCGGAGCGTCGTACTGACTGATCACCGAGGTCATGATGAACGGAATTCCGAAGTGGCGAGCTCGCCAGGTCACCGAGTCGCCGCGACGCATCACACCTGAGGTGACGCCGGAGATGGCGCGCTCACCCGAGTGGGTCATCGACGACTGGTGCGCGTCGACGGACAAGCTCAGCTCAAAGCACTCCGCCGGCGTCGCCGAGACCTCCGTCGTGAGCTCGATTCGCGGCATTTGATGATCCTAAGCAGCGCAACACACCCGGGCGGCGACCACGCGCATCAGCACCGCAGACCTGGGATCTGCAACAAATATTGAAAATGTTGCAGCCCGTGCGTATGCTCCAATCCGTGAGTGATGAAGGTCACACAACGGCGAGGATCATCGCCGAGGCGCGCCGCATGGTGCTGGCGGGTGAGCCGGTCGACGTCGGCAAGGTCGCTGCTGGGGCTGGGGTTGACCGCGTTACGGTCTTCCGCCGCGTCGGGCGTCGTGACTTGCTGCTCGCCGAGGCCCTCTGGACCCTTGGCGAGGACACCTGGGCACGCTGCTTGCGGGAGGCACCCGAAGGCACTCCGGATCGGACTGCCGAGGCGCTGTCGGCATTCGTGCGATACCTCATCGAAGCGCCGTACTTCCGTGCGTTCTTGCACCGTGATCCGCAACGCGCTCTGAGGATCCTGACGACGAACGCCGCACCGAACCAGACGCGCATGGTCGAACGCGTGGAGAGCCTGCTCGCGACAGAGCCGGCACCGGCGATCGCCTTGAGCCGCCTGGATCTCGCTCGACTGCTCGTGCGCGTCGCCGAGACGTACATCTATGCGGACATCATCGCCGGCGCAGAACCGGACGCCGACGCGGCCCATACCGTCTTCGTCGCACTGCTGAGCAGGCACGGGAACTAGAGGAGAACACATGGAACTCAACGGCCACAACGACGAGCGCTTCGCCCGGTTGCGAGACGAGCTCTCCGCGAATCTCGAGTCCGGTGAAGAGCTCGGCGCAGCTGTCGCCATCGACATCGATGGTGAGCTGGTCGTCGACCTGTGGGGCGGCTACCGCGACGTCGCACGCACCCTCCCGTGGGATCGAGACACGATCGTCAACGTCTGGTCGACCACGAAAGAGATCACCGCGCTCGCGGTCCTGATGCTCGTCGACCGCGGCCTGGTGGACCTGGACACCCCTGTCGCGACGTACTGGCCGGAGTTCGGCCAGGCCGGCAAGGAAGCGATCGAGGTCCGTCACCTCATGGCCCACACCTCCGGGGTCTCGGGCTGGGAGCAGCCCTTTGTCGTCGAGGAGATGTACGACTGGGAGACGTCGGTGGCGCGCCTCGCCGGCCAGGCTCCGTGGTGGGAGCCGGGCACCGCATCGGGCTACCACGCTCAGAACCAGGGCCACCTCCTCGGCGAGATCGTGCGTCGAGTGAGTGGAAAGACGCTCAAGCAATTCGTGGCCGAGGAGATCGCGGAACCGCTGGGCGTCGACCTACAGATCGGCGCAGAGGCAAAAGACGATGACCGGATCGCGGAGATCGTTCCGCCGCCCCCGCTCGCGTTCGACCTCGGGTCGATCCCAGCAGACTCGGTGATGGTCAAGACCCTGACCGGGCCCGCGGCTAACGCCGCCGCGGCCAACATGCCTGCGTGGCGGCGCGCCGACATGGGCGCGCTGAACGGCCACACGAACGCGCGTGCCCTGGCGCGGACCATGTCGGTCATCTCCCGCGGTGGGGAGGTGGGAGGAATCCACTTGCTGTCGGAGAAGACCATCGACCGCATCTTCGACGAGCAGGTTCACGGAGATGACCTCGTCCTCGGCGTCCCACTGCGCTGGGGGATCGGTTTCGGTCTGCCCGAGCCGACGACCTTGCCGTACATCCCGGACGAGCGAATCTGCTTCTGGGGCGGATGGGGCGGGTCCATGACGATCATGTTCCCGCTGCAGAAGATGACGGTCTCGTACGTCATGAACAAGATGGCCCCGGGCATCATCGGATCGGACCGATCGGAGGCCTACGTCCGCGCAGTGCTCCAGGCCGTCACCGCCTGACCGAACGTCCGAACTCGGTCAGTCGAGGCCTTCGACGATGCGGAAGTCGCGCTCGACGCCGTCAGAAAGGGCCGCCAGCGCCTCCTGGTAGGCGGCGCTCTCGTGCGTCGCGACGGCCTGCTCAAAGCTGTCGAACTCGATCAGGACGGTGCGCTCGGCGATTCCGGCGTCATGCGCCACAACCCGGCTGCCACGGGTGAGGACCCGACCGCCGCCGGCCTGGACGGCTGCAGGAGCCAGCTTGTTGTACGCAGCCAGCTTCTCGGGGTCTGAAATGGTGCGGTACGCGCTGACCCAGTAGCCCTTGGGCATGGAACCTCCAGTGTTGGGATGAGCGGATCGACCCGGGTCGTCGCTCAGACGTTGAAGCGGAACTCCACCACGTCGCCATCGGCCATGACGTAGTCCTTGCCCTCCATGCGTACCTTGCCGAGGTCGCGGGCCTTGGCTACGGAGCCGGCGGAGATGAGGTCGTCGTAGGAGACGATCTCGGCCTTGATGAAGCCCTTCTGGAAGTCGGTGTGGATGACACCGGCGGCCTCGGGGGCGGTGGCGCCCTTGGGGATCTCCCACGCGCGGACCTCCTTGGGTCCGGCGGTGAGGTAAGTCGAGAGGCCGAGGGTGTCGAAGCCGACGCGGGCCAGGATGTCCAGGCCGGGCTCCTCGACGCCGGCGTCGGCCAGGAACTCGCGGGCCTCGTCCTCGTCGAGCTCGACGAGCTCGGACTCGAACTTCGCGTCCAGGAAGATCGCCTCGGCGGGGGCGACCAGCTCGCGCATCGAGTCCTTGAGCGCCTCGTCGGCGAGCTCGTCGGAGTCGCAGTTGAAGACGAAGATGTAGGGCTTCGCGGTGAGCAGCATCAGGTCGCGGATCAGGGCCCGGTCGATCTTGGTGGCGATGATCGGGGTGCCGGCCTCGAGGGCCTCCTTGGCCTCGACCGCGGCGGCGAGGTTCGCCTTGAGGTCGGGAGCCTTGCGCGACTCCTTCTCCAGCCGCGGGATCGCCTTGTCGACCGTCTCCAGGTCAGCCAGGATCAGCTCGGTCTGGATGGTGGAGATGTCGTTGGCGGGCTCGACCTTGCCGTCGACGTGGGTGACGTCGTCGTCGCGGAAGACCCGGGTGACCTGGCAGATCGCGTCGGACTCACGGATGTGGGAGAGGAACTTGTTGCCCAGGCCCTCACCCTGCGAGGCGCCGCGCACGATGCCGGCGATGTCGACGAACTGCACCGTGGCCGGCAGCAGCTTCTGGGACCCGTAGATCTTCGCCAGCTCGGCCAGCCGCTCGTCGGGCACCCCGACGACACCGACGTTGGGCTCGATGGTGGCGAACGGGTAGTTCGCCGCGAGGACGTCGTTCTTGGTCAGAGCGTTGAAGAGGGTCGACTTGCCCGCGTTGGGAAGTCCCACGATGCCGATGGTGAGTGCCACGATCGACAATCCTAGGTCCGAGCCTCCCCGAAGCCTGCTTCGGGGAACGCGAGGAGATCGAGCGAGCGCGCGGCTGAGCTTGCGAAGCCGCGACTGCGGGTCGAGATCCGCACGCCGACCACGGCCGAAACGCGGCCGCGCGACTCCGTCGCGTGGTACGGCCTCCGTAATCGCCGACCACAAATTCCGACGGCAAAGGGATCCCACCCAATAGGCTCGCGCCCGTGAACGCCCCCGACGCACCACAGCGACTGCGCGAACCCGCACATCAGGTCTCCGAGCGCGCGCCGGCCTACTGGCGTACGGCTGAGGCGATCGGCGCGGTGATCTGGCTGGCCCTCGCGGTGAGTGCTGTCGTGGCTGCGGTCCTCGTCCCGGAGGGCTTCTGGACCTGGATCCTCTGGCTCGCCGCCGTGGTCTTCGTGCTGGCGCCGGTGCCGGGGCTGACCTTCGTGCCGTCGATCCGATTCCGGATCCACCGGTGGGAGGTGACCGACATCGCCGTCCACGTACGCCACGGGTGGCTCACCGTCGTCGACGAGATCGTGCCGCTCTCCCGGGTGCAGACGGTCGACTCGACGCAGGGGCCGCTGATGCGGCGGTTCGGGCTGCGTACGGTCAAGGTCTCCACCGCCTCCTCGGCGGGCATCGTCCAGATCGCCTGCCTCGACGACGCCCTCGCGCTCGAGGTCGTCGCGAAGCTGGTGGCGATCACCGCGGCGACGCCTGAGGACGCGACGTGAGCACACCTGACGTCCCTGAGGCTCCTGCCGTTCCGGACGCGGAGTGGCAGCGGCTGGCCGGCTGGACCGCGGTTGTCAGCCCGCTCTCGACGCTGCGCCAGGCGATCATCCCGGCCGCGGTCGGTGCCTTCGGTGCCGGCCAGGCGAACGTGTTCATCGGTCTCCTGGTCGCGGCCGGCATCGCGGTGGTCGCGGCCCTGGCCGGTCTGGTCCCCTGGCTTACCACGACCTTTCGGGTGACGCCGACACACCTCGAGGTGCGCAAGGGTCTGCTCAACCGCACCACTCTGACCGCCCGACTCGACCGGGTGCGCAGCGTCGACCTGAGCTCGACCCTCATCCACCGCGCCCTCGGAGTCACCAAGGTCAGCGTCGGCACCGGGGTCGACGAGGGCCAGATCACCCTCGACTCGCTGACCAAGGACGCCGCCGCCCGGCTGCGGCGCGAGCTCCTGCACGCGGCGCCCGCGCCGTCCGCGTCCGACGTTCCCTCAGCTGAAGGCTCCTCGCCAGAGATCGAGCCCGTCGCGGCCGCGCCCGAGGGCGAGATCATCGCCAAGCTCGACTGGTCCTGGATCAGGTACGCCCCGCTCAACCTCAGAAACCTCGCGATCGCGCTCGGCGGACTGGGTGCGGTCTTCGGTGCGTTCTCCGATCTCATCCCGTGGGAGTCCTTCGGCGTCCGGGTCACCAACGGCGAGGTCAACGGCGTCCCTGTCGACGAGTTCGTGCGCATGCTGTTCTTCGCCGTGCCGATCGCGATCGTCGGGGCGGCCGCGGTGTGGGCGATCGGGTCGTGCGTGGGCTATGCGGTGCGTTGGTGGGACCTCCAGGTCGTGCGCGAGCAGGGCCGGGAAGGCACCACGCTGCGACGCAGCTTCGGCCTGACCAGCACCCGCGCGACGACGGTGGAAGAGGCGAAGGTACGCGGCGCCACCTCCACCGTCGGCCCGCTGATCGGCCTCGCCGGCGGGGCCGACCTCAACCTGCTGACGACCGGGCTCGACGACAACTTCCCCGCGGTCCTGCCGACGGCCCCGGAGCAGGTCGTCTCCGAGGTCGGCACCGACATCCTCGGCGAGGACGCGTTCTCGGCGGCGCTCACCGGCCACGGGCCACGGCCACGCCGGCGCTACTGGTTCCGGGCGGCCGTCGCCACCCTCGTGTGGACGCTCGTCGCGCTCGTCCCGACCGTGCTGATCGGCGTCTTCGGCGACACCTGGATCTGGTGGATCCCGGTCGTCGTGATGGTGCTTGCCCTCGTCCTCGGGCTGCTCGGTGCCGAGCTGCGCCACCGCCACCTCGGCCACGCGCTCACCGACCGCTACCTGGTGGTCCGCTCGGGCTCGTACACCGCGGTGCGGACCGCCCTGCAGACCGACGGCATCATCGGCTGGCGGGTCAAGCAAACGTTCTTCGACCGCCGCATCGGCCTGGCCCAGGTCACCGCGATGACCGCGGCCGGCCACGAGCACGTCGACATCCCGGACGTGCCGCTCGAGACCGCCGTCGCCTTGGCGGCGGCGGCTACGCCGCGTACGGTCTCGGAGTTCGTCGAATAACCCGTTCTACTTCGGACGGGCTTCGGTGGATGATCCGGCCATGACAATCCAGATCCGCCATCTGACGTTCGACTGTGCCGACGCACGCAAGCTCGGGGAGTTCTGGTCGGCGATCACCGGCTGGCACCTCTTCTACGACGAGGACCCCGAGGTGATCGTCGCGCGCAGCTTCCCGTCGAAGGAGCTGATGTTCCTCTTCATCCCGGTGCCGGAGGCGAAGTCGGCGAAGAACCGGGTCCACATCGACATCAAGCCGGAGGACACCACTCGCGACGAGCTCGTCGAGCGTGCGCTCTCGCTCGGCGCCACCGTCTTTGGCGACCACCGCAAGGAGGATGGGACCGGCTTCGTCGCGCTCCGCGACCCTGAGGGCAACGAGTTCTGCATCGAGCGCGGCGAGCACGAGATGGCCTCGAGCGGACCGATGACGATCGGGCTCAAGATCTGAGCTCAGCGGGCGAGGACCCCGACCCGTCCGCCCGCACCGGCGGCCCAGCAGGTGCCCTTGGCGCAGTCGACGGTGTGGAAGCGGGTCTGGGTGGCGCCGAACGGCTTCCAGGAGCGGCCGCTGTCGTGGCTGATGTCGCTGCCGTTGGGGCCGACGGCGATCGCGGTGCGGCCGCCGATCCAGGCGACCGCCTCGCGGTATCCGCCCAGGTCAGAGGCCGAGTTGGTCCAGGTGCGGCCACCGTCGGTCGAGTAGGCGGCGCGGTCGACGCCGTCGTCCTCGAGACCGAAGTCGCCACCCACCGCGATCCCCTGGCGAGGATTGCGGAAGCCGAGCCCGAAGACACCGGCAGCCTCGCCGGTCGCGATCGTGGAGTCTGCGGAGGACCAGGAGCGACCGCCGTCGTGGGTGGCGTAGATCTTCGCGGCGGCGCCGCCACCGCCGATCCAGGCGTCGCGCGCCCCCGCCGTGACCAGGCAGGTCCCGCTGGCCGAGTAGCCGAACTCGCCCGGCGCCTCCAGGCCCTGCGTGTCCGCGATCGTCCAGGTGTCGCCGCCGTCGGAGGTCGTGATGACGCGCCACTCGCCGTCGACCGGGTCGCTCATCGCGATCCCGCGCTTGCCGCCGGGCCAGAAGTCGACGCAGTTGTAGAAGGCGGACGGCTCCGCGGACCGGAACGTCTCGGTCCAGGTCGATCCGCCGTCGACGGTCTTGTAGATCCGGCTCGCCTCGCCCTCGCCGATGGAGAGCACCACCGCCTCGCTCGCCGAGCGCGCCTCGACGTCGCGGAAGAGCAGCTCGTCGGCTCCCGGGGGCGAGACCTCGTCCCAGGTCCGGCCGCCATCGGTCGTACGGAACACTCCCCCGCCGTCGCCGCCGACCCACGCGGTCTTCGCGTCGACGGCGTCCAGCGCCCGGAACCCCTGCGTCGTATCGACGTTCACAGACGTCCAGTCGTACGCACCCCCCGACTGCACTGACTGCACAGCCTGCGCCGACGGCGCGAAGGTGAGGGTGGTGAGGGCGAGAGTGGCCGCCGCTGCGGCTCCGACAACGATGCGCACGAAGGATCACCCTGGCCCTGCGGGGCCGTTCTGTCCACCGATCCGGCAAAACTCGTCCGTCGAATCAGTGGCAACGACAGGCGAATCTGTAGTTGTGGGCGCCGAATGTCGAGTTTCGTCCTCCACAAGTGCAGATTCGGCAGGCCAGAAGTGCGGACTCGGGAATTTTCTTCCGTGACCGGTTGGTAGCCCCTAGAGTGAATCGCCGTGCCGCACACCAGCGGTGCAGATGGGGAGGTTGTCATGAGCAGAACGACACTGACCAGACGCGGAAGGTTGGCGGCTGCTGGACTCGCGGCCGCGGTGGCCGTTGCGACGCCGTACGCAGCAACGCACGCCGCAGAGCCGGATCCGTCCGCGACGACCGCCACCAAGACATCGACGCAGCACCACCAGATCGTCTCGCTGATGCAACGCATGTCGCTGCAGCAGAAGATCGGCCAGCTCTTCGTGATCGAGGTCTACGGACGCGACGCCAACAACGTCAGCGACACGGCGAAGGCCGGCAACCAGCGGCTCTACGGGGTGGACACCCCGGCGCAGGCGATCGCGAAGTACCAGCCCGGCGGGGTCATCTACTTCACCACCCGCGGCCCCGACAACATCGGCGACGCGGCCCAGGTGGCGACGCTCTCCAACGGCCTCCAGCGTGCCGCGCTCCAGCAGCGGCCCAAGATCCCGCTCAACATAGCGGTCGACCAGGAGGGCGGCGCGCTCGTGGCCCGCTTCGGTCCGGCCAGCGGCGCGACCCAGATGCCCGGCCAGATGGCGCTGGGCGCCGGCGGCTCGACCGAGGACGCAGCCCGCTCTGCCGAGGTCATCGGCACCGAGCTGGCCGCCGTCGGGGTCACCCAGGACTACGCCCCCGTCGCCGACGTCAACCTCAACCCCAACAACCCGGTGATCGGGATCCGCTCGGCCGGGGCCGACTCTGCTGCGGTCTCCGATATCGTCGAGGCCGAGGTCGGCGGGTTCGACGACGGCGACCTCTCCTCGATCGCCAAGCACTTCCCGGGCCACGGCGACACCGGCACCGACAGCCACTACGGCCTGCCCGAGGTGACCCACAGCCGCGAGGAGCTCGAGGCGATCGACCTGCCGCCGTTCAAGGCTGCGATCGACGCCGGGATCGACGCGATCATGACGGCCCACGTGACCGTGCCCGCGATCGACCCGAGCGGCGAGCCGGCCACCATGTCCGAGCCGATCCTCACCGGCCTACTCCGCGAGGAGATGGGCTTCGACGGCCTGATCGTGACCGACGCCCTCGACATGCAGGGCGCGAGCGCGACGTACCCGCCCGACGTCGCCCCGGTCGAGGCCTTCCTCGCCGGCGCCGACCAGCTGCTCATCCCGCCGCAGATGGACACGGCGTACGCCGCGGTCCTCGGCGCCGTCAAGGACGGCACCATCTCGCGCCAGCGGCTCGACGAGTCGGTCTACCGGATCCTCGAGCACAAGCTTGAGAACAAGATCTTCGAGAGCCCCTACGTCGACCCGGCGGCAGCTCCGGCGGTCTTCAGCAACCCGCTGCACAAGGCCGACGCCCAGGCGATCTCCGACCGCACCACCACGTTGGTGAAGAACGACGACGACCTGCTGCCGCTGGCGCCTGGGGCGAAGAACGTCCTGGTCGCGGGCTGGGGTGTGGACACGACAGCGGGCATCGCGGCCGGACTCCAGAAGCGCGGCGCGACGACCCAGGTGCTGCAGTCGGGCACCACCCCGACCGACGCGCAGATCAACGCCGCCGTCGAGGCCGCCGCGGGCAAGGATCTGGTGGTCGTGCCGACCAACAACGCCTGGCAGATCAACCCGGCGACCGGCCAGCCGACCCCGGCCTCCGTGGCCCAGACCAAGCTGGTCAAGGCGCTGCTCGCCACCGAAACCCCGGTGATCGTGACCGCGATGCGCAACCCCTACGACGTCACGTCCTTCCCCGAGGCCGCGACGGTGCTCGACACCTACGGCTACACCTCCCACCAGCTCGAGTCGCTGGTGCGGGTGCTCTACGGCGAGGTGAACCCGAGCGGCAAGCTCCCGGTGGAGATCCCGGATCTCTTCCCGCTCGGGCACGGGCTGTCCTACTAGGAACCCCATGAGAGCGGCCCTCCCGGAAACCGGGAGGGCCGCTCTCTTGCTGCTAGAGGATCAGGAGCCGTACAGCGCCCGGACCCCGGCCGCGTCGGAGGCCTGGAACTCCAGGTCCTCCGAGCCACCGTTGCACTGCGGGTAGTGCATGATCGAGGAGGAGTCGTACGGGGTCAGCGCACGCCAGTTGTTGTCCTCGAAGCAGGTCGCCGACTCGGGCCGGGTGTGCTCGTGGCGGAACCCGAGAGTGTGACCGAGCTCGTGGCCGAGGATGTCACCCGCCTCCCAGTTGCCCGACGAGAAGATCGAGTCGTCGATGAGCACGTTGCGGGAGCGCTTCGAGGTCGAGGGGAAGAACGCCCGCGCGATGTACTGCGAGGTGCTCACCGGCTCGACTGAGAAGAGCACGTTGGAGTTGCGGGTGTTGCAGGACGCGTCCTGGGTGGGGACGTAGATGAACTCGACGGCCGAGCTGGCCGCCTCCCACAGGCCCTCGCCCTGCGCCATCGCGGTGACGATGGCGGCCTTGTTGGTGCCGAACTTGTCCGAGACACAGTAGGTCAGGTTGAGCGCCTGCGAGGCCGACCACTTGTCGTCCCTGCCGCTGACGGTGTTGACGATGAGGCCGTCCTCCGGGACGTGCTTCGGCGCCGAGACCATCGACTCGTAGAACTTGTGCAGGTCACCCTGGTTGGAGACGACCTCGTCGCCGTTGACGACGTACTGACCGTCGAAGTCGACGTACGTGGACGCCTCGAACTCCTGGTAGCTCGGTGCCTCTTGGGCGGATGCGGGAACCATCGACGCAGTCAGCGCCGCGGCACCCGCAGCCGCGGCGATCATCATGGGAATACGAACTCGCATAGCTCTTCCTCCTGGATTCGTGAACGACCGCCGGCGATTGACGCCGGCGGCCACAGGAGATTCAAGCGTTGCGGCCAGGGATGGACTATAGAAACTGCGGCGAAATTACCGTTGAACAGGCAAAACTTTCGAGTCGAATTCCTATGTTTGCCATCAGGAGCATCACGGAGCGGGCCAGATCACCTTGTCGTTGTCGTCGACGACGGCCTCGGCGAAGGACGTGTCGAACCAGGAGGCGGCCTGCTCTGGCGTGACCTTCTCACCTGCGTACGCCGTTACGACCCCGGCCAGCGCCGCGACGTTGGCGGGGTCGACCGAGCCGAACCTGCCCGGGAGCGGATTGTCGGCCGCGACCGCGACCTCGGTGCGCCAGATGGCCGTCTCGTGCTTCTCGTCGGACTCGGCGCCGGCCAGGTCGTGCTGGTAGCCGATGCACTCCTCGACGTGGTCGGCGGCGGCGCAGTAGGTGTAAGCCTTGAAGACGGCCCGCAGGAAGTCCTCGACGGCGGTGGGGTGCTTCTCGGCCCAGGCGGGGTTGACGGAGTAGGCGCCGAGGGAGCCGGGCACCTCGAAGTCGGTCGGCTCCCAGACGGTGACGTCCTCTCCGGCCTCCTTCAGCTGGTTGGGCTCGTTGGAGACGAACCCGACCAGCGCGTCGACCTGGCCGCGCGGCAGCACGCCGGGGTCGTAGCCGACCTTGACCTGCTTCACCTTCGCCATGTCGACGCCGGCCTCGGCGAGCATTGCCTGTACGCCGACCGGCACCCAGCCCTTGTGGCCGAGCGTCTTGCCCTCGAGCTGCTTCAGGTCGGTGATCTCGGTGCCGGTCATCAGCACGTCGAGACCCGCGTTGGAGTAGGACGAGACGCCGAGCACCTTCAGGCCGCTCGCGTTGGAGGTCATGATGTCCTGCTCGGAGAGCGGCCCGACCTGCACCTTCCCGGCGGCGATCAGCTTGGCGTTCTGGGAGACGTCACCCGACCCCGGCTGGAGCTCGACGTCGAGGCAGAGATCTTTGAAATAGCCCAGCTGATCTGCGGCGATGGCCTCCATGATCGAGGCCGACGCCTGCCAGTAGTAGCCCGACATGTAGGTGATCTTGCCGGCCTTCTCGTTCTGCTCGCAGCGCTCGGCCGAGACCGCGCTCCCCTGCGGGTCGGCGGAGTTCTGCGAGGACCCGCAGGCGGTCAGCGCACCGAGCAGGACGACCGCCGACGTGAGGGCAGCGGCGAACGGACGTACGCGAGACATGAAGGGCTCCTTCAACTCAGGTCAGGACTCGTGCCAGTGGAGCACTCGACGCTCGGCGAGCGTCACGAGCCAGAACAGCAACGACCCGAGCGCCGCGAGGACGAAGATCGCTGCCCACACCGTAGCCAGTCTGTTCTGCGAGCTGGCCACCTGTATCACGCTGCCGAGGCCGTCGGCCGACCCCGCAGCGGAGAGCTCGGCCACGACGGCGCCGATCATCGACAGCGGGAAGACGATCCGCAGGGACGCGAAGACGTACGGCAGCGAGGCCGGCACCCGCAGGTGGCGCAGCACCTCCAGCCGGCTCGCGGCGACCGTGCGGTAGACCTGCAGCACCGGTGCCGGCACCGCCCGCAGCCCGGTCGCCACGTTGATCAGGATCGGGAAGAAGCAGACCAGTGCGGTCAGGACGACCTTCGGCCCCATCCCGAACCCGAGCGCGACCACGAGGAGCGGTGCGATCGCCACGAGCGGCGTCACCGAGAGCACTACGGCCACCGGCATCACCGCACGCCGCACCACCGGGATCTCGCTCACCACGACGGCGAGGGCGAAGGCGGCGACGAACCCGATCCCGAGCCCCACCAGCGCCTCGCTGAGCGTGACCAGGGTGTTGCTCAGGAAGTAGCCCGGGTCCTCGCTCAGCACTCCCGCGATGTCGCCCAGCGGCGCGAAGAGGTAAGGCATCCGCCGCGCACCCAGCTCCCAGGCGAACCCGAGCACCACGACGAGGAGGACGAACGGGAGCCAGTAGCCCGGGCGGAGCAGCCGGGTGCGACGGCGCAGGCGGCGCGCGGCGAGCTGCTCGGGGGTGGGCACGACGAGATGTGGCCGCCGCGGAGGCGCCGGCTGCGTACCTGAGTCCAGGGTCACGAGACGACCTCTCCGTGGCTGAAGGCGTCTCGCAGGCTGCCCCGGAGGGCGAGCTCGTAGGCGTGGAACTCGGGCGAGGTGAGGAGCTCCTGGTGACGGGGGCGGGGCAGGTCGATGTCGATGACGTCGGTGATCCGTCCCGGTCGCGGAGCCATCACCACGACCTTGTCGGAGAGCCTGACCGCTTCGGAGATCGAATGGGTGACGAAGACGACCGTCGCGCGGGTCTGCTCCCACAGCTCCAGCAGCTGCTCCTGGAGCGCCTCGCGGGTGAACTCGTCGAGCGCACCGAAGGGCTCGTCGAGAAGGAGTACGTCGGGGCGCAGCCCGAAGGCGCGTACGATCGCGGTCCGCTGCTTCATGCCGCCCGACAGCTCGGCGGGGAGCTTGTGGAGCGACTCCCCCAGGCCGACCTCACGCAGCATCGCCTCGAGGTCGGGCCGGCCGCGGTCGCTGCGGCGATTCGCCCCTCGCCGATTGACTCTGTGGGGCAGGGTCACGTTGCCCAGCACGCTCAGCCACGGCAGCAGGGCCGGCGACTGCGGCACGAACCCGAAGGCCTTCGCCTCGGCCGCCTCCTTCGGCGTCAGACCGCACACGGTGATCTTCCCGGCGTCGGCCGACTCCTGCCCGCTGATCAGCCGCAACAGCGTCGACTTGCCGCAGCCGGAGGGCCCGATGATGCTCACGAACGTGCCTGGCTCGATGGTCAGGTCGATATCGTCGAGGGCGATCAGCTCGGCGAGATCGGCCTGCTCATAGAGACGACGGACCCCGTGCATCTCGATCGTCGCGCTGCCCACGCCTCAAACGGTAGTCCAATACGTCTTCTGGATAGTCTGACGGGCGTGCGTATCGCCACCTGGAACATCAACTCCATCCGTTCCCGCATCGACCGAGTCGAGGCCTTCGTCGAGCGGCACTCGATCGACGTGCTCGCCCTGCAGGAGACCAAGGCCAAGCCCGACCAGATCCCGACGATGGGACTGGAGGCCCGTGGCTACGAGTTCGCCTCGGTCGGCTACGACCAGTGGAACGGCGTCGCGCTGATCTCCCGGGTCGGGTTGACCGACATCCAGGTCGGGTTCGAGGGGATGCCGTCGTTCAAGGACGTCGCCGAGGCGCGGGCGCTCACCGCGACGTGCGGCGACGTACGGGTGACCTCGGTCTACGTCCCCAACGGCCGCAAGCCGGACGATCCCCACTACGCCTACAAGCTGGAGTGGCTCGCGGCCCTGCAGAAGGCCGCGCAGGCCTGGCACGACGGGCCCTCGGCCATGGTCGGCGACTGGAACGTCTGCCCCTTCGACGAGGACTGCTTCGATCCCAAGCAGTTCGTCGGCAAGACCCACCTCACCCCCGCCGAGCGCGACGCCTTCTTCGCCATCGAGAAGGACTTCAAGGACGTCGTACGCCCCTTCGTGCCCGGTCCGGAGGCGTACACGTACTTCGACTACTACCGGCAGCGCTTCGAGCGCAACCGCGGCCTGCGCATCGACTTCGTCCTCGGCTCCCCGACGTTCGCCTCGCGGGTGACGGGCGCATTCGTCGATCTCGACGAGCGCAACCCCGCCATCGGCACCGGTTCTCCCTCCGACCACGCGCCGGTGATCGTCGATCTCGCCGACTGACCCCGAGGCCGCGAAGCGGGAGGGCCGGAGCACGGTCTGGTCCCGTGGAACGGTGTGCGCGGTCCTGCTTCTCGCCATAGGCGGCGCGATCGTCTTCCACGCCCACCTCCCGTCGGCGCTCGGCATCGGCAGCCTCGTGGAGACGTTCCTCCCGTGGCTCGGAGCCGTGGCGGTGCTGGTCCTGCTCGTCGGGCTGGCACGACGGTCGGCCGCCGCAGTCATCGCGTTCATCGTGCCCGCCGTGGCCTGGGGCTGGATGTTTCACCCCAAGCTCTCCGAAGCTCCCGCCTCGAACCATGATCTGGTCGTCGTCCAGCACAACGTGAGCGACACCAACACGGACATCACCGGGACCGCCCGCGAGATCCTCTCTGCCTCGCCCGACGTCGTGACGCTGAACGAGGTCGTTCCCGAGCGGGTCGACGACTACAGCCGGGCGTTCGGAGACGCCCTTCCGTACCACGAGACGTACGGGACCGTCGGGGTCTGGTCGGCACAACCTCTGGAGAACGCGACACCTCTCGACCTGCGCCAGGCGGGCGTGGACGCGTCGTGGAGACGCGGGCTGCGGGTGGAGACCAAGCCGGCCGCCGACGCCCCGGACGTCGCCGTCTATGCCGTGCACCTGCCCTCCATCCGGCTGGGCGTGCGCGGCCTGGACGTCAGGGCCCGCAACGGGAGCATCGACCTTCTCGCCGAGGCCCTGCGGGCCGACGACGCCGATGTCGTGATCGTCTCCGGCGACTTCAACGCAGAAGCGCGCGACCGCGCGCTACGTGCGGTCATCTCCCAGGTCAGCGAACCGCAGGACCGCTTCGGGTTCACCTTCCCGGCAGCACTGCCGGCCATCCGCATCGACCACGTCTTCGCCCGTGGCGCCGAGGTCGAGGACGTACGACCGCTGGACCGGACCGGGAGCGATCACCTTCCCGTGGTCGCGCTACTTCGGTGGCAGTGACTCGGCCGTGGCGATGCCGCGCTGGACCCAGCCGGCGAGCGCGTCGCCACTGAGCAGGTCGGCGGCGACGTTGACGTAGCCGGACATGGTCCGCGCGCCCATGATCATCGGCTCGGCGCCTGCCGCGAGGGCGGCCTCGTAGGCCGACTTGCCGGTGCGTACGAGCATGTCGTCGGCGCCGACCGCGCACGCCATGTTGCCGTTCACCATGAACGCCAGCCCACCGAACATCTTCACCTCGGTGGTGCCGGCGGGCATCAGGTCCCGCACGCGTTCGGCCAGTTCGACGTTGTGGGCCATACCTCCATGGAACCACGAACCGACCGTGCCCATCCGAACAAATTGTCGGTGGTCCCTGCGAGGATCGATGTCATGGAGATCTGGATCCTCGTGCTCGGACTGGTGATCGGTCTTGCCCTGGGTGTCGTGCTCGGCGTGCTGTGGGCGCGAGCGCGGAGCGTGGGGACGGTCGCGGCGGGGATGGTGGACCAGGCCGAGGTGATGCAGGGGCTCGACCGGCTCAGCGACCAGATGCAGCATCTCGACCGCGAGCGGGCCCGCTGGCAGGGGCAGTTCGAGACAGAGGTCGGGCGGCTCCAGACCGAGACCCGGTCGCTGTCGACGGCGCTGCGGAAGCCCCAGGTCAGGGGCCGCTGGGGCGAGATGCACCTGCGCCGCGCGGTCGAGCTCGCCGGTCTGGTGGACAAGTGCGACTTCTCCGAGCAGGTCCATCTCGAGGACGGGCGGCTGCGCCCCGACCTGGTGGTGCACCTGTCCGGCAACAAGGAGCTGGTCGTCGACTCCAAGGTCCCCCTGGACGCCTACCTCGACGCCGCGTCCGCCGACAACGAGGACGACTACCGCGCTCACCTGCGCCGACACACCGCCCAGCTGCGTACGCATGTGGACCAGCTCGCCTCGAAGTCCTACTGGCGCTTCCTGGAGGAGTCGCCCGAGTTCGTCGTGCTGTTCGTGCCGGCGGAGTCGTTCCTCTCGGCGGCGCTGGAGACCGAGCCCGGCCTGATCGAGTACGCCGCGGAGCGCCGGGTCGTGCTGGCCTCACCGACGACGCTGATCGCGCTGCTGCGCACGGTGGCGCACGGATGGTCCCACGAGGCGCTCGCCGAGCAGGCCCGGGAGATCCACCGGCTCGGCCGTGACCTGCACCAGCGTCTGTCCACGATGTCCGGTCACCTGGACGGGATCGGGCGCTCCCTCAACACCGCGGTGACCCGCTACAACCAGGCGATCGGATCCCTCGACAATCGGGTCCTGGTGGCCGCCCGTCGTTTCAATGAATTATCGGTAACCGACGATGAACTCGAGACGCCGCGTCCGGTGGAGATACGCGCTGTGGAAAGGCTGAGCAGCGTAAGGGAGGATGATCGGCGCGCCGCCGAAAATGACGGTGTGCCGGGCCCTACCGTGGGTTCGGATACACAGGCTGCATACGAGAGATCGTGACCCCATGAGTCAGCGCACCATCTGGGAGGAAGGACGCGAGTCCGGCCGCCATGTTGTCGCGCTCGGATCCGCCACCTCGCTGACGGTCACCTTCGTCGATCTGCTCATCGACGACCAGATCGGCCTGCTCTTCGACTTCACCTTCGTGGCGATCGCGCTGACGCTCGCGCTGATCGTCAGACCCAGCGACTTCTTCGTGGTCGGCGTGCTCCCGCCGCTGATCATGCTCGGCATCTTCATCCTGCTGGCCGCGACCCAACCCGGGTCGATCGCCGACGCCGGGGACGGCTTCATCCAGGCCGTGGTCAGCGGCCTTGGACACCACGCGATCAGCCTGTTCATCGGCTACGCCCTGTGCCTGGGCTGCCTGGTGATGCGCCGCCGGGTCCTGAAACAGCGCATCGAGACTCGCGACGAGGTCGAGCGCGAACGCGCCCTCGCCTCTTGAACTGAACGATCAGTCCAGCGCCAGGAACCCGGAGACGTCGCCGGCACCCTCACGGATGACCTCAGGCTCGCCGTCGGACCAGTCGATGACCGTGGTCGGCTCGGCCGGGGTCTCTCCGGCCTCGATGACGATGTCGACCTGATGGTCGAGCGCCTCCTTGACGTTCCACCCGAAGACCTCCGGCTCGGTCTCGCCGGGCAGGATCAGCGTGGAGGAGAGCAGCGGCTCACCGAGCTCCTCGAGCAGCGCCTGCACGACGGCGTGCTCGGGGATGCGTACGCCGACGGTCTTCTTCTTCGGGTGCATCAGCCGTCGCGGCACCTCGGGGGTCGCCGGGAGGATGAACGTGTAGGGCCCCGGAGTCGCATGCTTGATCGCCCGGAAGGCGCTGTTGTCGACGTGGACCATCGTGCCGAGCTGCGCGAAGTCCTTGCAGATCAACGTGAAGTGGTGGCGGTCGTCGAGACCACGGATCTTGAGGATCCGGTCGCGACCGTCCTTGTTGCCGATCCGCGAGCCGAGCGCGTAGCCGGAGTCGGTCGGGTACGCGATCAGCTGGTCGTCACGCAGGGCATCGACGACCTGGCTGATCAGACGGGACTGCGGGTTGTCAGGGTGTACGTCGAGAAATCGGGCCACCCCTCGACCCTAACGCCCATCACGGGTCGGGGATCAACCCCTCGCGGCAGCGGCTTTCAGGTCCTTGCGGAGTTCCGTGGGCAGCGCGAAGATCAGCGACTCCTCGGCGCTCTTGTGCGCCTTGGCGTCGGGGAAGCCACGCTCCTTGAGGAACTCGACGACACCCTCGACCAGGTTCTCGGGCACGCTGGCTCCGGAGGTGACCGAGACGCTGCGTACGCCCTCGAGCCAGGACTCGTCGATCTCGCTGGCGTCGTCGACGCGGTAGGCGGCCTTGGCGCCGGCCTCGAGGGCGACCTCGACCAGGCGGACCGAGTTGGAGGAGTTGCCGGAGCCGACGACGATGACCAGGTCGCTGGCCCCGCCGATCTCCTTGACCGCCTGCTGACGGTTCTGGGTGGCGTAGCAGATGTCGTCGCTGGGCGGGTCCAGCAGCTCGGGGAACTTCGCCCGGAGCGCGGCGACCGTCTCCATGGTCTCGTCGACCGAGAGGGTGGTCTGGGAGAGCCAGACGACCTTGGAGGGGTCGGCGACCTCGATGCTGGGTACGTCACCGGGGCCCTCGACGAGCGTGGTCGCCTCCGGCGCCTCGCCCATGGTGCCCTCGACCTCCTCGTGACCGGCGTGGCCGATCAGCAGGATGCTGTAGCCCTCGCGCGCGAACCGCTTGGCCTCCAGGTGGACCTTGGTGACCAGCGGGCAGGTCGCGTCGATCGTCTTCAGCTCGCGCACGGCAGCATCGGCGTGGACCGCCGGGGAGACGCCGTGGGCGGAGAAGACGACGGTCGCACCCGAGGGCACCTCGTCGAGCTCGTTGACGAAGATCGCGCCACGGTTGCGCAGATCGTCGACGACGTGCTTGTTGTGCACGATCTCCTTGCGCACGTAGACCGGCGCACCGTAGAGGTCCAGCGCCTCCTCGACGGTGATCACGGCCCGGTCCACACCGGCGCAGTAACCGCGCGGCTCCGCGAGGAGGACAGCCTTCTCGTCGTCGGAGATCAGGCGTGGGGTGCCGAGGTCGATGCTCATGGGGACCAGTCTAGAGACCCGGTCCGAGAACGCCGAGTCGGCTCATCCTGACCGCCGCCCGCGCCGAGTCGGCTCGTCATGACGCGCCGACTCGGCAGGGATCTGGGTCAGGATGAGCCGACTCGGCAGCATTAGGGTTGCAGCCATGGCGTTGGACACCTCCCCCGAGTCGCCCGCTCCGGTGCGGCAGATCGCGAACGCGATCGGCGGCTGGATCGACAAGCTCGGTGCGGTCTGGGTGGAGGGGCAGGTGGCCCAGATGAGCCGGCGGCCGGGAATGCAGACCGTCTTCCTCACCCTGCGCGACTCGGTGGCCGACATCTCGGTGCCGGTGACGTGCACCCGGTTCCTGCTCGACAGCCTCAATCCACCGCTGGTCGAGGGCGCGTCGGTGATCATCCACGCGAAGCCGTCCTACTACGCCAACCGCGGCACGCTCTCGCTCCAGGCCCGCGACATCCGTCCGGTCGGGCTCGGTGAGCTGCTCGCCCGGCTCGAGCAGCGCCGGCAGCTGCTCGCCGCCGAGGGGCTCTTCGCCGCCGAGCTCAAGCGGCCGCTGCCCTTCCTGCCGACCAAGGTCGGGCTGCTCACCGCAGCCAACTCCGCGGCCGAACGGGACGTGCTCGAGAACGCGAAGCGACGGTGGCCGCAGGTGCGGTTCGAGGTGGCGTACGCCGCGATGCAGGGGGCGCGCAGCGCTGCCGACGTCGTCGAGAAGCTGCAGCGGCTCGACCGCGACCCCGAGGTCGACGTGATCGTCATCGCCCGCGGCGGCGGTTCGGTCGAGGACCTGCTGCCGTTCTCCGACGAGCACCTGATCCGTGCGGTGCACGCCGCTCGCACCCCGGTCGTCTCCGCGATCGGCCACGAGCCCGACTCGCCGCTGCTGGACCTGGCCGCCGACGTACGCGCCTCGACGCCGACCGACGCCGCCAAGCTCGTCGTACCCGACGTGGTCGAGGAGCAACGGATCGTCGCGACCGGACGCGACCGGCTCCGCGGTGGGATCGCCGCCCTGATCCACCGCGAGCAGACGCTCCTGGACGCGTTGCGCTCACGGCCGGTGCTGGCCGACCCGCGCTCGCTGATCGACGCCCGGCGCGACGAGGTCACCTCGCTGCGCGACCGCGCCCGCCGCACCGTCGGGCACGCCCTCGACCGCGCCGCCGACGACATCGGCCACCATCGCGCCCGCGCTCGCGCACTCTCACCCCTGGAGACGCTGAGACGGGGGTACGCCGTCGCCCAGGACGCCGACGGACACGTCCTGACCAGCGTCGCCGACGCCGCCGAGGGTGAGGCGGTCAGCATCCGCCTCGCCGACGGCCGCCTGACAACGACCATCACCTCGATCGAGAAGACTGAGCCCACTAAGGACGTAGCCGATGACTGACGACGACAAGAACCTGTCCTACGAGCAGGCCCGCGAGGAGCTGGTCGAGGTCGTCCGCAAGCTCGAGGCCGGCGGCATCACCCTCGAGGAGTCCCTGGCCCTGTGGGAGCGCGGCGAGAAGCTGGCCACGCTGTGCCAGGAGTGGCTCGACGGCGCCCGGAAGAAGATCGACGCCGCCATCCAGGACTGACGACCTCGCCTCGCTGGTCGAGCCGCGAGCGCCAGCGAGCGTGTCGAGACCAACACGGTGCCGTCGAGCGCCGAGGGGACCGTGTTGGTCTCGACACGCCTCCGCCTAGCGGCTCCGGCGGCTCGACCAGCGGCGGGCCCTACTTCAGGGGCTCGGTGGTGATGAGGGCGAGGTAGTCGCGTACGTCGCCGTCCTTGGGACCCCAGAGCATCAGCGTCTGGCCATCGACCTCGGCCGAGTAGCCGGTGTCGCCGTCGGAGTCGGACCATTCAGTCCAGGTGTCGGCGACGTCGGTCTCGATGGTGACCTCGTCGCCCTCCTTGGCCTGGGTGTCGACGTTCTTCTGAGCCAGGGACTGCGCCGAGCGGGCCGAGAGCTCCAGGCCGACGTAGGAGGTCTCGCCCTTGACGAACGACATGGTCCAGGCCGGCTCCTCGCCGCCCTTGTAGGACGGGTCGGTGTTGGCGTACCAGCCTGAGGGCAGCTCGCGCGGGTAGACGACGTCGAGGTCGGCGGCCTGGGCGCTGCGTACGGCCTCGGCCCAGTCGGCCTTGTAGGTCTCGTTGGCGCCGCTGACCTCGCGCTCGAGGTTGCCGCGCCACTGCACGATCAGCACGATCGGGACGACGAGGACGAGCAGGAAGATCATCGACCCGATCAGGGCACCGAATGTGCGTGGGTAGCTGCGCGCCGGGGTCTCCGGCTGCTCGCTCGCCGGCTGGTTCGACGGTTGGGCGGGCTGCTGCTGATCGGTGTCGCTCACGCCCTCCATGGTCCCACTCGACCGCGAACGCCGCGAAACCTGGACCAGTTGTTCCGCAGATGAGGACATCTGCGACGGGATTTCGCCGCAGATGCGATACTCCTCCGGTGACCACCTACCGTATCGCCGAAGCCGCCGACCTGCTCGGCGTCAGCGACGACACGGTGCGCCGCTGGATCGACGCGGGACGGATCGAGGCGAGCACGGAGAACGGCCGGGCCGTCATCGACGGCGTCGTCCTGGCCGCACTGGCCTCGGAGCTGGCCGATGCCCCCAACCCGGACCGGGCGAAGGCAGTCAGCGCCCGCAACCGGATGCTCGGGATCGTCACCAAGACCACCCTGGACACCGTGATGGCCCAGGTGGAGATGGTCTGCGGGCCTTACCGGATCGTCTCGCTGATGAGCGCCGAGGCCGCCATCGAGCTGGGCCTCGAGCCAGGCGTCAGCGCAGTCGCATCCATCAAGTCAACCAACGTCGTCGTGGAGCGCCCATGATCAAGAACCCTGGAATCGGTGCCGTCGTCGCGATGGCGGCCGTTCTCGCCCTCGCCGGCTGCGGGAGCTCGAGCGAAGGGTCGGAGGACCGGGAGCTGACCGTCTTCGCGGCAGCCTCGCTGACCGACACGTTCACCGAGCTGGCCGAAGAGTTCGAGAAGGACCACCCCGGCGTGAAGGTGACCACCAGCTTCGGTGGCTCCTCCGACCTGGTGGCCCAGATCGAGGACGGCGCCCCAGCGGACGTCTTCGCCTCGGCCGACACCAAGAACATGGACAAGCTCGGCGACCTGGCCACCGACCCGCAGGACTTCGCCGTCAACACCCTCGAGATCGCCACGCCGCCGGGCAACCCGGCCGATATCACCGGCTTCCAGGATCTCGCCAAGGCCGGGACCAAGGTCGTGGTCTGCGCGGCCGAGGTCCCGTGCGGCAGCGCGACCGCTCAGATGGAGAAGGAGACCGGCGTCGACATCGAGCCGGTCAGCGAGGAGCAGTCGGTCAGCGACGTACTCGCCAAGGTCACCTCCGGTGACGCCGACGCCGGGGTCGTGTACGTCACCGACGTGACCGCCGCCGGCGACACCGTGACGGGCGTCGAGTTCGAGGAGTCCGACCAGGTCGTGAACACCTACCCGATCAGCGCCCTCGACGGCTCCGACGACGCCGACCTCGCCCAGGAGTTCGTCGACCTGGTGCTGAGCGAGACCGGGCAGAAGGTTCTGACTGATGCCGGCTTCAGCCAGCCCTGATCTTCTCGGGACCACCAGGCGGACGGACCGGCAGCGGGGGGCCGGTCCGTCCGTCGGTATGCCGCGCTGGCTGTGGTTCCCGGCGGCCGTCGCCGCGGCGTTCATCA
This sequence comes from Nocardioides sp. NPDC023903, assembly GCF_040639295.1. Taxonomy (NCBI): domain Bacteria; kingdom Bacillati; phylum Actinomycetota; class Actinomycetes; order Propionibacteriales; family Nocardioidaceae; genus Nocardioides; species Nocardioides sp. NPDC023903. The sequence goes on along the minus strand of NZ_JBEZZS010000003.1, from coordinate 67,978 downwards.
TCATTCCGCTCGCCGCGATCATCCTCCGCGTCGACCTGGCGAGCTTCCCGGCGCTGATCACCTCGCCGTCCGCGCTGGAGGCGCTCTGGCTCAGCCTGCGCACCGCGGCAGCCAGCACGGCGCTGTGCATCCTCTTCGGCGTGCCTCTCTCCACCGTCCTCGCCCGCACCAGCTTCCGGGGCCAGGGGCTCGTGCGCTCGTTGGTGCTCCTTCCACTCGTGCTGCCGCCGGTCGTCAGCGGGCTGGCGCTGCTCTACACCTTCGGCCGCCGCGGGCTGCTCGGCCAGTCCCTGGACCTCGTCGGCATCCAGATCACGTTCACCACGCTTGCCGTGGTGCTGGCGCAGACCTTCGTCGCGCTGCCGTTCCTGGTGATCAGCCTCGAGGGCGCGCTGCGCACCAGCGGCACCCGCTACGAGGCGGTCGCGGCGACGCTCGGCGCCCGCCCGACCACCGTCTTCCGGCGCGTCACCCTCCCTCTGGTCGGACCCGGCCTGCTCTCCGGATCGGTCCTGGCCTTCGCCCGCTGCCTGGGCGAGTTCGGCGCCACGATCACCTTCGCCGGCAACCTCCCCGGGGTCACCAGCACGATGCCGCTGCAGGTCTACCTGCTCCGCGTCGACAACCCCGACGCGGCGGTCGCGCTCTCGCTGGTGCTGGTCGTCGTCGCGGTCGCCGTGATCGGGTTCGCCCGCCACGGGAGGGCCCTATGAGCTCTCTGCACCTGCGTGCCGTCATCCCCCAGCGCGGCATCGACGTCACCCTCGACGTGGCCGCCGGCGAGACGGTCGCGCTCACCGGCCCCAACGGCGCCGGCAAGTCGAGCATCCTCGGCGTGATCGCCGGACTCCTTCGTCCCGACGAAGGAGAGGTACGCCTCGGCGACCGCATCCTCGACCGCACTCCCCCGCACGCCCGCGGGATCGCGCTCCTCGCCCAGGACCCGCTGCTCTTCCCGCACCTGTCGGTGCTGGCCAACGTCGCCTTCGCACCCCGCGCCCGCGGCGTACACCGCCGTCAGGCCAACGAGCTCGCCACCCGCCACCTCACCGAGGTCGGCGCCGAGATGCTCGCCGGGCGCAGACCGACGGAGATCTCCGGCGGTCAGGCCCAGCGCGTGGCGGTGGCTCGAGCCCTCGCTGCCGACCCCGAGCTGCTCCTGCTCGACGAGCCGATGGCCTCGCTCGACGTCGACGTACGTCCCGCGCTGAGGCAGACGCTGCGCACCGCCCTCGAGGACAGGACCGCCATCATCGTCACCCACGACGCGGCCGACGCCCGTGCCCTCGCCGACCGGGTGGTGGTGATCGAGCACGGTCACATCGTCGAGGACGGCCCCACCGCCCAGGTTCTGAACGACCCGCAGTCGGGTTTTGCTGTGAGGCTTGTCTCTGGATCGATCAAGTGACACCGTGGCCGCTCCACCGCGCCCGGCCGATAGATTGACCCCTATGAACGACACCCAGCCGCTCGGCGTCGCCCCCACCGCTCCTGACCGCAACCTGGCCCTGGAGCTCGTGCGCGTGACGGAGGCTGCGGCGATGGCCGCCGGCCGCTGGGTGGGTCGTGGCGACAAGAACGGCGCGGACGGCGTCGCGGTCAACGCGATGCGCACGATGATCTCCACCGTCGCCATGAACGGCACCGTCGTGATCGGTGAGGGCGAGAAGGACAACGCCCCGATGCTCTACAACGGCGAGGGCGTCGGCGACGGCACCGGCCCCGACTGCGACGTCGCGGTCGACCCGATCGACGGCACCACCCTGTGCGCCAAGGGCATGAGCAACGCCGTCGCGGTGATGGCCGTCGCCCCGCGCGGCAGCATGTACGACCCCAGCGCCGTCTTCTACATGGAGAAGCTGGTCACCGGCCCCGAGGCCGCCGACGTCGTCGACATCCGCCTTCCCGTCGCCGAGAACATCGCCGCGGTGGCCAAGGCGAAGGACACCAAGGCTTCCGACATCACCGTGATCGTGCTCGACCGGCCGCGCCACGACAAGCTGGTCGAGGAGATCCGCGAGACCGGCGCCCGGATCAAGTTCATCGTCGACGGCGACGTCGCCGGCGCCATCTCGGCCGCCCGCGCCGGCTCCGGCGCCGACCTGCTGATGGGCATCGGCGGCACTCCCGAGGGCATCGTCGCCGCGTGCGCGATGAAGGCGCTCGGCGGCACCATCCAGGGCCGGCTGTGGCCCAAGGACGACGAGGAGCGCCAGCGCGCCCTCGACGCCGGCCACAACCTCGACCCCGACTTCGTGCTCCGCACCGACGACCTGGTCACCGGCGACGACTGCTTCTTCGTCGCCACCGGCATCACCGACGGCGACCTGATGCGGGGCGTGCAGTACCTCCCCCACGGCGCCATCGTCACCGACTCCCTGGTGATGCGCAGCCGCTCGGGCACGATCCGCAAGGTCACCTCGGAGCACCAGCTCGCCAAGCTCCAGGCCTACAGCGCGATCGACTTCTGATCCTCGCCCGGCGCTTGCGCCGGACCACATGCGCGGCAAGGACCTCCTGGTTCTTGCCGCGCTTCTCGTTGTCCTTCTCGTCGCCGAAGAGACCGTCCGTGGTGTCATTTTGTTGCTATCTTGTGGTTCGACACGAGCATCAATGAGCGTCTCAGGTGTATGTCACTCGGGGAGGCATCAACGTGACGGACCCATTCTTCGCCGCGCTGCGCGAGCGTCGTCCAGACGTCGACATCGTCATCCTGCCTCCGGCAGATCCTTCCGAGCCGCTGCCCGAGGCGACGGCTGCTGAGCTGAGCCGGTCGGCGCAGGTGGTGGACGCGACCGTCGCAGCCATCGCCGCACGCGTGCCGGAGCCGACCTCGGACGGGCCGAGGTGGGAGGCGTACAACAGCGAGAACGTACGCCGCTGGACCCAACTCGAGGCTCGAACAGCCGACGGCGACGCGATTCTGGCTGGCCTTGACCAGGCGTTCCGAGACGCGAGGTGGCACTCGACGGTCGTGGTGAAGGCGTTCCATCGATGGACCGCTTCACGAGCGGACGTCCAGATCGTCGGCACCTGGTCCGAGAGCCATCACGGGCTCGTGGTGACTGTGACCGGCCAGCTCCTCCGGCCCCCTGCGAACGTGCGGGAGGCGCTGGTATGACGCTGCACGTCGAACCCGCCAAGGTCCAGTCCACGGCTGCCGCGTGGGATACGGAGAATCTCCATCTCACCGCTGCGGCGAGGCAGATCCACGGTGTCGGCGCTGCTGGTTTCACGCCGACCGTGGCGAGCCTCGTCGGTCAGTTCATCGAGGCGTGGCAGGCGATCGCGACGAAGTCCGCCCGCTCCGCCGAGTCCCAGGCCGACGGGCTGAGGAGCACCGCGATCGGCATCCTCGAGACCGACGCGAAGAGCGACATCAACGCATCCTTGGTGCTGAGCACCATCAAGGAGATCCGGTGACCATCACCGTCTCCCTGCCCCCGAGGCCGAGCGAGACGCCCGAGTTCACCGCGGACGGCCAGAAGGTGCAGGAGATGGGGTCCACGCTGCGTACCTCGTCATCGATCTTCGACGACCACGGCTCGTTCGTCGGCGGAAAGGCGAAGGACTCCGGCCTCCTCGACGGTCAGGCGGCCGCCGCGTACGCGCAAGCGCTCAGCCCCATCGGCACGCACGCCGATGCCTGCTCGCTGGCGTTGCGCGCCGCGGCCAACGCCGTCCTCGGCCATGGCGACGACCTGGTCGACCTCAAGCGACGTCACCAGGATCTCAAGGGCGAACGAGAGCGCCTGGCCCGCCAGGTCGACGAGCTCACCGCCCGAGCGAACCCGCTGCCCACCGACGAGACCGATCTACGCATCCTCAAGTCGGACTGCGACCGCTGCACCAGCCAGGTCGAGACGTACGAATCGGACTTGGTGAAGTGGGCCGAGGATCTCGAGGCCAGCGAGGAGAAGGTCGCGGCCGCACTCCGCGGTGCGATGACCGAGCGGCAGGTCGATCAGAAGTACGCCGGAGTCGCCGATCCCGCTGACACCGCCAAGGACTCGATGCCGTCCAGCAAGGACCCCAAGGCGATCAAGGCCTGGTGGGACGGCCTCACCGAAGAGCAACGAGCGGGCATGACCGCCGCGTACCCCGAGATCGTGGGGAACACCGACGGCATCCCCGCGGCCGACCGCAGTGACGCAAACACGATCTCGCTCGACCGTGACCTTGCCGAGCTCGGCGCCATCCCCGAGGACCAGCGCACCGAGGATGAGCAGACCCGCTACGACAACGCGAAGGCCGCAGATGTCGCGCGTGACAAGATCGAGAGGTCCAAGGACCCGATGACGAACGAGAACTACGACGCCCAGGTCTACATCTATGACCCGATGGCGTTTGGCGGAGACGGGCGTGTCGCGATGGCGGTCGGCGACCTCGACACGGCGAGCAATGTATCGGTCAGTGTGCCGGGCTTGACCACCGACATGGAGTCGTCCCAGTCGAATGCCGAGGATGTGATCAACCTCCATCAGGCAGCTTCGTTCGAAGGCGGCACCAGCACAGCCACCATGTTCTGGATCGGCTATGACGCGCCCAGCGGAGCCGACTCGGCCGGTGTTGCGGCTGAGGGCATGGCGACCGCCGGCGGGGAGCGGCTCGCCGACACCCTCGACGGCCTCAACGCCATGCGTTCCGACGACTTCCACCTCACCGCCATCGGCCACAGCTACGGCTCGACGACCGTCGCGCACGCGATGACCGACGGCCGTCCTGACGTCGACGACGTCGTCCTGCTGGGCAGCCCCGGAGCCGGCGACGATGCCGACTCCGCCGACGACCTGGGCGTCGGCTCGGGACACGTCTTCGTCGGCACGAACAGCGAAGACCTCGTGGGCCGGCTGGGGCAGACGGGATGGGTCAGCCCCGCTGCCCTGGGCGCGGGTGTGCTCACCGGCCCCCTCGGCGGCGCCTTCGCCCAGCTGGCCGGTGCCGGCCTCGGCCATAACCCGGCCGAGGACGACTTCGGTGCCGTACGCTTTCAGGCCGAGAGCACCAGCAGAGGGTCGGTCCCCAACATCGACGACCACGTCAAGTACTACGACCACGACTCGGAGTCACTCGCCAACATGGCCCACATCGTCAACGGCCAGTACGACGACGTGGTGCGCGCCGGGCAGGTGTACGACCCGTGGTACCGCGACCCGGTCGACCCCGAGAGCGACCGCACCCCGACCAGCCCGGACACGGACGGCCGATGAGGGCTCGGGCCCTAGCCGCCGTGATGGCGACACTGACGATCCTGCTTACCGGAGGATGTGGCGGAGTGAGCGACAAGACCTACGCCGAGCTCGAACAACAGCGAGACGACGTACTCACGTGGGCACGCGAGCTGTCGGCCGCTGCCTCGACGAGGCTCGCCACGTCCCCCAAGAACGCAACGGAGGCGTACGACGGCGTGGATCAGAAGGGGGTCTCGGACAAGTACAAGTCGTACAAGTACGACGTCCAAGCCGACTTCGTCACGGAGCAACAGGACCCGCTCAACGCGCTGCGCGACGAGCTCGAGGAGTTCAGCCCAACGTTCAGTGGGAACTCGCTGCGACTTTCGCACGGTGACCTGACCGCCCATTTCCAGACCTACCCGAATGCCCCCGGGGCGGTCGGCCTCGTCGTTCAGGGACCCCCGATCGAGATCGATCAGGAAGACATGAGCGACTGGGACGGCTTCGTCGTCGGTGAACCGGTCGACCTGCAATGACGACCCGGTAAAGTTTGCACATGACCACCGCCGCCGAGCCGACCGAGTCCACCGCCTTCCTCCCCGGAGGAGTCGAGCTGGCGTACGACACGTTCGGCAGTCCCGACGCTGATCCGCTGCTGCTGATCATGGGGCTCGGCGGCCCGATGACCTGGTGGAACACCGAGCTGTGCGAGCAGCTGGCCCGGGCCGGGTTCTACGTGGTCCGCTACGACAACCGCGACATCGGCCACTCCTCGCCGCACCCGTCCGACGAGCGGATCACGCTCGCGCGGCTGGCGCGGGCGTTCGCGGGGCTGCCGACGCCTGCGCCGTACGCGATGGACGACCTCGCCGACGACGCGGCCGCGCTGCTGACCCATCTCGGCATCGACTCGGCGCACGTGTGGGGCGTGTCGATGGGCGGGATGATCGCCCAGACCCTCGCCATCCGCCACCCCGACCGGGTGCGCTCGGTCTGCTCGACGATGTCCACCACCGGCCGTCGCGGCGTCGGCTTCCAGCACCCGACCCTGCTGCCCGCGCTGGTCATCAAGAAGCCCGGCCTGGAGGGCTACATCGAGCGCCAGATCAAGGGCGGTCTCCAGATCGGCTCCCCCGGGTTCCCCGAGCCCGAGGACGAGGTACGCCGGCGGGCGATCGACACCTGGAACCGAGGCGTCAATGGGCCGGCGGTCGCGCGGCAGATGCTCGCCGTCCTCACCCAGCCCGACCGCACCGAGGACCTCGGGCGCATCCAGGTCCCGTTCAGCGTGATCCACGGCCTGACCGACAAGATGGTCCACGTCTCCGGCGGCCGGGCGACCGCCGCCGCCGTCCCTGGATCGGAGATCACCCTGTTCAAGGGCATGGGCCACGACCTTCCCCGCGCACTGTGGCCGGCCTTCATCAAGGTCGTACGCCGCACCGCTGACCGAGCCGCCGACCGCACCGTCACCGCGTAGCGGATGCGCGCCACGGTCCCCGAGGGCGAGTCGGGCTCGCTGCTCGCGCGGGCGCTCGCGGATGTCGCCGAGCCCATCGAGGACGAGGCGGTGACCGCGAAGCTCCTCGACGCCGCCGCGGAGCAGTTCCGCCAGATCGGGATCAGGCGCACCACCATGGAGGAGGTCGCGAACCGCGCCGGGGTCGCCCGGATCACCGTCTACCGCCGCTTCGCCAACAAGGACGCACTCGTCGAGCAGGTCGTACGCCGCGAGTTCCGGCGCTACTTCGACCAGTTCGTCCTCGACATCGCCGATGCCGCCGACGCCGCCGAGCGCGTGGAGATCGGCTTCGCCAGCGCGATGCGGGCGATCCGCGGCAACCCGCTGATCGGTGGCCTGCTCACCGTCGAGGCCGACTCGCTGGTGCACTCGATCGTCGGCGACGGCGGCCGCACCGTGGCCACGATCGCGCGCTTCGTCGCGGGCCAACTGCGTCGCGAGCAGCGGGCCGGCAACGTACCTGCAGAGGTCGAGGTCGACCTCGTCGCCGAGCTGATGGTCCGCACCTCGACCTCGTTCCTGGTCACCCCGAGCGAGGTCGTCGACATCGACGACGAGGCGCAGCTGCGCGCGCTCGCCCGGCTGTTCCTCGTCCCCCTGATCGACCCCACGAGCCGCCCGAAATAGCCCCCGATCGCGGACCGGAGATACCGTGAGCACCATGCACGACCACGGCTCGCTGCCCGCGCTCGGCTGGTCCGAGTTCTTCACCACCTGGAGTCTCCAGCCCGGCTGGCTGCTCGCCGTGGTCATCCTCGCCGCGGGCTATCTCACGCTCCGCAACGCCGCCGGCCCGGCGTCGACGGTCAAGGGCTGGCGGGTGGCGTCGTTCCTGACCGGTCTCGGCCTGATGTACGTCGTGGTCGCCTCGGCCATCAACGGCTACGCGATGGCGCTGGCCTGGATGCACATGGTGCTCCACCTGACGCTGATCATGGTCGTGCCGACGCTCCTGGTGCTCGGGCACCCGCTCACCGTCATCGCCGAGACCGGCCCACGGGCCGAGCGGGCGATGCGATCGCTCCCGGTCACCATCCTGATCCACCCGGTCACCGGCACCCTGCTCTACTCGGTGGTCATCATCGGCACCCACCTGTCCGGGTTCATGGACTCGATGGCGGAGAGCACGCCGCTGATGGTCGGGGAGCAGGTGCTCTACGTCGTCGCCGGCTTCCTCTTCCTCACCGGCGCGATCGGCGAGGAGAAGGTACGTCCCGACTTTCCCTACCTGGGCCGGATCGCGCTCCTCGTCGTCGGCATGGTGCCCGACACGATCGTGGGCATCGTGATGCTGCAGACCGAGCGCGACCTCTACCCGGTCTACTCCGGCGCCCGGCCCGAGTGGGCGCTCGACGCGGTGAGCGACATCCAGACCGCCGGCGGCCTGATGTGGGCCGGCGGTGACGGCGGCATGATGCTGCTCGCCATCGGCCTGGTCATCGCCGTTGTCTCCTCACCCGAGCGCCGGGCCAAGATGACCGGCCGCTTCCTCGACGGCGTACGCAGCAGCCGGCTCGCCGAGGAGAGCGCCCGGGGCACGACCGAGGGCCCCGCCGAGCCGGGATCCGTGGATCCCGACAGCGACGAGGCCCTCGATGCCTACAACGCGATGCTGGCCAGAATGAACCAGCAGCACTGAGTGCGTCGGTAGAGCGTCAGTTGACGCGCAGGCCCGACTCGGTGTCGAAGACGTGGACGTCCTCGGGGTCGGTGGTGACGTAGATCGTGTCGCCCTTGCCGACGTGGTCCTTGGAGGAGACCCGGACGATCAGGGTCGACGGGACACCCTCGACGTCGCTGGTGCCGTAGACGTAGGAGTCGGAGCCGAGCTCCTCGACGACGGTCACCTGGACCGGCAGCCCGCCCTCGCCCTCACCGACGATCCGGAAGCTCTCCGGGCGCACGCCGATGGTGATCTCCTTGGGCAGGTCGGTGGCGCCGACCGGGACGACGTACTCCTCGATCTTGGCGCCGCCGTCGGCGGCGGTGGCCTTGATGAGGTTCATCTGCGGCGAGCCGATGAAGCCGGCGACGAAGAGGTTGACCGGCTTGCGGTAGAGCTCGAGCGGGGTGGCGACCTGCTGCAGCTCGCCGTTGTTCATCACCGCGACACGGTCGCCCATCGTCATCGCCTCGACCTGGTCGTGGGTGACGTAGACGGTGGTGATGCCGAGGTCGGCCTGGAGCTTGGCGATGTCGGTGCGGGTCTGCACGCGCATCTTGGCGTCGAGGTTGGAGAGCGGCTCGTCCATGCAGAAGACCTGCGGCTGGCGGACGATCGCACGGCCCATGGCGACGCGCTGGCGCTGACCACCGGAGAGCGCCTTCGGCTTGCGGTCGAGGTAGTCGGTCAGGCCCAGGGTCTTGGCGGCGTCGGCGACGAGCTTGTCACGCTCGGCCTTCGGGACCTTGGCCATCTTCAGCGAGAACGCCATGTTCTCGGCGACGCTCATGTGTGGGTAGAGCGCGTAGTTCTGGAAGACCATCGCGATGTCGCGGTCCTTGGGGGCCACGTTGGTGACCTCGCGGTCGCCGATCTTGATGGCACCCGAGTTGACCTCCTCCAGCCCGGCGAGCATGCGCAGGGTGGTGGTCTTACCGCATCCGGACGGACCGACGAGCACCATGAACTCGCCGTCCTGGATCTCGAGGTCGATGCCCTTGACCGCGGGCTCGTTGGCGCCGGCATACCACCGCTGCGCCTTCTCGAACGTAACTGTTGCCATGATTCCGTTGTCTCCTTCACCGGCAGGTACGTGCCGGACGATCCGTTGTGAAGTGACCGAGGACACATTTCCTCGGCGGAGACACCATAGCCCAGATCAGTTATCAGCGGGTCAAAGCCCGGCACACAGCTGGTGCGCAACCCTCGTAGGCATTGAGCCGGCGCATCAGGTCGCGGGCATACGGCTTCGCGTGGTCCTCGGCGAAGACGTTGCGGTCCTCCCACGGCCGGTCGTAGCGGTAGAGCTCGTAGGCGTAGTCGGTGCCCTTCCAGGACTTGTCCAGGTCGAACCGGACCAGCAGCCCCTGCGATCCGCGCACCGCGATGTAGGACGGGATGATGTCGATGGTGCCGCCCGAGCCGTTGTCGAGGTCGACCTCACCGGGATGCGACTTGGCGTAGGTGTGCTCGAAGAAGGCGTACCGCCCGCCCGGCAGCCGCGGCCGGCTCAGGGTCTCCGCGAACGAGCTCCCCGAGACGTACGACGGGGTCGGGGCGCCCGCGATGTCGAGGAACGTCGGCGCGAGGTCGATGTTGTTGACGAACTGGCTGCGCTTGCCGGGCACCACGTCGGGGCCGACGACGACCAGGGGGACGCGGGTGTCGGAGTCGTACGGCGCGCCCTTGCCCCCGTTGAGCTGGTGCTGGCCCAGGTGGAAGCCGTTGTCGGAGGTCAGCACGATGTAGGTGTCCTCGCCGGCGGCCTCTCGCACCTGGGCGATCATCCGGTCGATCGACTGCACCATCCGGGCACGGTCGCGGTACTGGCTCAGCGCGGTCTCGTCGGTCAGCGAGACCTTGTTGGTGCGCCAGGCAGGAGCCTGCGACGTACGTCCCCCACGGCCGAGGTAGGTGGGCGCGTTGTCCCAGCGGTCGTCGCCGTAGCCGGCCAGGTCCTTGAGCGTCAGGTCGGCGCACTCGACCCGGCCGCAGTTGCCGCCCGCGGGGTTGCCCGCAGGCGCCTGGTCGGCGAACGCGGGCGGGAACCAGGTGTCCAGGCCCGGGTAGTGGTGGCCGAGACGCGAGTGGGGCCCGTAGGCGGCGATCTCGAGGAAGTAGGGGTCCTCGTCGTCGCGGTGCTTCTCAATGAAGTCCAAGGCATAGTCGCGGGTGACGTTGCCGGCGTACCCGGCGTCCTTCACGGCCGGACCGGCCGAGGTCGGCGGTCGCGGGTGGTTGCGCAGCTGCACCGCGCCGTTGCCGTCGAGGAAGGTGCTCTGGTAGCCCCAGCCGCCATAGGCGCCGCCGAGGAGCGCGTTCCAGGAGTCCCAGCCGGGCACCTTGGGCGGCGGGACGCGCTTGCCGTCGGCACCGATGGTGGCCTCGTAGGCGTTGATGTACTTCCCCACGAACCCGGTCGTGTAGCCGGCCTCCTGGAGCCCGATGCTGAACTGCTTCTCGACGTTGCCGTAGCGCTGGAAGGCCGACCAGCCGCCGACCGGGTGCTCAGGGTCGTTCTGGGTGTTGGTGAGCACCTTGGTGTGGTGCGGCGTCTGCCCGGTCAGCAGCGCCGCGCGCGAGGGGCAGCAGAGCGAGTCGATGACGAAGGAGTTCTGGTACGTCGCGCCCTCGGCCGCCATCCTGGTCGCCTCCGGCATCGTGCGGAGCAGCTCCAGGGAGAAGTCGTCCATCAGGATCAGGACCATGTTGGGGCGCTCGTCGGTCGTGGCGGCCAGCTCCGCCGCGTCCTCGACCGGTGCGGCCGACGGGTCGGCGGCGGCAGACCCGGCGGCGACCGTCTTCGGTCCGAGGACCAGGAGTCCGGCGATCAGGGCCACGACGGCCACGAGTGCGGCGCCCAGCAGTGCGCTCCACTTCGGCTTCATCCCGAGACTCCTTTGTCTATTATGTAACTACACAATATCTTGTTCAGGTGAGGTTAGTGCCTGATTTCCAGGCACGACAAAATCGGTCCGCGGAGCGGACCATCCCCCGAGATGTGTTGCTCAGTGCAGCTCGTGCGGCGGCGGCATCCTCAGCTGCCGCGAGCCCTTCGCTTCCTTCAACGGCTTGCGGATGACGGTGACGCCACCCATCAGCGCCAGGCCCTTGACCCGCAGCACGGGACCACCGGTCGGCTCGATGCCGCGCGGACCGACATAGCCGCCCATGATCCCGACTCCCTGCATCACGACCTGGACATCGGGGCCGACGGTGATGTTGACCCCGCCCATGATCGCGTTGGCGTAGATCACGGTCTCCTGCGCGGAGAACTGCGCCTGACGCATGTCGAGGTCGGCACCGCCCATCAGGGCGATCACGTTGCCGGTCGCCGGCACCGTCCAGACCCCGCGACGGTCGACGCCGCTCATGACCGCGACGTAGAGCTGACTCTCGATCGGGTTGGCGGCGAAGACCGCGGGGCTGTTCCCGGTGGCGGGCTTGGACACCGGGACCGGCGGCGCCGGGGTGCCCACGGCCGGCAGGTCGACGGTGATCGGGATCAGGTCGGCGTACGTCTTGGCCTTGAAGGTCGCCTCGAGGCGGTCGTCGAGCTCGTCGATCTCCAGGCGGCCCTCGCCTGCGGCCTCGCGCAGGATGTCGGCCACCTTGTGGCGGTCGGCATCGCTGATCCGGAGGTTCGGATCAGGATTCTGGCCGCGGAATGGCTCGGGGGTCGTTCCCATGGGGCGAATGCTAGTGGGGGGCTCGGAGGAACGCCTCAACAATCCCCCGATGGCATCACTCCAGGCCGAGGTGTTGCCTCAGCGTGCGCTTCGGGCCGCGCGGGCCCCGACGCTTGACGGTCACGTCGCCGAGCACAGCGAGGCCCCGCACCCGCACCACCGGGGAGTCCGCGGTGAGCGCCTCGGGCACCTTCGCGGACGGCTCGTTGAACTCCCCGAGAACGCCATTGCCCTCCACGATCACGTGCACGTTCGGTGGGACGGTGACCTTCACGCTGCCCAGGACGGAGGTCGCGTTGATGACCACCTCACGAGCTGAGTAGTGCGCCTCGCGCAGGTCGATGTTGGCGTCGCCCAGCACCGCGTGGACCGAGAACTGCTGAGGAACCACCCACACGCCCTTGCGCTCGACGTTGCTCAGGAACGCGCTGGCGCTGTCGCTCGCCTCGCCCTCGCTGTAGACGACCGGCACCGCGCCGGCGGCCGGCGCCGCGGGCATCACGGGCGCCTGCCCCGCGATCGGCAGGTCCTGCGTGATCGGCTCCAGGTCGGCGTACGTCTTGGCCTTGTAGGTCTCCTCGAGCCGCTCCTCGAGCTCGTCGATGTCCAGCCGGCCCTCGCCCGCGGCCTCGCGCAGGATCTCGGCCACCGCATGGCGGTCGGCATCGCTGACGCGCAGGTCGGCTCGGCGTGGCTGGCCGGGGTGCGGTTCAGGGAGTCCCATGATCCTGAATGCTATCGGCGTAGGTGTCGCCCGTCTCTCAGGTTCAACCCTGAGACTGGGCACTGACCGATTGGTGCGTACCCCAGTAAATAGTGGGTACTCCCGCAGCCGGGCGATGTCCTCCAGCATGGATGACGTGTCAGAAACCAATCGAAACTCGATCCCTTCGACCGACATCAGCGTGCTCGGCCTCGGCGCGATGGGCAGCGCGCTGGCGAGCGCGTTGCTCGACGCCGGCCGTTCCGTGACCGTCTGGAACCGTACGCCTGGCCGCGCCAAGGACCTGGTGGCCCGCGGCGCCGGTGCCGCGGACTCGGTCCCCGCGGCGGTGCTGGCCAGCCCCGTGGTCATCGCCTGCCTGCTCGATCACTCCTCCGTCGAGGAGACCCTCGGTCTGGCCACCGGCGAGCTGCGTGGCCGCACCCTGGTCAACGTCACGACCACGACGCCGAACGAGTCGCGTGCGCTCGCCTCCTGGGCGGCCGAGCACGGCATCGACTACCTCGACGGCGCCATCATGGCCGTGCCCGCCATGATCGGGGCCCGCGCGGGCCAGATCTTCTACAGCGGCTCGCGGGCTGCGTACGACGCCCTCCTGCCGACGCTCGACGTCTGGGCCACGAGCGAGTTCCACGGCGAGGACGCCGGCCGGGCGTCGCTGGTGGACCTGGCGATGCTGTCGGGGATGTACCAGATGTTCACGGGCTTCTTCCACGGTGCCGCGATGGTCGCCACCATGGGGATGAGCGCGTCGGACTTCGCCGCTCGACAGGCCGCGTTCCTCGCCGCCATGACCGGGGAGCTCGCCGGCTACGCCAAGGTCATCGACGGCGGCGACTACACCGTCGCGGGCCAGCAGAGCCTGGAGTTCTCCGACCTCTCGCACATCGTGCGTGCCAGCGAGGAGCAGGGGATCGATCCCGCCCCGATCGCTGCCGTCCAGGCGCTGATCGCCAGACAGATCGATGCGGGGTACGGCTCGGAGGGGCTGCCCCGGGTCGTCGAGAGCCTGCGCGCCGAGGGGTAGCTCTGGGGGCGGCGGGGCCTTGGCCGCCGGTCGGCCAGGGCCCCGCCGAGTCAGGTCAGTCGGCGAGCGGGAGATACACGCGGCTGCCCGCTGCCGCGAACTCCTTCGACTTCTCCAGCATCCCCGCCTCGATCTCCTCGGCGGACGCGCCGTCCTTTCCACCGAAGCGGTCGCGTACGTCCTGGCTGATCTTCATCGAACAGAACTTCGGGCCGCACATGGAGCAGAAGTGGGCGGTCTTGGCGTTCTCGGCCGGCAGGGTCTCGTCGTGGAAGCTCTCCGCGGTGACCGGGTCCAGCGAGAGGGCGAACTGGTCACGCCAGCGGAACTCGAAGCGCGCCTTGGAGAGCGCGTCGTCGTGGTCGCGGGCGCCGGGGTGACCCTTGGCGATGTCGGCGGCGTGGGCGGCGAGCTTGTAGGTGATCACGCCGGTCTTCACGTCGTCCCTGTCCGGCAGGCCGAGGTGCTCCTTGGGGGTGACGTAGCAGAGCATCGCGGTGCCGTGCATGGCGATCGTGGCCGCGCCGATGGCGCTGGTGATGTGGTCGTAGCCGGGCGCGATGTCGGTGGCGAGCGGGCCCAGCGTGTAGAACGGCGCGCCGTGGCACCACTCCTGCTGCAGGCGTACGTTCTCCTCCACGAGGTTGAGCGGGACGTGGCCGGGGCCCTCGACCATGACCTGTACGTCGTGCTCCCAGGCGCGCTCGGTGAGCTCGGCCAGCGTCCGCAGCTCGGAGAGCTGGGCCTCGTCGTTGGCGTCGGCGGTGGAGCCCGGGCGGAGGCCGTCGCCGAGGGAGAAGGCGACGTCGTACTGCTTGAAGATCTCGCAGAGCTCGTCGAAATGGGTGTAGAGGAAGCTCTCCTCGTGGTGCGCGAGGCACCAGCCGGCCATGATCGAGCCGCCGCGGCTGACGATGCCGGTGACGCGGTTGGCCGTGAGCGGGACGTAGCGGAGGAGTACGCCGGCGTGGATCGTCATGTAGTCGACGCCCTGCTCGGCCTGCTCGATGACGGTGTCCCGGAACACCTCCCAGGTCAGCTTGTCGGCCTCGCCGTTGACCTTCTCCAGGGCCTGGTAGATCGGGACGGTGCCGATCGGGACGGGTGAGTTGCGCAGGATCCACTCGCGGGTGGTGTGGATGTCGTCGCCGGTGCTCAGGTCCATCACCGTGTCGGCACCCCAGGTGATCGCGTGGGTGAGCTTGTCGACCTCTTCCGCGATGCTGCTGGTGACCGCGGAGTTGCCGATGTTGGCGTTGATCTTCACCAGGAACCGCTTCCCGATGATCATCGGCTCGGACTCGGGGTGGTTGACGTTGTTGGGGATGATCGCCCGGCCCGCCGCGACCTCCTCGCGGACCAGCTCGGGGTCGCAGCTCTCGCGCACCGCGACGTAGGCCATCTCCTTGGTGATGATGCCCTGTCGCGCGTAGTGCATCTGCGAGATGTTCTTGCCCTTCCGGGGCTGCCGGCGCTCGCCCTGCCACTCCTGGGTGGCTTCGCCGCGGCGTACCGCGGTCTTGCCGTTGTCCCGGAGGTCCGTCGGGCGTCCCTCGTACTGCTCGGTGTCGCCGCGCTCCTCGATCCATTCGAGGCGGCGGGGCGGGAGGCCCTGCTCCGGAGCGGAGCCGGGGCCCTCGGTGCAGTAGCGGTCGAAGGTCTCGCCGTTGGTGAGCGCGACCCGGGTCACCGGGACCTTCAGGTCGCCGATCTCGAGGCGGGTGTGGGCGGGGTGGACGGTCATGCGGTCTCCTTGGTGTGGGCGATCGGTCCTCGGCCGCGGCCGAGGGTCCAGTGCTGGCTTCTGGTGAGCTGTCGGATGACGTACGCAGCGGCCTGCTCCGCCGCTTCGTGCAGCGGGGCGCCGTAGGCGAGGTGAGCGGCCAGGGCCGAGCTGTAGGTGCAGCCGGTGCCGTGGTCGTTGTTCGTGGGGACGGCGGGGTGAGTGAGCGGGATCGGCGGCTTCCCCGGCTCGGCGAGCCAGTCTGTGCATGTCCCCGTTGCCTCCGGGTCGCCTCCGGTGACGATCACGGCGCACCCGCTGGTCGAGCCATCAGCGAGAGCAACCGCCAGCCCCTCGGGCGATCCGTCGCGCCCGGCCAGGGCCCGGGCCTCGTCGAGGTTGGGGGTGACGACGGTGGCGACGGGGAGCAGATGGTCGAGATAGGCGCGGCGTACGTCCTCGCCGCCGAGCACCGCGCCGGAGGTGGCGACCAGGACGGGGTCGACGACGAGAGGCCGGTCGGCGCAGAGACGCGCGACGAGCTCGACCGCCTCGGCGCTGCCGAGCATGCCGGTCTTGACCGCCGCGACCGGAAGATCGTCGAAGACGGCGCGGAGCTGAGCCTCGACGGTGGCGATCGGGACGGCGTGGATGTCGCTGACCCCGGTTGTGTCCTGGGCGGTGACGGCGGTGATCACGCAGGCTCCGTGCACGCCGAGCGCGGCGAAGGTGGCCAGATCGGCCGCCGTACCCGCCGCTCCCCCGGAGTCGGTGCCCGCGACGGTGAGAGCGACCGGCGGGTTCATGACGCCACCGCCGCAGTGCCGAGGGCGGCCAGCAGGTCACGTACGACCTCGGCCGGCTCCTCCGCGCGCATCACCGCGCCCATCACAGCCACGCCATGGGCCCCGGCCGCCACCGCCTCGGCGGCGTTGTCCGGGGTGATCCCACCCAGCGCGTACGTCGGGAGCGGCAGGTCTCCGAACGCATCCGGTCCGAGCGGCGGCCCGTAGCCGGGCTTGGACTCGGTCAGCGCGTACGGGCTCAGCATCGCGTAGTCGAACCCCTCCTCGGCCGCGGTGGCGACCTCGGTGGCGCTGTGGCAGCTGCGACCGCGGTGTAGTCCTACGGGTGAGGTGTTGCAGCTCGCGGATGCGGGCAGGTGCAGGCCCACTGCGGCGGGTAGAGCGGTGTGGGCGGCGATCACGTTCAGGCCGAGTCCGGCGAGCAGGTCGGCCAGCTTTGCTCGATGCTCCAGGGGCTCGTCGAGCTCACGGAGCACGACGTGGGTCAGGCCGGCCTCGGCGCACGCTGCCATCGTCGCGAACAGGCTGCGGCCGAGCGGCAGCTGGGAGCGGTCGGTGAGGACGAGCAGTCGCGGTAGCGCGCTCATGCGATCCGGCCCTCCATCGGCGAGGAGGCCCGGGCGACCGCCTGCCGCGGGATCCGGCCGGCGGCGCGGGCGGTGTACCCGGCCTCGACGGCCAGGCGCAGCGCGTGAGCCATCCCGACCGGATCGTCGGCGCGGGTCACCGCGGTGGCGGCGAGGACGGCGGCGCAGCCGAGCTCCATCGCCAGGGCCGCGTCCGAGGCCGTCCCGACACCGGCATCGAGCACGACGGGCACGGACACCGCGGCGACGACCGCCTCGATCGCGTACGGGTTCAGCAGCCCCAGCCCCGACCCGATCGGCGAGCCGAGCGGCATCACCGCCGCGCAGCCGGCGTCCTCGAGCCGGCGGGCGAGGACGGGGTCGTCGGTGGCGTACGGAAGGACCGTGAAGCCCTTGCGCACCAGCTGCTCGGCGGCCTCGACGAGCTCGACGGCGTCGGGCATCAGCGAGGTCTCGTCACCGATCACCTCCAGCTTGACCCAGTCGGTCTCCAGCGCCTCGCGGGCGAGCTCGGCGGTCAGCACGGCCTCGCGTGCCGAGAGGCAGCCCGCGGTGTTGGGCAGGATCGGCACCTCCGCCGCGCGCAGTGTCTCGAGCAGTCCACCGGACGCGGTCGAGGACGTACGCCGCATCGAGACCGTCACCAGACCGGGCTCGGCAGCGTCGATGACGTCGGGGAGCAGGGCCAGGTTGGGCAGGCCGCCGGTGCCGAGGAAGAGGCGTGAGGAGAGCTCGCGCCCGGCGATCTTCAGGCTGGTCATCGGTGGGGTGGTCATCCGCCCTGCACCGCCGTCACGATCTCGACGACATGACCGTCCTGGAGCTGCCATCGCGCCCAGTCGTCGCGCGGCACGATCTCCTCGTCCACGGCGACGGCGATGCCACTCGGCCGCCGGTCGCCGGTACGTGCCTCGAGCAGGTCGGCAACGGTGCCGCTGACCTCCGTCGGCTCGCTGTTCACGGTGATCTTCATCCGTCCTCCTTCATCCGGAACCGGCGCGGATCGACCGCGGGCTCCACTGACCCTGTCTCGATGTGGTCGGCCACCAGCTGCGCGATGAGCGGCGCCAGCAGGACCCCGTTGCGGTAGGCGCCCGCGGCGAGCACGACGCCCGGCTCGTGGGTCGGACCGACCAGCGGGAGGTTGTCGGCGGTCCCGGGGCGGTCCCGCGAGGTCACCTCCACCACGCTCGCGCGGTCGAGCGCCGGCACCACCCGGCGGGCGGAGTCGAGCAGCCTCCACACGCCTTCGACGGTCGGCAGCAGCGGACCGTCGCGCTCCTCGGTGGTGGCCCCGATGACCACCTCGTCGCTGTCGATCCGCGGCACCACGTAGATCTGCTCGCCGTGCGCCCAGGCCCGCACCGTCCGCTCCACTCGCTCCTGCGTCCGCACGCGCACCACATCGCCGCGCACCGGGCGGATAAGGGAGGAGTACGGAGCGGGCAGCTTCGCGCCGGTCGCGATGACGGTGACCGTGTTGGTCTCGACACGCCGTCGTTCGTCCCTCACGACGGCGGCTCGACCAGCGGTTCCGTCGGTCGAGCCGCCGGAGCCGCTAGGCGGAGGCGTGTCGAGACCAACACGGTCCCCGACCCGATCGAGCAGGGCCGCGACGACCGCACGCGGGTCGACGGAGTGGTCCTCGGCGAGGAAGGCCCCGCCCGCCACGCGGCCGAGTCCGGGTTCACGGGCGAGCAGTTCGCGGCGTAGGAGCCTCTCGTAGGAGACCCCGGCGAGATCGAGCACCGAGAGCTGCCGCTCGACCTGCTGGACGTCCCCGGCATCGAGGCCGACCAGCAGGGTCCCGCGGGTGTGCACGGGCACCCCGAGCCGGGCGGCGAAGTCGGGCCAGAGCGCCAGGGACGACAGACAGAGCCGGGTCAGCTTTTCCTCGCCGTACCAGGCCTCACCGGCCGGGCTGAGCATGCCGGCCGCGGCGTACGACGCCCCCGAGCCCGGCGCCGGATCGACCACCGTGACCTCGTGCTCACGGCGGATCAGCTCGTCGGCCACGGAGAGCCCGACGATCCCGGCACCGAGGATCCGCGCCCGCATCAGCCGACGGCTTCCACGAGCTCCTTCGCGGCCTGGCGTGGGTCGGGTTGTCGCCAGAGCCCGCCGATCACGGCGACCCCGTGGGCACCGGCGGCGCGTACAGCCCCGGCGGAAGCCGTCGAGATCCCGCCGATCGCGATCAGCGGGAGGACACCGGCAGCGTCGGAGACCGCGGAGACCCCCAGCGGGTCGGGGAGCCCGGCCTTGGAGGTGGTGGCGAAGATCGGGCCGAAGCCGGCGTAATCCGCGCCCACGGCGGCGGCCGCCTCGACCGCGGCACGGTCCCGGCAGGTCGCGCCGATGACCAGCCCCGGAGCGACGGCGTCGGCGATCCGCCGGGCCTCGGCCAGCGGAAGGTCGGAGGCACCGAGGTGGACGCCGTGCGCACCGGACGCGAGCGCCACGTCGAGCCGGTCGTCGACCACCACACAGGCGTCGTACGCACCGACCCGCTCGATCACGGTCGCCGTCAGAGCGAGCAGCTCCCGGGTGGTCGCGGCCTTGTCCCGGACCTGGAAGCCGGCGACCCCGGCCTCGGCGAAGTCGGGCAGCAGGGCGAGGTCATCGGTCGAGGAGACCAGACAGAAAATACGTGGAAGAAGCACAACCAATCACTTCCTTCGCCGGCATGATCCGGATCAGGTGTAACGGTCGGAGCGGCTCCAGCTCCCTCTCAGCCCGCTGCCGCGGACTCCCGTGTGGACGTCTCCGACCATAGCGCGCATCCCCGAGCGGCCGCAGCCCGAGGGCCCGCACAGCGGGATACTTCTAGTAGGTCGAGATCCGCAGCGCCCGCATCTTGGCGTACAGCGTGGTGCGCGAGATGCCGAGCTCGCGGGCGACCGCGGCCTTGTTGCCGTCGTGCTTGATCAGCTCGTGCAGGATGACGTCGCGCTCGGCCTGGTCGAGCGGCCGGACGGCCGCCCGCGGCCCCGGCACGGAGCCGAGCTTCGGCGGCAGGTCGGCGGCGACGATCGCGCCGAACCGACGGCGGGCGGCGGCATGTGCGAGCACGGCCCGCAGCTCGCGTACGTTGCCCGGCCAGCGGTGCTCGACCAGCATCCGCTCGACGCCGGGCGTCAGGAAGGCGTCCGGGTTGATCCCGGAGAGCAGCTCTCGGGCCAGCCCGGGGATCTCGTCGCGCCGCGCCGCCAGCGGCAGCTTCTCCTCGACGCGGGAGGCCAGCGCGGCCACCGCCGCGGTGTGCTCGGAGAGCTCCGCCAACGGGGCCGAGACCATCACCACGTGGGCGCGCGTCCGGCTCTCCAGCGCATCCGCGACGACACCGAGGAGCGCGTCGGAGAGCAGCTCGAGGCCGTCGATGATGACGGTGCCCACTCCGGCCGCCATCCGGCGCCGGAACTGCTTGGCCCAGTTGCCGTCGCCCTCCAGGACCGTCGTGGCGCCGGTGAGCAGAGTGATCGGCGACGACGGCGCGAGCTCCCTGGCCAGCGACGTACGTCCGGACCCCGGAGGTCCGGCCACCAGGATCGTCCCCGGCTCCCGTGCCTCCTCGGTCATCGCGCTGACCGAGAGCCCACGTCGCGGCTCGCGGGGCTCGATGCGTACCAGCGCGGCCAGCCGGCGGGTGTCGAGCACCTCGGCATGCACATGGACCGACTCCCCCGACTCCAGGTTCATGTCCATGACCGTCGCCCCCGGAAGATGTACGTCCTGGAGCAGGATCCGCAGCACGGCGATATCCGCGCCGGTCAGGGTGTCCTGGGCCGTCTGGTTGGCCACGGTCAGGTTCTCGCCGACCGCGACCAGCGCACCCCGGCACGCCACCACGGCCTCATGGAAGGCCAGGAGCAGCTGCTTGTCGGTGGTGCGGCTGCCGTCCTGGAGACGCCGCTGGATGTCGGTCACCGCGCGCTGCACCACCGGCCGCAGGAGCGGGTTGGCGTCGCTGGCCAGGGAGGTGATGTCGAGGACGCCCTCGATCCGGTGGGTCACCGGGTGCCGGATCGGCATCGCGAAGCAGCTGAAGTCGCGTAGCATCTCGGCGAAGTGCTCGGGGCCGTGCACCAGCACCGGCAGCCTGGTCTCGAGCGCGGTTCCCGGCGCGTTCGTGCCGAGCCGCTCCTCGAGCAGGCTGGCACCCAGGTCCACCCCGAGGCCGTCGAACGCCCTCGCCACCTGCGCCCGGCCGCACCAGCGGTGCACGATCCGGCAGTCCCGGTCGACCAGCAAGGTGGCGTACGTCGTGCCGTCGAGGTTCTCGGCCAGCTCGTTCAGGACCGGATCGGCTGCCACGTAGAGGGATCCGTGCGGGTCGATGTCGACCGGTGAGAGCGAACCGTGGGCGCGCACCGGGTCGACCCCGGCGAGCCGCGAGCGATGCCACGACGCGGCGATCCGCTCCGGCGCTGACGGTTCAGGCGACGACGGGTCATGCGATGACGTCGTGGTCGGCACAGCATCCCCCCATCGAATGTGGCTTACGTCACATTAACCGGCGGTCCTGTCGACCGGAAGCGAACTGTTCAGGTTCTGAACACCCGGCGGCCGACGGCGCTGGGACTGTGGCAAGGATCCCCCGCTCCCATCCCGGAACACGCTAGGAGTCAGCATGAAGACCAAGGCTGCAGTCGTCTACGAACCCGGCAAGCCGATCGTGATCGAGGAGCTCGACCTCGACAAGCCCCAGGCGGGCGAGGTGCTGATCCGCTACACGCATGCCGGGCTGTGCCACTCCGACGTGCACATCGCCCACGGTGACCTCGAGGCCCGGCTGCCGATGGTCCTCGGTCACGAGGGCGCCGGCGTCATCGAGGAGGTCGGCCCCGGCGTCACCCGGGTCAAGGCCGGCGACCGCGTGGTCTGCTCCTTCATCCCCAACTGCGGCACCTGTCGCTACTGCTCCAACGGCCAGCAGTCGATCTGCGACATGGGCGCGACCATCCTCGAGGGCTACCTGCCGGGTGAGCGGTTCCCGATCACCGGACCCGCTGGGCAGTACGGCGCGATGTGCATGCTCGGCACGTTCAGCCAGTTCGGGGTCATCCACCAGAACTCGGTGGTCAAGGTCGACGACGACCTCTCGCTCGAGTCGGCCGTGCTGGTCGGCTGCGGCGTACCCACCGGCTTCGGGTCCGCGGTCAACACCGCGGCGGTCAAGCCCGGCGACACCGTCGTGGTCTACGGCATCGGCGGCATCGGCATCAACGCCGTCCAGGGCGCGCGACTGGCCGGCGCGAAGTACGTCGTCGCCGTCGACCCGCTGGAGAACAAGCGCGAGGCCGCGCTCCAGCTCGGCGCCACCCACGCCTTCGCCGACGCCGCCTCCGCGCTGGCCGAGGTCACCAACCTGACCCGCGGCCAGCTCGCCGACTCCGCCATCCTCACCCAGGGCCTGGTCACCGCCGAGAACGTCACCGACGGCTTCGACGCGATCGGCAAGGGCGGGGTGCTTGTCCTCACCGGTCTCAACAAGCTCACCGAGCCGACGATCCAGCTCTCCGGCGCGGTGACCACGCTGTTCCGCAAGACGATCAAGGGCAGCCTGTTCGGCGACTGCAACCCGACGTACGACATCCCGCGGATCCTGGGGCTCTACCAGAAGGGCGACATCAAGCTCGACGAGCTGATCACCCGCACCTACACGCTCGAGCAGGTCAACGAGGGGTACGACGACCTGCTCAACGGAGCCAACATCCGCGGCGTGGTCGTCCACGACCACTCCTGAGGTTGTCGCTTCCCCTGGTCACGGTCCTGGTCTCGGTCCTGGTCTCGGCTCCGGAGCCGACGCCGGGACCGGGGCCGTGGCGGCGTACGATTCTCTTCCGTGGCTGACGTTGAGTTCCGATACTCCGACCTCCTCCCGACCGGCAAGGACGACACTCCTTACCGCTTGATCACGAGCGAGGGGGTGGAAGAGATCGAGGTCGACGGGCGCAAGTTCCTCAAGGTCGACCCCGAGGCGATCCGCCGGCTGACCGCCGAGGCGATGAAGGACATCAACCAGTACCTCCGCCCGGCCCACCTCCAGCAGCTCCGCAAGATCATCGACGACCCCGAGGCCTCCGGCAACGACCGCTTCGTCGCGCTCGACCTGCTCAAGAACGTCAACATCTCCGCCGGCGGGATCCTGCCGATGTGCCAGGACACCGGCACCGCGATCGTGATGGGCAAGAAGTCCGAGGGCGTGCTGACCGGCGCCGACGACGCCGAGACCGTCAGCCGCGGTGTCTTCGACGCCTACACCAAGCTCAACCTGCGCTACTCCCAGCTGGCGCCGCTGACCACGTACGAGGAGAAGAACACCGGTTCCAACCTGCCCGCGCAGGTCGAGATCTACTCGACCACCGAGGGCGAGAACGGCCCGGAGTACAAGTTCCTCTTCATGGCGAAGGGCGGCGGCTCGGCCAACAAGTCGTTCCTGTTCCAGGAGACCAAGGCGATCCTCAACCCCGACCGGATCCTGACCTTCCTCGACGAGAAGATCCGCTCGCTCGGCACCGCCGCCTGCCCGCCGTACCACCTCGCCGTCGTCATCGGCGGGACCTCCGCGGAGTTCGCGCTGAAGACGGCCAAGTACGCCTCGGCCCACTACCTCGACAACCTCCCGACCGAGGGCTCGATGAGCGCCCACGGCTTCCGCGACACGGAGCTGGAGGAGAAGGTCTTCGAGCTGACCCAGTCCTTCGGGATCGGGGCCCAGTTCGGTGGCAAGTACTTCTGCCATGACGTACGCGTCGTCCGGCTCCCCCGCCACGGCGCCTCGTGCCCCGTGGCGATCGCGGTCTCCTGCTCCGCCGACCGCCAGGCGCTGGGCAAGATCACCCGCGACGGGGTGTTCCTCGAGCAGCTCGAGACCGACCCGGCGCAGTACATGCCCGATGCCGGCATGGCCGAGGAGATCGCGGCCGGCGAGGTCGTGGACATCGACCTGAACCAGCCGATGTCGGAGATCCTGGCGACGCTCTCGCAGCATCCGGTCAAGACCCGCCTGTCGCTGTCCGGCCCGATGGTCGTGGCCCGCGACATCGCGCACGCCAAGATCAAGGAGCGCCTCGACGCCGGCGAGGAGATGCCGGACTACCTGAAGAACCACCCGGTCTACTACGCCGGGCCCGCCAAGACGCCCGAGGGGATGGCGTCGGGCTCCTTCGGCCCGACCACCGCCGGCCGGATGGACTCCTACGTCGAGCAGTTCCAGGCCGCGGGCGGCTCGATGGTCATGCTCGCCAAGGGCAACCGCTCCAAGGTCGTGGCCGAGGCCTGCGGCACCTACGGCGGCTTCTACCTCGGCTCCATCGGCGGCCCCGCCGCCCGGCTCGCGCAGGACTGCATCAAGTCGGTCGAGGTGCTCGAGTACCCCGAGCTCGGCATGGAGGCGGTCTGGAAGATCGAGGTCGAGAACTTCCCGGCCTTCATCGTCGTCGACGGCGAGGGCAACGACTTCTTCACCGACCCGAGCGGGACGACCACCGTCCCCTTGACCGGGATCCGGGTGCGCTCCAAGGAGCGCTGAGCGGGGGGCCTACCCAATTCGCTGTCACACTTCGTCTATCGGTCGTAGTATTCCTGCTATGCCCGATAGCGAGAGCACAACAGCGCTCACCGACCTCGCGCTCGACGTACGCGACCTGCGGGTGCGCTACGGCAGCAACGACGTGCTCAAGGGCGTGACCTTCTCCGCCCGTCGCGGCGAGGTCGTCGCCCTGCTCGGCCCCAACGGCGCCGGCAAGACCACGACCATCGAGGTCCTTGAAGGATTCCGGATGCCGGCCTCGGGCGACGTCTCGGTGCTGGGCTCCGACCCGGCACGGGGCGACGAGCGGTGGCGAGCGCGGGTCGGCGTCGTGCTCCAGTCATGGCGGGACCACAGCCGCTGGCGGGTGCGCGACCTGCTCGACTACCACGCGCGGTTCTATGCGCCGTACGCCACCGCTGAGGTCCCTCGCCCGTGGGACGTCGACGAGCTCCTCGCCGTCGTCGGCCTCACCGCCCACGCAGACCAGAGGGTGATGCGGCTCTCCGGCGGCCAGCGCCGCCGGGTCGACGTCGCGATCGGTATCGTCGGCCGTCCTGAGCTGGTGTTCCTCGACGAGCCGACGGCCGGCTTCGACCCGCACGCGCGACGAGAGTTCCACGAACTCGTGCACCGGCTCTCCGACTTCGAGAACACGACCGTGCTGCTGACCACCCACGACCTGGCCGAGGCGGAGAAGCTCGCCGACCGGATCCTCGTGCTCGACCGCGGCACGATCATCGCCGACGGCAGTCCCGACAAGCTGGCCCTCGACCTCGCGACCAAGGCGGAGGTCCGCTGGACCGCCGGAGGCGAGCGGCACGTGCACGCCGTCGAGGACCGCGATCCGACCGAGTTCGTACGCCGCCTGCTCGCGACCAACCCCGACGTGACCGAGCTCGAGGTGAAACGGGCCAACCTCGAGGACACCTACCTCGCGCTCGTCCAGCGGGTCGAGAGCGGCCAGGCCGACGAGCACGAGAAGCTGGAGGCGCTCTCATGATCACCACCGGGACGACAAGCACGCGCGGCGTTGCCGTACGCGCCGGGCTGCACCGCGGCTGGCTGGAGACCAAGTATTCGCTGACCGACGTCGGCGACATCTTCTGGATGCTCCTGTTCCCGGTCAGCTTCACGGTGACGCTGCTGTTCATGCGCGGCAACACCGTGCCCGGCACCGACCTCGCCCTGGGTGCGATGGTGCTGCCGAGCCTGATCGGGATGTCGATCGCCTTCGGCGGCCTCGCGGGCCCGGCGATGCAGATCGCCACCGACCGTGAGGACGGCACGCTGCTGCGGGCCAAAGCGACGCCCGACGGAATGCTCGGCTACCTGATCGGCAAGATCTGGTTCTTCGGGCTGACCACGCTGGCCAGCCTGGTGCTGCTCGCGATTCCCGCGATGACGGTGATCGGCGACCTCCGGATCGACGGCCGCACGGCGCTGCTGCTCCCGGTCATCTTCGTCGTCGGCATGGTCGCGACCGTTCCGATCGGGTCGGCGCTCGGCTCGATCTTCAAGTCGAGCGCCCAGTCGATGCTGATCATGTTGGCCTCGATGCTGCTGATCGCGATCTCCGGCATCTTCTACCCGATCACCGCGATGCCCACCTGGCTGCAGTGGGTCGGGCAGATCTTCCCCTTCTACTGGCTCGGGCTCGGCACGCGGTCCGCGATGATGCCCGCGGGGGCGGAGGCCGCGGAGATCGGAGACTCCTGGCGCACGGTCGAGATGTTCGGCGTCCTCGGCGTCTGGGCCGTGGTCGGCCTCGTGCTGGCACCGATCGTGCTCCGCCGGATGGCTCGCCGCCAGACCGGCTCCGCGATCGCGGCGGCGCGCGACAAGGTCATGTCCAGGGGCTACTGACCTGTGGCCAACGAATCGGACACCGTCTACAACCGGATCGCGATGCTACGCGCCGAACGCGGCATCTCCCGTCGGGAGCTCGCCGACGCCCTCGGCGTCCACTACCAGACCGTGGGCTACCTGGAGCGGGGCGAATACAGCCCCTCGCTGCATCTAGCTCTGCGGATCGCCGCCTATTTCGACGTCGCCGTCGACGTCGTCTTCGCCATCGAGCCGTTCAAGCGTCTCGGCGACTGATCCCATTCCTTCCGGAACGGCCGAAGACCGGACGTCCGCCGGCGCTGAGCATCGGCGGTGCCGGACGACCGGATAGGTTGATGGGCGCCGATCCCCGACGACGAGGAGACCCCCATGCAGTGCCCCATCGACGGTGCCACCCTGATGATGAGCGAGCGCCAAGGCATCGAGATCGACTACTGCCCGCAGTGCCGTGGCGTGTGGCTGGACCGAGGCGAGATCGACAAGATCGTCGAACGGTCCGTCGGCGCCCCGCAGCCCGGCGGCTACCAGCAGCCGCGTCAGGAGCAGCGCCAGGAGAAGCGCGACGAGCGACGCTATGACAAGCGGGAGTACGAGCGGCGCGACTATGACGACGACCGCCGCCAGGACAACCGACGCGGCCACCACCGCGAGTCCTGGCTGGGTGACCTCTTCGGCTGATCCTGCTGGAGGCCACGAACGCGCCTGATGCCCCCTCGAGCCTGAACCCAGCTTCTCCTGCACCCGGGCCGAGGGGGTCCCTAGACTTCGTTGTCGCGCCGGTTCTCCGGCGGCGCCTCGCTCGGTCCGGACCCCCGCGTGTCCGGGTCGCCGGACTCGGAGTCGGGATAGCCCGCCGTCGAGTCCGCGGGCGCGATCGGCGTGCCGGCCTCGTCCTCGTCGAGGCGCTGGGTCTCGGAGACCTGCCCGGACTCCTCGGTGTACTCGGGGTCGTCGGGCCCCTCTGCTGGTAGCGGTTGCTGGCTCATGTCCGGTGCGGTACCCCGTTACCGGGAGATCCACTCCCGCCGGAGCAGGCCGAACACCCACGAGTCCGAGACGTCGCCGTTCACGACGCAGTCCTCGCGCAGCGTCCCCTCCAGCGTGAACCCGAGCTTCTCCAGCACGCGTGCGGAGGCGGCGTTGCGGGTGTCGGCCTCCGCCTGGACCCGGTTCAGGTCCAGCGTCTCGAACGCCCACCCCAGCACCGCGCCCACGGCCTCGGTCGCGAAGCCGTGGCCCCACCCGGCCCGGGCGAGGCAGTAGCCCAGCGACGCGCTGCGGAACTCGGGATTCCAGGAGTTCACGGTGCACCAGCCGACGAAGGTGGAGTCGCTCTCGATGACCAGCCGCACCCCGCTCCCCTCCTCGGCCATCTCATGGCTCCGGGCGATGAACTGCTCGGCACGCGCCGGGTCGGTCCACGGCGGCGAGTCCCAGTAGCGCAGGACGTACGCATCGCTCTGGAGCGCGAACAGCGGCTCGGCATCGGTGTCGGCGAACGGCCGTAGCCGCAACCGCTCGGTCTTCAGCGTCGGAGTGGGCAGCGGCACCCGGCCATCCTGTCAGCGGCCAGGTGCCCTAGGAAACGGGTTTCTGCCACCTCCCGCGGCGTCACCCGATGATGCGATCGGCCCGGGCCGACTCCTCCTGAGCCGCCTCGACCGCCTTGGCCGCCTCGTGCTCGGCCTGCTCGATCGCTTCGTGAGGAGAGGGAACCGGCGGCGTACGTCCTGCCTCGTGGCCGTTGTCCGAGACCTTCGCCGACCGCATAGAGGAGGCGTTGTCGGCGAAGGCGCCGGTGACCGTACGCATCGCCTCGGTGAGCTCGCCGGGGATGACCCAGAACGAGTTGCCGTGCGAGGCGAGCGACGGCAGCATCTCGAGGTACTTGTAGGCCAGGACCTTGGCGTCGGCGTCGTTGGCGTGGACCGCCTGAAAGACCCGTTCGAGCGCCGTGGCCTCACCGTCGGCCTCGAGCACCCTGGCCTGCTGGTTGCCCTCCGCCTCCAGGATGGACTTCTGCCGGGTGCCCTCTGCCTCGAGGATCAGCGAGGCCCGCTTGCCCTCGGCATGCAGGATGGCGGCGCGCTTGTCGCGCTCGGCCCGCATCTGCTTCTCCATCGCCTCCTTGATCGAGGCCGGCGGGTCGATCGCCTTGATCTCGACCCGGTTGACCCGGATCCCCCACTTCCCGGTGGCGTCGTCGAGCACCTCACGCAGCCGCGCGTTGATCGTCTCGCGCGACGTCAGGGTGCTCTCCAGGTCCATCGAGCCGATCAGGTTTCGCAGCGTGGTGACGGTGAGCTGGTCGATCGCCTGCAGGTAGTTGGCGACCTCGTAGGCGGCCGACCGCGGGTCGGTGATCTGGTAGTAGAGCACCGTGTCGATGTTGACCACCAGGTTGTCCTCGGTGATCACCGGCCGCGGGTTGGAGGAGTAGACCGTCTCGCGTACGTCCAGCTTGGTGTTGACCCGGTCCACCAGCGGGATCACGAAGTTGAGCCCCGGCTGCAGGGTGATCCGGTAGCGCCCGAAGCGCTCGATGTTGTAGCGCCGGGCCTGCGGCACGATCCGCACCGTCGAGGCGACCGCCCCCACGACCAGCGCGACCATGACCAGAACGATCAGCAGAAGTTCCATCTCGTACGCCCTCCTCTAGGGGGACAGCGACAGCGGGTCGCGCGGGTGCACGAGCGCCGTCGCGCCTTCGATCTCGAGCACGTCGACCCGGCATCCGACCGGGATGACCAGGTCCTCGTCATAGGGCCGGGCGGTCCATTCCTCACCCGCGAGCCGGACCAGCCCGTGCGCGTAGCTCACCTCCGCGAGAACGACCGCCTGGCGGCCGACCAGCGCGTCGGTGCCGTCACGCGACGGCGGCGGCATCGCCAGGTGCCGACGCGCCACCGGCCGCACCAGCAGCACGCTGCCACCGCCCGCGAGGACGAAGACGAGCAGTTGCACCAGCACTGGCGCGCCGAGGGCCGCGCTGCCCGCGGCAAGCAGCGCCCCGCCGGCGACGAACGCGAACGCCAGCGTCATCGTTAACGCCTCGGCCACTCCGAGCAGCACCGCGACGAGGATCCAGAAGATCGACCACATAAGCCCACCAAGACTCGGTTTCCCCCCAGCGTACTCCCGCTGTGGTGGTCATCACATCGGATCAGTGGGAGTTGTTTTTCCCGTTCATCAGCGGCAGCCCCGCCCACAGCGAGACGAACAGGACCAGGACGCAGACGGCGGCGACGACCCCGGCTCCGAAGGAGAGGACGACGTCGAAGACGAGCAGCACGACCAGCGCCGAGGTGATTGCGAAGCCTGCCAGTCCGGCCCGTGCACAGCCGTGCGAGGCCTTGACCAGCCACGGCCGCTGGCGGCGCCGGAACAGGATCCGGTGGAAGGAGACCGGAGCGATGATGAGGGACGTGGTGATGACCGAGCCGACCAGCACGACGAGGTAGATCGTCTGCTGATGGTCGGCCAGGTCCGTGAAGCGGGGCGAGAACGGGACGGTCAGCAGGAAGCCGGTGAGGATCTGCACACCCGTCTGCAGCACCCGCAGCTCCTGGAGGAGCTCGTTCCAGTTGCGGGTGATCCGTTCCTCCGGCCGCTCGTCCGGACCGCCGCCCTCGATCTTTTCGTCGTGAAAGCTGCTCGCGGCCATCAGAACACCGGCCGTCCCCCAGTCACCCCGAGAACGGTGCCGGAGACGTAGGACGCCTCGGCCGGTGATGCCAGGAAGACGAACGCCGGCGCGACCTCGGCCGGCTGGCCGGCGCGCCCCAAAGGCGTGTTGGCCCCGAACTTCTCCACCTTCTCCGGCGCCTGCGTCGCCGGCTGCAGCGGGGTCCAGATCGGCCCCGGGGCCACCGCGTTCACCCGGACCCCGTCGGGGCCGAGCTCGGCGGCGAGGTTGACGGTGAAGTTGTTGATGGCCGCCTTGGTGGCCGCGTAGTCGAGCAGGCTGGTCGTCGGCTCGTACGCCTGGATCGAGGCGTTGTTGATGACGCAGCCCTTGCTCTTCTTCAGGTGCGGGACGGCGGCCCGGCTCAGCCAGAGGAGGGCGTACAGGTTGGTCTTGAAGGTCCGGTCGATCCGCTCGTCGTCCATGTCCGTCAGGCCCTTGTCGCGGGCGAACTGGTAGCCGGCGTTGTTGACCAGGATGTCGAGGCCGCCGAGCTCCTGCACGGTGCGTTCGACGACCTCGTCGCACGCCTCACGCTCGCGCAGGTCGATCGGGATGGCCAGCGGCGTACGTCCGGCCTCCTCGACCAGCTTCGAGGTCTCCTGGGCGTCCGGCTCCTCCTCCGGGAGGTAGGTGAAGGCCACGTCGGCCCCCTCACGGGCGTACGCGATGGCGACCGCGCGGCCGATGCCGGAGTCGGCACCGGTGATGAGCGCGACCTTGCCATCGAGGCGGCCGTGGCCCTGGTAGCTGGACTCGCCGTGGTCGGGCAGCGGGTCCATCTCACCGGTGAGCCCGGGAGGCTCCTGCTGCTGGGCTGGGAACTGGGTGTTGTCATCGCTCATGAAGGGCCCGGTACCCACATCCGACACAATGGACGCGTGAGCGGGACTGAATCGGTGATCGTCGACGGTGGCCTGGCCCTACGGCATCGAGCGGACGGCCACCTGGAGCTGCGGGCCAACGGGATCTTCGTGATGGACACCCGGGAGACCTCGACCGAGAAGGCGCTGGCGACGCACGCCCTCGAGCTGCACCCGGAGCCGAGGCACGTGCTCATCGGCGGCCTCGGGCTCGGGTTCACCCTCGAGGCCGTGCTGACCGACCCGCGGGTCGAGGCGGTCACGGTCGTCGAGATCGAGCCGCGCCTGGTCGAGTGGATGCGGGTCGGCCGGATCCCCCACGGCCCCGACCTGCTGAAGGACGAGCGCGTCCACATCGAGGTCGCCGACGTGGCCGTGGTCCTGCGGGAGAGCCGTGCCGAGGCGTACGACGTCGTGCTCCTGGACGTGGACAACGGCCCCGGCTACCTGGTCCACGACGCCAACGGAGCGCTCTACGAGGCGCCCGCGCTGGCGGATGCCCGGCGGGCCACGGCCCCGGGTGGCACCGTGGTGGTGTGGTCTGCGGCGAAGGCTCCGGCGCTGCTGGAGGTGATGGCGCAGGTCTTCGACGAGGCCGAGGCGCTCTCCTACCCGGTCGACCTGCAGGGGCACTCCGAGACGTACTGGCTCTATGTGGGCCGGCTCTCTGCCGGTGGGGTCTCGCGAGGGAATGGCACCAACTAGTCAAAGGTTGAATCAAACATGGACGACATGAGCTTTCGTATCGAGCACGACTCCATGGGAGAGGTCCGGGTCCCGAAGGACGCGCTGTGGCGCGCCCAGACCCAGCGGGCCGTGGAGAACTTCCCCATCTCGGGCACGCCCATCGAGCCCGCGCTGATCCATGCGATCGGTCATGTGAAGGCGGCCGCTGCCAAGGCCAACTTCGACCTCGGCGTCCTGCCCGGCGACAAGGCCGAGGCGATCATCGCCGCCGCGGGCGAGGTCTCCGAGGGCCGGCACGACGACGCGTTCCCGATCGACGTCTTCCAGACCGGGTCCGGCACGTCCTCCAACATGAACGCCAACGAGGTGATCGCCTCCCTGGTGGCTCGGGCCGGCAGGGAGGTACATCCCAACGACCACGTCAACGCCTCCCAGTCCTCCAACGACACCTTCCCGACCGCGATCCACGTCGCGGCCGCCGTCGCCGTCACCGAGCAGCTGCTGCCCGCGATCGACGTGCTGGCCGGCTCGCTCGAGGCGAAGGCCGAGGAGTTCTCCGGCCTGGTGAAGTCGGGGCGTACGCACCTGATGGACGCCACGCCGGTCACCTTGGGCCAGGAGTTCGGAGGGTACGCAGCCACCGTCCGCTACGCGGCCGAGCGGCTGGAGTCGGTGCTCCCGAGGGTGCGCGAGCTGGCGCTGGGCGGGACCGCGGTCGGGACCGGCATCAACACGCCCGCCGGGTTCCCGCAGGCCGTGATCGCCGACCTCTCCAGCCGCACCGGTCAGCCGTTCACCGAGGCCCGCAACCACTTCGAGGCCCAGGGCACCCGCGACTCGCTGGTCGAGCTCTCCGGCGTACTGAAGACGATCGCGGTCGGCCTCATCAAGATCAACAACGACCTGCGCTGGATGTCGTCGGGCCCCACCACCGGCCTGGCCGAGATCCACCTGCCCGACCTCCAGCCGGGCTCCTCGATCATGCCCGGCAAGGTCAACCCGGTCGTGCCCGAGGCCACCTTGATGGTCGCCTTCCAGGTGATCGGCAACGACGCCGCGGTGACCGCCGCCGGCGCCTCGGGCGCCTTCGAGCTCAACGTCGCGATGCCGGTGATGGCCCGCAACGTGCTGGAGTCGATCCGTCTGCTCGCCACCTCGATGACCGTCCTGGCCGAGCGCACCGTCGACGGGATCGTCCCCGTCCCGGAGCGCCTCCGCGCCTACGCCGAGTCCTCCCCCTCGATCGTCACGCCGCTCAACAAGTACATCGGCTACGAGGCCGCCGCCAAGGTCGCCAAGCAGGCCCTCGCCAACGGCGCCACGATCCGGGAAACCGTCCTCGAGCTCGGCTACGTCGCCAACGGCACCCTCACCGAGGCCCAGCTCGACGAAGCCCTGGACGTCGAGTCGATGACCCACCCCTGAAACGCCGAGTCGGCTCATCCTGACCGGATCAGGCGCCGAGTCGGCTCGAACTGACGAAGAACCACGCCGAGTCGGCGCGTTCTAACGCGCCGACTCGGCGAGATTTCAGGTCAGGATGAGCCGACTCGGCGTTGGCTCAGTACCAGCCGACGGACTGGGAGTGGCTCCAGGCGCCGCAGGGGGAGCCGTAGCGGTCGTTGATGTAGCCGAGGCCCCACTCGATCTGGGTGGCGGGGTTGGTCTCCCAGTCGTCGCCTGCGCTGGCCATCTTTGAGCCCGGGAGGGCCTGCGGGATGCCGTAGGCGCTGGAGGAGGGGTTGGCGGCGGTGTGGTTCCAGCCGGACTCCTTCTCCCACAGCGGCTCCAGGCAGGAGAACTGGTCCATCCCCCAGCCGAAGTCGCCGAGCATCGACTTGGCGATGTCCTTGGGGTTGCGCAGATCGATCTCGATCTCTTCGACGCCGGCGATGGCCCGTACGTCGTTGCTGGCCGACAATGCGGCCTGCTTGCCGGGGTCGGCGACCTCGCGGCGGTCACCGGCCGAACGCGACAGGGAGGTCTCGCCGCCACGGGCGGCGGACTCGGCCTCGATCGCGGCGCGCTGGGCGTCGGTGAGCTCGGGGATGTCGGCGGCTGCCGACTCACCCGCGCTGAGCGTCGGGTCGTCGGTGGCGGGGCCGGTGTAGGCCACCCCACCCGCGACTGCGGCGCCCGTCCCGCCTAGGGCGAGGACGGAGAGGAGGAGGGTTGTCTTGGCGGTCGTACGCGCAGCCTTGTGCGGAACGTCGACAAGCGGATTCGCTGGCGCACCGCGATGTCGCGGGGCACGATGAACTGGCTTGGTCACGGGCTCTCATTCGGGGGCTGAGGCATTGCAGACCCGCAAACAATGCATGAGCGCCAACCCCGTATCAAACCGGACGCACCGTTTGTAGGTCAGAAATGACCGTCCTGAGCATCACTTCCGTAACATGAGTCACAGAAATCACAACGGCCCCAGACCTTACAGGTCTGGGGCCGTTGACGTGACAATGATTACGGCGGAAGAACTACGGCACCACGTTCTCCAGCATCTCGGTGACGAGCGCGGCGATCGGCGAGCGCTCGGAGCGGGTCAGGGTCACGTGGGAGAAGAGCGGGTGGCCCTTCAGCTTCTCGATCACCGCGACCACGCCGTCGTGGCGTCCGACCCGGAGGTTGTCGCGCTGGGCGACGTCGTGGGTGAGCACGACCTTCGAGTTGGCGCCGATGCGGGAGAGCACCGTCAGGAGCACGTTGCGCTCCAGCGACTGCGCCTCGTCGACGATCACGAACGAGTCGTGGAGCGACCTGCCGCGGATGTGGGTCAGCGGCAGCACCTCCAGCATGCCCCGGTCGATGATCTCGTCGATCACGTCCTGCGTGGTCACCGCGGAGAGGGTGTCGAAGACCGCCTGGCCCCACGGCGACATCTTCTCGCCCTCGGTGCCGGGCAGGTAGCCGAGCTCCTGGCCGCCGACGGCGAAGAGCGGACGGAAGATGAGCACCTTCTTGTGCTGGTTGCGCTCCATGACCGCCTCCAGGCCGGCGCACAGCGCCAGCGCGGACTTCCCGGTGCCGGCCCGGCCACCGAGGGAGACGATGCCGACCTCGGGGTCGAGCAGCATCTCGAGCGCGATCCGCTGCTCCGCGGAGCGGCCGTGGATCCCGAAGACCTCCCGGTCGCCGCGGACGAGGTGGACCTGCTTGTCGGGACCGACCCGGCCGAGCGCGGTCCCGCGGTCCGACATCAGCACCAGACCGGTGTGGCAGGGCAGGTCGCGGGCCGTGTCGAGGTCGAGGACGCCGTCGTCGTAGAGCTCGTCGACGTCCGCCGCGGCGACGTCCAGCTCGGCCATCCCGGAGTAGCCCGGGTCGGAGTCGTTGATCCGCTCACCGCGGTAGTCCTCGGCCTTCAGCCCGACCGCGGACGCCTTGATCCGCATCGGCAGGTCCTTGGAGACCAGGGTGACGTCGAGCCCGTCGCCCTTCAGGTTGCGCGCGACCGCGAGGATCCGAGTGTCGTTGTCCCCGAGCCGGAATCCGCTCGGCAGCGAGGACGGGTCCGTGTGGTTGAGCTCGACGCGGATGGTGCCGCCCGTCTCTCCGACCGGGACCGCGGTGTCCAGGCGGCCGTGGGTGATCCGCAGCTCGTCGAGCTGCCGGAGTGCGGAACGGGCGAAGTAGCCCAGCTCCGGATGGTGCCGCTTTCCCTCCAGCTCGGTGATCACCACCACCGGGAGCACGACCTCGTGCTCGGCGAAGCGCGTCATTGCCTTCGGGTCCGAGAGCAGGACGCTGGTGTCGAGAACGAAAGTACGCACTGAAGGCGACTCGCTCTCCGAGGGGGAAGACTCCGACGCCGGTGTCGGAGCGGCCGACGTATCGGCCTCGGTGACATGCTCGTTCGTGGTTCGGTTGGCCACGCGGATCACCTCTCGCGACCGGCTCATACACCCATGAGTCCGGTCATTTCATCACTAATCAGATGGACCGGACGGTGGACCGTCAGTCGGGGTGCCGACCGCCTCACACCCGTCGGGATCGATGAGATCCTGACGCAGGTTCGGTTCGTGACTACTCACGTAACGGGCCTCCAGGTGCGACGGGAATTTGTTCCCCGCCGTTGGTACAACGCTACGACGCCGGACCAACGGTCTGTGGCAACACGAACGATTTTTCTTTGTGAACACCTGGTGACACCACCGAAATGTTCCGTCCAGTGGTCAGGACAGCGATCACCTTCCGAGGCGACGCTCGCGGTGGGCGTAGGCCCGCAGGGCACGCAGGAAGTCGGTGCGCCGGAAGTCGGGCCAGTAGGCCTCGCAGAAGTAGAACTCCGACTTCGCGCTCTGCCAGAGCAGGAACCCGCCGAGGCGCTGCTCCCCCGACGTACGGATCACCAGGTCTGGGTCGGGCTGGCCCTTGGTGTAGAGGTGGTCGGCGATGTGCTCGACGTCGATGATCTGGGCAAGCTCCTCCAGCGAGGTGCCGCGGGTGGCGTGCTCGTTGAGCAGGGCGCGTACGGCATCGGCGATCTCGCGGCGGCCGCCGTAGCCCACCGCGACGTTGACCAGCATCCCGTCGACGTCCCGGGTCGCCTCCTCGGCGGCCTTGAGGCGCTGGGACAGCCAGTCGGGCAGAAGATCTAGCGCGCCGACCGGGTGCAGCCGCCAGCGGCGTACGTCTGCAAGCGAGTCGACCGCGTCGGCGATGATCTCGAGGAGCGGTGCGAGCTCGTCGGCGGGGCGGTTGAGGTTGTCGGTGGAGAGCAGCCACAGGGTGACCACCTCGATGCCGATCTCGTCGCACCAGGTCAGCAGCGGCTCGATGTTGGCGGCGCCGGCGCGGTGGCCGTGGGCCGTGGACTGGCCGACCTCCTTGGCCCAGCGACGGTTGCCGTCGAGCATCACCCCGACGTGCTTGGGCAGCTTGGACGTGTCGAGCTTGCGGAGCATCCGCGCCTCGTAGGCTGGGTAGAGAACCCGACGTACGCCTTCCTTCCAGTCTGCCACGTGCAGAAGGGTATCGGCGCCGCGCCCACATCTCCCAGCGGGACGGGGTTCACCTGATCTTCAGGGTGGACCGATAGCCTTGGCCCTTATGAGCGAGATGACGGACGCGATGCGCCTCAAGGTCGGCACGATCACCGACTCGGTCTCCTCGACCGTTCACGAGGCCCTCCCGAAGCTGCGCGGCTGGATCCACCTGGCCAGCGCCCCGCTCACCCTGGCGGCCGGGATCGTGCTGATCGTGCTCGCTCCCGCCGGCGCGCCACGGATCGGCGCGGCGGTGTTCACGATGGCCGCGCTGCTGCTCTTCACCGTCTCCGCGATCTACCACCGCAGCAACGCGATGGGGAAGTTGAGCCCGCGCTCCCACACGATCCTGAAGCGCTGGGACCACGCCAACATCATGCTGATGATCGCGGGTTCCTACACCCCGTTCTCGCTGCTGCTCCTCGACGGCGTCACCCAGGTCGTGCTGCTCTCGGTGGTCTGGACCGGGGCCATCCTGGGCGTCTTCTTCCGGGTCTTCTGGCCCGAGGCACCGCGCTGGCTCTACGTCCCGAACTACATCGCGCTCGGCTGGGCGGCGATCTTCTTCATCCCGTCCTTCTTCACCGGTGCCGTCGCACTGGGCGTCGGGATCGGGATCGCCACCTTCACGCTGATCTGTGTCGGCGGCGCGCTCTACACCGCCGGCGGTGTCATCTACGGTTTCAAGCGGCCCAACCCGTGGCCGCAGTGGTTCGGCTTCCACGAGGTCTTCCACACCTTCACGATCCTCGCGTTCATCGTGCACTACACCGGCGTCTCGCTGGCGACGTACTCGCTGCGCTGATCCTGGGCGCGCGCCGCGGCGGTCTGCCGGGCGAGCAGCGCGGTGAGGATGCCGGTGACGGCGAAGAGCCCGCCCAGCACCATCCAGCCGCCGGTGCCGTGGTCGATCGCGGTCGCGGTCACCACCAGGGGCGCGAGCATGTGGGCCAGCGCGTAGCCCATCTGGCTCACGCCCTGGTAGGCGCCGGCCCGCTGCTGGTCGGCTAGCTCGAAGGCCAGTCCCCAGCTGCCCGCCTCGCCGCGCGTCTCGGCGGCTGAGGCCGCCAGCGCGGCGAGCAGCAACAGGCACGTGGCGAAGACCGGGCCCGCATAGGCCGCCACTGCGAAGA
Source organism: Nocardioides sp. NPDC023903 (assembly GCF_040639295.1). Taxonomy (NCBI): domain Bacteria; kingdom Bacillati; phylum Actinomycetota; class Actinomycetes; order Propionibacteriales; family Nocardioidaceae; genus Nocardioides; species Nocardioides sp. NPDC023903. Next base: position 30,331 of record NZ_JBEZZS010000003.1, on the reverse strand, counting down.
GAAGGCAGGCGGCGAGCAGCAGGAACCCGGCACCTCGTACGGCCCGGCCCGCTGTGGCGATGTCGTGGGTGCCGCGCGAGGCCCGCACCTGGAAGAGCGCGACGTAGGCGGTGTTCACCACCAGGAGCAGCGAGACCAGGACCGTCGGCGCATCGGTGTGGTCGGCCACCCACAGCGGCACCCCGATCGAGGTCACCCCGAAGTGGATCGCCATCACGCCGCTGAGCACGGTGGCGGTCACATAGGTGCGGTCGCGCAGCGGTGAGGGCCCTGGGGTCACCGTCGGTCCGGAGCCGGCGTCCATGCACTCGGCCAGGCCGGCGACCCGTCGTCTGAGCCCGATGAGCGGCACCGCCGCGAGCGTGGTGAGCACTCCGACGACCACCATCGTGGTGCGATAGGCGGCCCCGGTGTCGACCACCAGGGCCAGTGCGGCGAGCAGGGTGCCCGCGCCGATCATCACGTTCATGACCACGCGCAGCCGGGCACGTACGGCGACCCGCTCGGGGCCGGTGAACCAGCGCGCGACCAGCGTCGACTGGGCGCTCGACTGGAAGCCTCGCGAGGCCGAGACCCACGTCGCGACCAGCACGAACGCGACCACGTCGCGGGCCAGGGCGTAAGCGAGCAGGGCGATACCGTAGCTCGCCATCGCCCATAGCTGCACCCGGTCGGCGCCCCACCGGTCGCTGAGCCGCCCACCTGCGTACGTCGCCACGACTCCGACCGCTCCGGCGACGGTCAGGCCGATGCCGACTGTCACCGCCGAGAGGCCGACCGTGCGGGTGAAGTAGAGCGCGCTGACGGCGAAGAACATGCCGCGGGCGAGCGAGAGGGCGGCGACCGCGCCGACGAGCGGGCGCTCGACCGGGTCGCTGGGAAGGCGGATCATGGGCCCAGTTGTCGCACCCCGCGCCCGCGCGCGCTAACGATGTAGCGTATTGCTTCATGATCAGGTACGAGCTGGCCGGTCCCGACCTGAGCGAGGTCCGGTTCGCCATCTCGCCGCTCAACGAGCTCACCCTGTCGCTGCGGGCGTTGCGTGACCCCGGGCGGTTCCCGCTCCACCTGCCCTGGCTCCGTACGGTCGGCAGCGCGGACCTGGATCGCGAGACCCTGCTGGCGCTGACCAACCAGCGACTCTGGACACCGGACTTCCTCAACCCGCGCCCGCGAACGCCGCTCGCCCGGCTCGAGGACGAGCTCGAGGTGATCGCGGCGACCTCGCCGCAGCGCGTACGTGCCGACCTCGCCGCGGTCCACTTCGACGGCGGACCGCCGGCGATCCTGAGCGGACGCCCGCAGGTGGTGCTGCGCCGCGTCCTCACCGCGCTGCGCGACTACTGGGACGCGTGCTTCGAACCGCACTGGCAGCGGATGCGAGCAGTGCTGGAGGCCGACATCGTCTATCGCGGCCGGACGATCGTCCACTCCGGCATGGCGTCGATGTTCGCCGGTATCTCGCCGCGAGTCACCCTCGCCGACGACCTCCTCACGATCCGGCTCACCACGTCGAAGGTCGACTACCGGCGTACGACCGCAGGCGACGGGCTCACCCTGGTGCCCACCCTGTTCAGCCGCAACCCGTCGACGCCGATCTCGCCCGAAGAGCCGCCGGTCATGTTCTACCCGGCGCGCGGTCTCGGCACCCTCTGGACCAGCGACCGGCCGCAGGCGCCGCGGGCACTGCGGGATCTCATCGGCGAGACCCGCTCCGGGCTCCTCACCCTGCTGGCGGCTCCGGCATCGTCGACCGAGCTGGCCGTACGTCTCGGGGTCACCGCCACGGCCGTCAACCAGCACCTGCGGGCGATGCGCGCCGCCGGGCTGCTCACCTCGGCCCGCCACGGCCGGTCGGTCCTCTATCTCCGCTCCGACCTGGGCGATCGTCTGGTCGACGCCGTCAGGTGACATCGAGACGACGAAAGGGGAGCGCGGCCACCGGCCGCGCGCCCCTTCCTCGTCAGGAGAACTCCTCTAGGAGAGCCTCACATGTGCAGCGGCTCGACGGCCTTGTCGTCGCCGCCCTTGCCGACCCGCGAGTTGCGGTAGCCGTAGAGGAAGTAGATGGCGAAGCCGATCGCCATCCACACCAGGAACCGCAGCCAGGTCTCGACACTCAGGTTGAGCGTCAGGTAGATGCAGATCAGCGCGGCCACGATCGGCAGCACCGGGCTGAACGGCACCTTGAACGAGCGCGGCAGGTCCGGGCGACGCTTGCGCAGGATCGGAACGGCGATCGAGACCAGCGCGAACGCGGTCAGGGTACCGATGTTGACCATCTCCTCGAGCTTGCCGATCGGGGTGAAGGTGGCCACGATCGCGACGAAGACGCCGACGGTGAGGGTGATCCGGACCGGGGTGCCGGTCTTCGGGTTGACGTGGGCGAACCTCACCGGGAACAGGCCGTCGCGGCTCATCGCGAAGATGACCCGGATGGCGCCGATCATCAGCGTCATCACGACCGTGGTCAGACCGGCCACGGCGCCCGCCGAGATCAGGGTTGCGAAGCCGCCGCGGCCGACGTCGCGGAACGCGGTGGCGAGCGCGGCCTCGGTATCGATCTGGTCGTACTTCACCATGCCGGTGATGACCAGGGCGACGGCGACGTAGAGGATCGTGCAGATCACCAGCGAGCCGATGATGCCGCGAGGCAGGTCGCGCTGCGGGTTGTTGGCCTCCTCCGCGGTCGTGGCGACCACGTCGAAGCCGATGTAGGCGAAGAAGACGACCGACGCGGCCGAGATGATGCCGAGGACACCGAAGGTCTGCGGCTCGAGGCCGAAGGCCCACTGGATCAGCGGCTGGTGGATGCCCTCACCGCTGACGGAACCGGCACGGTCGGGGATGAACGGGTCGTAGTTGGAGCCGGTGATGTAGAACATGCCGGCAACGATGACGAACAGGACGATGAACAGCTTGACCGCGACCAGCACGAGGTTGACCCGCAGCGACTCCTTGATGCCGATCGCGATCAGGCCCACCAGGACGATCACGAGCAGCAGCGCGGCCAGGTTGGGCTGACCGAAGTCGGCGTTGGCGTCCGGCCCGTAGCCCTTGGGCCAGCCGAGGCCGATCTCCTCGAGGAACGTCACCAGGTAGCTGCTCCAGCCCTGCGCGACCACGGACGCACCGAGCACCATCTCCAGGATCAGGTCCCAGCCGATGATCCAGGCGAGCATCTCGCCGAGGGTGGCGTAGGAGAAGGTGTACGCCGACCCCGACACCGGCACGGTCGAGGCGAACTCGGCGTAGCACAGCGCCGCCAAGCCACAGCAGATCGCGGCGATGATGAAGGAGAAGACGACACCCGGTCCGGCGTACTCGGCCGCGGCTCTACCGGTCAGGGTGAAGATTCCCGCTCCGATGATGACGCCGATCCCGAAGACGGTCAGGTCTACCGAAGTGAGCCGCCTTTTGAGCTTGAACTCCGGGGTTTCGGCATCGGCAAGGGATTGCTCGATGGATTTGGTGCGCCAAACAGACATGAGGGATAGGAAACCATCTCGGCTGATGGACTTGAAAGGTCGGGGGTGTAGTCCGTCACATCTCGCACCGGAAGCTGCTCGCCTCCGAGGCGGGCCCTCCGACGTACGCGGGCCAGGCCGGCCATTCGCACAACGGGCGTGTGCGGCCGGCCCCGACGTTTCCGTCTGCGACCACCTGATTCGCGCTCGGAGCGACGCCGCGCTCGGCCCATTTCTCCAGGGCCGTGAGCGAGTCGTACGAGGCGGAGAAGGCGACCGGGGCGAAGTTGGCGTGGTTGGCTCCGGGCACCAGGTAGAACCGGGAGAAACCCTCGGTCGCCCGCTTGCCCATCACCCGCTGGACGCGCTGGTAGTAGTCGATCGTGGAGCGGTGGCTGACCAGCTCGTCGGCGGCACCGTGGACCATGATCAGCCTGCCACCGGAGCGGGCGAACGGGCGCAGGTCGGCGTCGTTGACGTCCTGGAGCGCGGTCAGCTCGCTGATCCGACGCTGCCACTCCCCCGGGTCTGCTGGATCGATAGCGAAGGGGCTGATCTGCGGGTCGCGGGCGACGAAGTACTTGACCCACTGGTTCCAGAACTGCATGCCGTAGCCGGCGGTCACCGGCATCGGGTCGGCCGGCGCGGTGGTGCCGAAGCCGAGGACCGGCGTCGACATCCGTGCCCCGGACAGCACCGGGAACCCGGGGTAGCCCCACTCCCCGCTCGCCACCCGGTAGGGCAGCCGCCAACTGCTGTCGGCTGCGACGATCGCATCCACCTGTTCGCGAGAGAGGCAGGTGGCGCCGGGCGTCTCGCCGTCGCCGCACAGCAGCGTCTCCGGGTCGAAGTCGCAGCCGGCCTCGTCGGAGATCACCCCGTCGGCGAGCCCGTCGCCGCCGTCGCAGGCGGCCAGGACCCGCTGCGCGACGAGGTCCTGCTGGACCTTCGACGGGAAAGCGCCGGGCTTGCCGAACTCGTGGGTGATCCGGCCGAAGAAGAGGTCGAGGGTGGCGGCGTTCCAGGCGGGGTAGGCGGAGATCACCCCGTCGAAGTCGCGCGGCCAGCGCTGCGCGACCGCCAGCGCCTCCCGGCCACCGGTCGAGCCGCCGGCGAAGTAGGCCGTGGCGGGCGCGCGGCCGAAAGCCCCCGTGATCACATACGTGGCGGTGTCGTGCACCTTCTTGAGCGCGTCACCGGAGAAGTTGCGCACCGCCTCGTCGTTCTGGCCGAACCAGCCGTCCAGGCTGCCGATCGGGTGGCGCGTGGTGTCGGCCTGGTGGCCGGAGTCGCTCGCGTAGGTGGCGTAGCCGCGGCCGAGCGGGGTGCGCTGATCGACCGGCCCGAAGGGCACGTTCTGGGCGAGGTTCGGGACGGTCCCGTTGTAGCCGCCACCGCCGAACATCATCGTCTTTCCGTTCCAACCCTGCGGCAGTGCCAGGCCCATCCGGATGTCCGGGGCGGCGGGGTCGACCGGATGGATCGCGATGTCGGCGCGGCAGTAGGCCGGGAGCGCGGTCGGGCCGGTCCCGGAGGCTGGCATCGACGTTGTCGCGGTCACCTCGGCACCGGTGGTCGGCAGGCCGATGCGGTGGGCGGGGATCCTCAGCCCGACCAGCGACTCGCAGTCGGCGGTCGTGGACGGCGCGGCGCTCGCGGGTGCCTGGCCGACGACCAGGGCCGCGGCGGCGAGGGCGAGCGACGAGCCGACGGTCAGGAATCTGCGTACGAGGGTGGGGGCCATTGCTCAAGGATCGCGACGCGGTGTGACGTGCGCCATGTGGCCGCCGCACACAACTCCGGCGGTCGAGATGTGGGCGGGCGCGAGCCGGACACTCGCGGGCCAGCATGGGGATGAACCACACACTGAGCGGGCTCAGTGTGTCCCGAACCCCTATGGCGTACGTCTCACCACTTCCCTAGCGTCGCCCCTGTGACGAGCACCACACCGACCCCGAGGTGCGCACTACGGACCGAGGGTCTCACCAAGGACTTCCGCGGCTTCCGCGCGGTCAGCTCCGTCGACCTCGAGGTCGCCGAGGGCACCGTACACGCGCTCGTCGGCCCCAACGGCGCCGGCAAGACGACCCTGTTCAACCTGCTGACCGGGTTCCTCAAGCCCACCGGCGGGCGGATCACGGTCTTCGGTGACGACGTCACCGGGATGGCACCGGAGCGGATCACCCGCCACGGGGTGGCCCGCTCCTTCCAGATCACCAGCCTCTTCGAGAACCTCACCCCGCGCGAGCACGTCGAGATCGCGCTCCAGGGGCTCACCAACCAGGGGCTGAAGTTCTGGCGCTCGGAGAAGCTGCTGAGCCGGCGCGGCGAGGAGGTCGACCGGCTCCTGGCCGAGGTCGGCCTGACCGAGCTGGCCGACAAGCCGACCGGGCTGATGGCGTACGGCCAGAAGCGGGCGCTCGAGCTCGCCCTCGTCCTCGCCGTCGAGCCCCGGCTGCTGCTGCTCGACGAGCCGACGGCGGGGATGGGCATCGAGGACGTCGACCGCACCATCGAGCTCGTCCGGCGCATCGCCGAGGGCCGCACGGTCGTCTTCGTCGACCACAACATGCACGTCGTCGCCCACCTCGCCGACCGGGTCACCGTCCTGCAGCAGGGCTCGGTGCTCGCCGAGGGGCCCTACGACGAGGTGCGCGCCGACCCGCGCGTCATCACCGCCTACCTCGGAGAGGCCCACAGTGCTTGAGATAGAGAACCTGAGCGCGTGGTACGGCGAGGCGCAGGCCCTGCGCGAGGCCACCCTGAGCGTCGCCGAGGGCGAGGTCGTCACCCTCGTGGGTCGCAACGGCGCCGGCAAGACCACGCTCGTACGCTGCCTGATGGGCCTCCACAAGCACCTGACCGGATCGATCCGGCTCGACGGCCGCGAGATCACCTCGCTGCCCGCGCACAAGCGAGCCCGCGCCGGGCTCGGCTGGGTGCAGGACGACCGCGGCATCTTCGCCAACCTGAGCGTGGAGGAGAACCTCCTGCTGCCTCCGAAGGTCTCCGAGTCCGCCTGGACGTTGGAACAGGTCTACGACGCCTTTCCGGCTCTCGGCAGCCGGCGGCGAGCGGGTGGCACGACGCTCTCGGGCGGTGAGCAGCAGATGCTCGCCGTCGCCCGGGTGCTCCGCACCGGCGCCCGCCTGCTCCTGCTCGACGAGCCCTCCGAAGGGCTGGCCCCCGTCATCGTCGCCCAGATCGGCGACATCGTGCGGACCGCGAAGCAGTCCGGGATCGGCGTACTCCTGATCGAGCAGAACGTACGTTTCGCCGCCACCGTCGCCGACCGCCACTACCTGCTCGCCCAGGGCCGCCTGGTCGAGAGCCTCGACAACGCCGAGTTCGTCGAACGTCAGGACGAGCTCCTCGAACACCTCGGGATCTGACCCCAAGCAGATATCGCAGTCCCCCAACCCCACGAGGAGAGACACGATGAACAAGCAACGCTTTGTTGCCAGCGCGTCCGTACTGATGTCCGGTGTCCTGGTCACCGCAGGCTGCGGAGCCGGCGGTCCGAGCGCGAGCGGAGGCGACTTCACCGACGACAAGGTGGTCCTCGCCCTGCTCAACGACGCCTCCGGCGTCTACAAGGACGTCTCCGGCCCCAACTCGAAGATCGCGATCCAGATGGCGATCGACGACTACCAGGAGAAGTACGGCGACGAGGCCGTCGTCGACGACATCGAGGTGACCTCGGCCGACCACCAGAACGAGCCGGACATCGCCAACACCAAGGCCCAGGAGCTCTACGACCGCGAGGGCGCCGACGTGATCCTGGACGTGCCGACCTCGTCGGCGGCGCTGGCCGTCGCGACGCAGGCGAAGAACAAGAAGAAGCTCTACATGAACATCGGCGCCGGGACCACCGAGCTGACCGGCGCGCAGTGCAACAAGTACACCTTCCACTACGCCTACGACACCTGGATGCTGGCCAACGGCACCGGCACCGTCGTGACCGAGGAGGGCGACAAGAACTGGCAGTTGATCTACCCCGACTACGCCTTCGGCCAGGACATGGTGAAGTCGTTCACCGGCGCCATCGAGGCCGGCGGCGGTGAGGTCGCGGGCACGATCGCGACGCCGTTCCCGAACGACAACTTCGCGACGTACATCACCAAGGCGGGAGCCGCGAAACCGCAGGTCATCGGCACCATGCACGCCGGTGGCGACCTGATCAACCTGGTCAAGCAGTACAACGAGTCCGGGCTCAAGGACCAGGGCATCGACCTGGCCGTCGGGCTGATGTTCATCTCCGACATCCACTCGCTCGGTGTCGAGGCGTTCGAGGGCACGATCTTCACCGACGCCTGGTACTGGAACCTCGACGACGAGTCCCGCGAGTGGGCGGACCGCTTCATGGAGGAGACGGGCGACCGGCCGACGTACGCCCACGCGGGCAACTACTCGGCGGCGCTGCAGTATCTCGAGGCGGTCCAGGCGGCCGGCACCGACGACGCCGACAAGGTCGTCGAGGAGCTCGAGGGCAAGAAGGTCGAGGACATGTTCCTGCGCAACGGTGAGATCCGCGCCGAGGACCACCGGGTCATCCACGACGTCTACCTGGCTCGGGTCAAGGGCCCGGACGACGTCAAGGAGGACTGGGACTACGAGGAGATCATCAAGACCATCCCGGCCGAGGAGGCGTTCCGACCGGCGGCCGAGTCCGGCTGCTCGATGTAGGCGCGAGGTCTAGAGGGATAGGTATGAACGCGGTTCTGCAGTACACCGTCCAAGGGCTCGCGGCCGGCAGCTTCTACGCGCTGGCCGCGCTCGGCCTGGCGGTCATCTTCGGGGTGCTGGGCGTGGTCAACTTCGCCCACGGCGCCTTCTACATGCTGGGAGCGGTCGCCGCGGCGGTGCTCCTGGACACCGTCGGGATGAGCCTGTGGCTGGCGCTGATCGTGGTGCCGTTGCTGATGCTGGTCTTCGGGATGCTCGTCGAGCGACTGCTGGTGCAGTGGCTGCTGCCGCTCGACCCGCTCTACAACCTCCTGCTCACCTTCGGGCTGACCCTGCTGCTGGTCGACCTCGTCAAGCGCCGCTACGGCGTGAGCGGTCTGCCCTACGAGCGTCCCGACGTGCTGTCCGGCCGGGTGCAGGTGGGTGGCGTCGGGCTGCCGGTCTACCAGCTCTTCGTGATCGGTGTCGCGCTGCTCGTCTGCCTCGGCGTCTGGCTGCTGATGACGCGTACACGGGTGGGCATGATCGTCCGCGCCGCGACCGAGCGGCCCGAGCTCGCGGGTGCGCTCGGGATCAACGTCGGGCGCTGGGTGACACCGGTGTTCGGCTTCGGGGTCGCGCTCGCCGGCCTGGCCGGGGTGCTGGCGGCTCCGTTCCGGGCGATCACCGCCGAGATGGGCAGCGACTTCATCATCATCCTGTTCGCGGTCGTGGTGATCGGCGGGCTCGGCTCGATCGTGGGCGCCGTCGTCGGCGGGTTCCTGGTCGGACTCGTGGAGGCATTCGGGCAGGCGTACGCACCGACGTTCGCGCAGGTGCTCATCTTCGTGCTGATGGCCGTGGTCGTCCTGGCCCGGCCTGCCGGGCTCTTCGGCCGAGAGGAGGCGACGGCATGACGTCGATCGCGACGGCCGGTGCGAGCGTCACCGAGCAACATGCGGCGATCGCGGGCGCACGCCCGTGGCAGCGACTGGTCCTGTTGGCGGTCGGGCTGGTGGTGGCGCTGGCACTGCCGTGGTTCGTCTATCCGCCGGTGGCGATGGACATCGCCGCGTGGGCGCTCTTCGCGGTGGCCCTCGACCTGCTGCTGGGCTACTGCGGGCTGCTCTCGTTCGGCCATGCCGCGTTCTGGGGCGGATCCGCCTATGCCACGGGCCTGATCGCCATCCACTTCGGCGTCCCGTTCCCGGTGGCGGTCCTCGGTGGGGCGCTCTTCGCGATGGTCCTGGCGGTGCCGATCGGCTACCTGTCGGTGAAGCGGTCGGGGATCTACTTCGCGATGGTCACCCTCGCCTTCGCACAGATGCTCTTCTTCATCGCCAACCAGGCCTCTTCGCTCACCGGCGGGGAGAACGGGCTCCAGGGCGTGCCGCGGTCGTTCTTCGGGATCGAGGCCGTCGAGACCGACTCGTTCTTCTTCTACTACGCGGCGCTGCCGATCATCCTGCTCGGGATGTGGGCCGCCTGGCGGATCGTCCACTCCCCCTTCGGCCGGGTCCTGGTCGCGATCCGTGACAACGCGCCGAGGGCCCGGGCACTGGGCTACGACGTCGAGCGCTACAAGCTGATCGTCTTCGTGCTCTCTGCCGGGCTCTCCGGGCTGGCCGGCGGCGTCTTCGCCGTCTCGCACGGCTTCGTGGCGCTGCCCGAGCTGCACTGGGCAACCTCCGGCGAGGTCGTCCTGATGACCGTGCTCGGCGGGATCGGAACCCTGTGGGGCGGCGTGATCGGCGCGGGGCTGATCGTGATGCTCGCCGACTACCTGGCCTCGTCCGGGTTCGACGGGATCGGGATCGTCACCGGCGGCGTGTTCGTGACCGTGGTGCTGCTCTTCCGGCGCGGGATCTGGGGCACCGCCCGTCATCTCTGGCTGAGCAGGCGGCGTTCCTAGGCAGTTCTAGGCGACGAGCTGATGGAGCCGGAGCGCCAGCTGCACCTCGAGCTGGCGCTCCGGCTCCTGCCAGCCCTTGCCCAGCAGCCGGGTGACCCGCTCCAGCCGCTGGGTGACGGTGTTGACGTGCACGTGCAGCGCGCCGGCGGTGCGGGTGAGGTTGCGGTCGGCCGCGAAGTAGGCCCGCAGGGTCTCCACCAGCTTCGACCCCTTCGCGGTGTCGTAGTCGATCACCGGCCCCAGCCGTGAGGTGACGTACGCCGCCGGGTGGCCGTCGGAGCCGAGCAGCAGCCCCACGAAGCCGAGGTCGTCGGCGGTGACCACCTGGCCCTCGCGCCCGAGGGTCATCGCGGCCGCCAGGCAGCGGCGGGCCTCGTCGTAGCCCTTCACCACGGCGCCGGGACTGCTCAGCGGTCCCGGCACCGGGCCGGCGGCGCCGACCGTCACCGGGGCGCCCGCGGACAGCCGCAGCCCCTCGACGACCAGCTCGCCGGCGGCGCGGGCATCGCAGTCGGGGAAGATCAGCACGACCTGCCCCTGCCGCACCGCCGCGAACCCGTCGTGGGTGGCGGCGACGAACGTCGCCGCCTGACCGACCCGGGCTCGGTCGCCGGGGACGTTCGCGACGACCACGGCATAGGAACGGGACAGATCCGCCTGCAGCAGCCGGCCGCGCTCGCGCAGCGTCTCCGGGTCCGGCGTGGTGCCGGAGAGGAGCTCGTCGAGGAGCTCGCCGCGTACGCGTCCCTCGGCCTCGGCGACGCTGCGGCGGAAGAGCAGCAACAGCGCCGTCACCAGCGCGGCACGCTCCAGGATCCGCTGGTCGCCGTCCTCCAGGTCGCCGTCCTCACGGTCGGCCTCGCGTGGGCCGAGGAGCATCGAGCCGAGCTGCTCGGCGCCGGCGAGGACCGGGGTGGCATAGATGTCGCCGCTGCCGGCGGTGCGGCTCAGGTCGAGGCTGCGCCTGGTCACGGCCGCCTCGTAGTCGGAGACGGGCTGATCCGGGGCGCTGCTGGCGATGGTCTCACCGCTCAGGTCCAGCACCACGACCCGGGCGCCGAGGACCTCGGCGACGCTGCGTACGACATCGTCGACCCCGCCACCCTCGACGACGATCCGGGTGAGCCGGTCGTGAGCGTCGGCGGCGCGCTCGACCGTCTCGTTGCGCGTCTGCAGCTTGCGGGTGGTGACCTCGAGCTCGGCGACCGCAGCGCGGGTCTCCTCCAGCAGCCGGGCCTTGTCCACCGCGATCGCGGCGTGGGCGGCCAGGGAGACGAGCAGTGCGCTGGCCTCGGCTCCGAAGGGACGTACGGTGCGGTTGGCGGCGAAGAGGACGCCGATGACCTGGGTGCCGAGCAGGAGGGGTACGCCGATGATCGCCCGGATGCCCTCGCCGCTGACCGCGCCGTCGATGTCGGGGGCGTGCCGGAACCGCTCGTCGGGGATGTAGTCGGCGGTCGAGTAGGGCTTCATCGTCTGGGCGACGAGGCCGCCGAGCCCGATGCCGTAGGGGATCCGGGTGGAGCGGAAGGCCTTGGTCAGGATCCCCTCGGTCACCCGCATGTACTCGCCACGACGCTCGTCGTTGAGGGTCAGGTAGGCGACGTCGCTGTTGAGCAGCTGCCTCGCCCGGGTCACGATCGCCTGCAGCACCGCTTCCAGGTTGGTCAGCATCGCCAGGTCGTTGGCCGACTCGAACAGCGCCCCGAGCTCGCCCTCGCGCCGGCGGCGCGCCTCCAGGGTCGCCCTGACCTGCAGCGCGAGCCGCTTGGCGTAGTCGATGCGGTCCTGCTCTTCGACGGTCGCCCCCGCCGCTCGCGCGGCCTGCGACGGTCCCTCGAAGTCGGCCTCCGCGGCATCCCCGGCCAGCAGCTCCAGGAACGCGACCACATCGACCGTCATGTGACCGAAGTTACACTTCTACGCGCGCACCGACATAGGGGATCACCACATAGTTGCCCGGGATCAGGTATGGGTCTTGGCCAGGTCCCCCACGGTGGTGACGGGACGCTCGCAGACGAACCCCCGACAGACGTACGCCGCCGCCTTCCCGTCCACGGGAGTGCGGCTGCTCAGCAGCGGGATGTCGTCGCGGGCCTCGTCGGCGACGACGACCACCGCGCCCGGCTTGCGCCGAGCCGCGTCCTCGAGGGCGTCGCGGTCGGGTCCCGGCGGTCCGACGACCGCGATCTCGAGCGGGCCCTCGGCCATCGTCACCGCGGCCGCCAGCGACCAGCCGGCGAACCGGGGCGCCGTGGTCATCAGGTTGCTCGTGGCGGCGAGCGCCTCCTCGGCGGCCGTGCGGTAGCGGCCCTCTCCTGTGAGCGCGTGGGCGGTGACGAGCGCGTGGACCATCGCGCTGGTGCCGCTGGGGCTGGCGTTGTCGGACGGGTCGCGCGGCCGGGTGACCAGCGCCTCCGCGTCGTCGGCGGTGTCGTAGAAGCCGCCGTCCTCAGCGCGGAAGTGGGTCAGTGCGGTGTCGAGCAGCGCCGTCGCCCGGTCGAGCCAGGTGCTGTCGCCGGTCGCCTGGGTCAGCGCCAGGAATCCCGACGCGACGCAGCCGTAGTCCTCCAGCACTCCCGCGTGAGCCCCGGCCAGGCCGTCACGGCTGACGCGGAGGAGACGCGCGCCCTGAGCGTGGACCCGCCACAGCAGCTCCGCGGCCGTGACCGCCGCGTCCACGTAGCGCCGCTCCCCCAGCAGCAGCCCGGCGTCGACCAGACCGCTGATCGCCAGGCCGTTCCAGGCCGCGACGACCTTGTCGTCGCGGGCCGGGCGTACCCGCTCCGCACGCGCGGCCAGGAGCCGCGCCTTGACCGACTCGAGCCGCTCGGTGTCGTCGGGCCGGTGCCGCAACTGGAGGGTCGAGGCGCCTTCCTCGAAGGTGCCGGCCTCGGTCACCTCGAAGACCTCCGCGGCCCAGGCTCCGTCCTCGGCGCCGAGGACGTCGACGAGCTCGCCCGGGGTCCAGACGTAGAACTTTCCCTCGACCCCTTCGCTGTCGGCATCGAGCGCGGAGGCGAACCCACCCTCGGCGGTGCCGAGCTCGCGGATCATCCAGTCCGCGCTCTCCCGGGCCACCCGGTCGCCGAGCTCGGTGCCGAGGCGGGCGTAGAGGCCGATCAGCTGCGCGTTGTCGTAGAGCATCTTCTCGAAGTGCGGAACGACCCAGCCGCGGTCGACGGCATAGCGGGCGAACCCGCCCCCGAGCTGGTCGTAGATCCCGCCGCCGGCCATCGCTGCGACGGTGCGCGAGAGCATGTGCGAGACCCGCGCGTCCGCCCCGAGCGCCCCGGCCGCCCGCCGCAGGAACTCCAGCACCATCGACGGCGGGAACTTCGGGGCGCCTCCGAACCCGCCCGCCATCGGGTCGAACTCCTTGGCCAGCGTCTCGACCGCGGCATCGACGTCGACCTGCCAGTCGCCCGCGGCCCCGGCCGCCCCGGAGATGTTGGCCAGATGCTGGCGTACGTTCTCCGCCACCGCCCCGATCTCCGACCGCCGCTGCGTCCACGCCTCCGAGAGCGCCTGCAGCACCTGCGTGAACGCCGGCTGCCCGTGCCGAGGCATGTCCGGGAAATAGGTGCCGGCGAAGAACGGGTTCCCGTCGTGGTCCAGCACCACCGTCATCGGCCACCCACCCGACCCGGTCATCGCCGTCGTCGCCGCCATGTAGACCGCGTCCACATCCGGCCGCTCCTCCCGGTCGACCTTGATGTTGACGAAGTGCTCGTTCATGTACGCCGCCGTCGTCTCGTCCTCGAACGACTCGTGCGCCATCACGTGACACCAGTGGCACGCGGCGTAACCGACGGAGAGAAGCACAGGAACCTCCCGCCGTCGTGCCTCCGCGAACGCGTCAGGTCCCCACTCCCACCAATCGACGGGGTTCGCGGCGTGCTGAAGGAGATACGGAGAGGTCGCATCGGCAAGTCGGTTGGCCACTCCCCCAGCCTTGCACGGACAAGGCAGGTCACGCGCTGCGAACTCACGCTGGGCAACTCCACTGCCGGCGTTGTGTCGCCATTCGACGAACTGCGTGACAGCCCCGACCGCACCAGGCCGGGGCTGCGACGCACCGAAACCTACTGTGTCGTGACGACACCCCGGACTCCGAGGCGGGAGACGTCTCCGGTCGTGTCGATGTGGTCGGCCGGGACGATCGACGAAGTGATCGCAGTCCAGCAGCCGGGGCAGCAGAGCTGGCGGAAGACGATCGCGTCGTCCACGTAGTGCGCCGGATCTGAGGTGACCTGCGGGCCCGCGTCGGTTGACGGTCCGTCGTAGATCGCGAGACCGAGCGACACGTCGCGGGTGACGTCAGCCAGGCCGTGGCCGCAGTGCGCGCAGCCGACCGTGTCGCCGTCGATGACGAGGTTGTCGTCGATGCGACGCGCTTGCGTCGTGTCGATCGTGCCGCGGTCCCGGGGCTCTGTCCGTGACCGCGTCCGTCGCTCGTCGCGCAGCTCCGCTCGTCGGGTCATGGTCGCCGCTTGGTCGATCACGCCGTCGGTGAGAACGACGCCGTAGACGGTGGCACCAGCGGTGGGGCTCACCTTGTCCTCGACGATGTCGTGGAGGACGGCCTGCGGGTCGCGGAGCAGCGGGTCGCCGTACCCGCCGCCGCCCTGCCAGTTCATGTAGAGGACCTCGCCGGGCGCGAGGTACGACTGGGCATAGCAGTTCCCGATCTCCACCTCGCCGCCGAACTCCTCCAGAGACTGGGGGATTCGGCCGTCGGCGAGGACCTGCCCAACGTCTGCCTGGCGGACGACGGCGTCCAGCCCGGTGTTGCCCGGATAGCCGCCCGCGAGGCCGTTGTTCTGCGAGACTGCCTTGCCTGCCGAGGCGAGTACGAGACCGGCTGGCTGCGAGGATCCGTGCAGGGTGACGGCCAGCGAGGCGCTCACTCCCCCGCGCTGGCGACCCGGGCCGCCGGAGTCGGGTTCCTCGCGTCGCCACAGGGTGAGCAGTGGGTAGAGGAACTCGGTCATCTCGACGTCGGGAATGCGGCCCATCGGGATGCAGAACAGCCCGCCGGTGTCCATGCCGTCCACCTCAGGGCGGGCTCCGAAGCCACCCGCCATCGGCTCCATCATCACGTTGAGGAAGGGCGTCGGTACCTCACCGCGCTCATCGAGACCCGCGACAACTGCAGTGTCCCAGGTGCCGCAGCAGGCCGCCTGGACGCTCTTGCCGAGGTCGGCGGACCGGTCGAGCATCTGGGACAGGCACTGGGCGACCAACGTGCCGGTCAACCACGCCGGCCCGATCGGGCCACGGCTGACGGCGGCGGGGAAGGTCGCGTTGTTGATCGTGCCCTCCTCCGACACCAGATCGAAGCAGCGCATCAGGCCACCCGCAGACCAAGGGATGTCGTTGGCGAGGATCGGGAGAAGGGCGAGCATCACTCCGCCACGCATGCCGGCGTAGGTGCAGTTGATCATCCCGGCCTGCGGGTCGGTCCCGGTGAAGTCGAAGGTCAGGTGGTCGTCCTGCTTCGTCATGGCCACGGTGATCTTGTGGACTCCACGGTCACCCTCGTGGGACTGATCCTGATAGCCGGTCGCCTCCCAGGTGCCGTCGGGCAGGTCGCTGAGCTTGGTGCGCATCCGGCCCTCGGCGTCGGCCATCATCCGCTTCATGACGGCCTTGACAGTGTCGGCACCGTACTGGGAGATGACCTCCTCGAGCCGCTTGCGGCCGACCGTGTTGGAGCCGACCTTGGCGCGCAGGTCGAGGTTGACGAGCATCGGCACACGTGAACGACGGATCCATACGTCGACGACATCGTCCTGCAGGTCGAAGTCCTTGACCACCTTGATCGGTGGCGTCGGCAGGGCCTCGGAGAAGACGTCCTGCGCGGCCGGGCTGAAGGAGCCGAGACCCACGCCGCCGAGGTCGGGTTCGTGGCAGATAGCACTGGTCCAGGCGAAGAGTTTGCCGTCGTGGAAGACCGGCTGGAAGACGATGACGTCGTTCTGGTGCAGTCCGCCGCCGACCCACGGGTCGTTACAGAGGAACATGTCGCCCTCGCGGATGCCCGGGTTGTGCGACCGGTTGCGCAGCGTCCAATAGATCGCCAGGTCGACCGCGCCGGCGAGCATGGTGTTGTAGAGACCGACTTGAACCTCCTGGCCGAGCTCGTCGCAGATGGCGAAGTCGAAGTCGTTGGCGTCGGTGACGATCGGCGAGCCGGACATTCGCTTGAGCGCTTCGCCCATCTCCTCGGTCACCGACCAGAGCCGGTGCCGGACGACCTCGTACGTCAGCGGATCCAGGTCGTCGATCTGCTCCTGGCTGACGGTGTGGACCTCCAGGGAGTCCGGCAGTCCGGCGGCAATCTCGTCAAGGTTCGTGGGACGGCTGGAGAAGTGCTCCGAGCCGGGAATCTGCATCGTCATGTCAGTTCCTCTTAGTTCCTGGTGGTGATGGTCAGGTTGCCGAGGTGGTCGACGGTGCCGGTCATCTCCGGCGGTACGACAACGGTGGTCGTGGGGACCTCGATGATCGCCGGGCCGGTGATCCGGTGGCCGGCGCGCAACTTGCGGTAGTCGTAGACCGGGGTGTCGACGTACCCCAAGCGAGGGTCGAGACAGACCTTGCGGATCGCGTGGAGCGCGACGGACGGGTCAGGGTCGGTCGCGGGGTCCACCTTCGGCAGGGCAGGTGAGAACGGCAGTACGCCGGTGCCGCGGACACGGAAGGTGATCGCCTGGACGCCGGCGGCACTGAAGCCGGTGCCCTCACCGAAGAGTTCGGCGTAGCGCTGCTCGAAGTCGGCCATCACCTGGGCCATCGCCGCCGTGTCGAGCTCGCCGCCCGGGACCTCGACGGCGACCTCGGCGAGCTGCGCGGTGTAGCGCAGGTCGAGGGAACGGACCATTTCAATCCGCTCGAAGTCGAGGCCCTGCCGTTCCAGCGCGGCGTTGACCTGCTCCTCCAATGAGGTGAAGTTATCCATCGCACGAGCCGGGTCGAGCGGCATCTGGCCCGGGTCCGAGAGTTCGGAGGCCAGCACGATGTCGGAGGAGGCAAGACCGTAGGCCGAGAAGGCGGAAGCCACCGGGCCGAGCGGCACAATGCACTCCTTGACCCCGACCTCGGCGGAGTAGAAGCCGCAGTAGGCAGGGCCGGCACCGCCGAATGCGTAGAGGACGAAGTCGCGCGGGTCGTGGCCGGTCTCGACCACGGTCTTGCGGAGGAGGTCGCCGGTCTGTGCGTTCTGGATCGCGTAGATCGCAGCAGCGGCGTCCTCGACACTGAGACCGAGGGGCTCGGCGATCTGCACACGGATGGCTTCACGCGCCGCCTCGACGTTGAGCGCCTTACGTCCACCCAGCAGACCGGTCTCCGGGAGGATCCCGAGCACGAGGTTTGCGTCGGTGTTGGTCGGCTCGGTGCCTCCGGCGTCGTAGCACGCGGGTCCAGGCACCGACTGCGCGCTGCGCGGCCCGACCTGCAGGTTGCCGCCCTTGTCGAGCCACGCGATCGCTCCACCGCCGGAGCCGATGGCGTGGACCTCGAGGGTCGGCACGTTGATCGGATGGTGGTTGATGATGGTGCTGCTGGTCCGCACCGGTTCACCATCGACGACCAGGCCGACGAGGAACGTGGTGCCACCGACGTCGGTGGAGATGATGTTGCTGTGTCCCAGCTGTTCGCCGAGCGAGACAGCACCGACGACGCCACCGGTGAGCACCGATCCCACCGTGCTGATGGCGGTGGCAGGCGCCTCGGCGGCGGCGATGGCGCCACCGTTGCTCTGCATGACAAGGAGCGGGCCAATGAGGCCGTGCTCGCGAAGCTGGCCCTCCAAGGAGCCGAGATAGTCGCGCAGGCCGGGACCGATCTGGGCGCTCATCACTGTCGTGGAGCTACGGGCGAACTCCCGGATCCGCGGGCTGACCTCGCACGAGAGGGCGACGAACATGTCCGGGTCGATCTCGTGGACGATCTCGCGGATCCGCTGCTCGTGGGCTGGATTCTTGAAGGACCACAGCAGGGACACGGCGATCGCCTTGACGTCTGCGTCGAGAAGCTTGCGGACCGAGGTACGCACCGACTCCTCGTCCAGCGGAACGACGACTGTGCCATCACGGTCGACGCGCTCGATGACCTCCAGTGCGTGCCGCTTGGGCAGCAGGCCGTGGTCCTTGCTCTGCCCCAACACGTTCTGGAGCTGGTCGGGTGATCCGCCGAGGTAGCGGCCCTCGACGTTCATGATGAAGATCGAGTCGCGATGTCCGGCTGTCGTCAGGAAGCCGACTGGAGGCACGTTGCCCATCACCAGCGCGTTCAGCGACGACGTTGTGCCGTGGGCGATGTGGTGCGTGTCGGCGAGCATCTGCTCCACCGGCATGCCGAGCTGTTCGGCCAACACACCCAGCACGTCCATCACGCCCTGCGAGTAGTCCGGCGGTGTCGACGGCGCTTTCGCCGCGACGATGTTCCCTGCGTCGTCGTCGAGTACGGCGTCCGTGAAGGTTCCGCCGACGTCGACACCGATGACGTAAGCCATGAGCATCCTCGTTTCGTTGTGTCCGTAGTCACAGACGCTAGAACGATTCGACAGTAACGTCAATAGGTTGACGTATGCGTAAATCGAAAGATGCTCCACCTCCCGTTCTGGCCGGTCGCAAAACGCGTCAGGCCCCCGCGATCTCGCGGGGGCCTGACAGAGGGTGATGAGTCGTGGCCGCTCAGCCGTCGAGCAGATCCTCGAGGTGGTCGAGGTCGCGGCGGATCAGTCGCAGGACGTCGCGCGGCTCAGCGCGAGTGGTGGCGCTGCCGTCAGGGTTGACAAGTGACGCCACGGCCATGTCGGCCAGCTGCTCGCAGATCTGGTCGAGGTCGTTGCGCTCGTCGGGGTGATACCACCAGGCGACCCAGTTGTTCATGCCCAGCAGGCCGAGTGCGGCCACGCGCGGATCGACGGGCCGGAACACGCCCTGTGCAACCCCGTCCTCGATGACCCCGGCCATGGCCTTGAGCACGGCGCGGCGACCGGCCGTGTGCGTGGCGGCGATGCCCTCGGGAAGGTCGGCCTCGGACCGGATCAGGAGCTGGAATCGCGCTGCACTCTCCGCCTGGCGGCGCACGCTCATGGCGACGATCTCATGCACCTTGCGGGTGGCATCGATGTCGTCACGACCAGCAATCGCCTGGATGCCGGCGGCGGAGTCCTGAGTGATCTCAGCGACCAGCTTCGCAAGGAGCTCGTCCTTGCTGCTCACGTAGTGATAGAGCGCCGGCCGAGTCAGCCCGACGGCGTCGGCGATGTCTTGGAAGCTGGTGCCCGCGAAGCCACGTTCCGCGAACAGCCGGGTTGCGTGATCGTAGATCTCCTGCTCGACCAGGCCGCGGCGGACTCCGGTGCGGGTCGGTTCGGCGTCCTTGCCGGCCTTGGTCTTCGCGCGGGGCTTGCTGGTGCTCATGACGTTGATGTTATCGATTTTACGGTCACGTCAAGCGACTTGGCGCGTCATCGCAGCTCGAAGAGTCCGGCTGCGCCCATGCCGCCGCCGACACACATACTGACGACGACGTACCGCGCTCCGCGGCGCCGCCCTTCCAGAAGCGCGTGGCCGACCATGCGGGCTCCGCTCATCCCGTAGGGGTGGCCGATGGCGATGGCCCCGCCGTTGACGTTGTAACGGTCGGGGTCGATCCCCAGCCGGTCTCGGCAGTAGACCGCTTGAGAGGCGAACGCCTCGTTGAGCTCCCACAGGTCGATGTCCTCGACGCTGAGGCCGTGGTGACGCAATAGTCGGGGGATCGCGAAGATCGGGCCGATTCCCATCTCGTCCGGCTCGCACCCTGCCACCGCCATCCCGCGATAGACGCCCAGCGGATCAAGGCCGCGCCTGGACGCCTCGCCGGCCTCCATGAGGACGACAGCAGCAGCGCCGTCCGACAGTTGCGACGCGTTCCCCGCAGTAACCGACGCCGGGTGCGCCGGACGGTCTGGGAGTACGGGCGACAAAGCACGGAGACCTTCGATCGTCGTCGAGGGGCGATTGCCCTCATCCGCATCGAGGTGGAACGAAGCAATCTCCTCGCCGAACAGACCTGCCGCCTGCGCCGTCGCAGTACGCCGCTGGGACTCCAGGGCGTACTGGTCTTGCGTCTCCCGCGTGACGCCGTAGCGCTCCGCGACGGTCTCTGCCGTCTCCAGCATGCTCACGTAGATGGCGTGTCCTCGTTCCGCGAGCCAAGCGTCCTGTGCGCGGTAGGTGTTGCGGTGGTCGTTCTGTACCAAGGAGATCGACTCAACTCCACCTCCGACCGTCACCTGCATTCCGTCCGCAATGATCTGCTTGGCTGCGGTCGCGATCGCCATCAGGCCCGATGCGCATTGCCGGTCAAGACTCATGCCTGGGACGCTGGTCGGCAGCCCTGCGCGCAGGGCCGCCTGTCGTGCGACGTTGTAGCTGGACGTTCCTTCTTGCATGGCGCAACCCAGGACGACGTCCTCCACCTCGCCGCCCTCGACCGGCGTGCGACCGAGGGCTGCCGTGATGGCGTGCGCCGCCATCTCCGGCGCAGAGACCCCGCTCAACGCGCCCCGGTACGCCCTTCCGATCGGCGTCCGCGCGGTGCTGACGACTACCGCCTCACGCACGGGTACCAGCCCCAGTCATCAGGCCGGTGCGCTTGGCGCCAGGGACGGCGAGAATGACCAGGCAGCCGACGAGCGCGGGTACGGCGTACGCGTAGAACTGGCCGGAGGCCGGTAGACCGGTAGCCAGCAGATAGCCACCATAGATAGGCCCAAGGACCCCGCCCAGGCGGCCGACCCCCAGGGACAGGCCGAGGGCCGTCGCCCGGCTGTCGGTCGGGTAGGAGCTCCCGACATACGTGTTGATCAGGATCTGGGTGCCGGTGGTGCCCACGCCCGCTACGGCGACGAGGAGGTAGACGACAGCGGTCGGCGGATGCAGAGCGAGCAGCGCGAGTGACCCCGCGGCGGCCAAGAACGCTGCGGCGACAACCGGCTTCGAGCCGAATCGATCGGCCAGTGGCGAGGCAGCCAGAGTTCCGAAGACAGCGCCAAGGTTGAGCACCAGAAGGAAGGACAGCGCCGAGCCCAGCCCGTAGCCGGCCTTGACCATAAGCGCAGGCAGCCAGGCATTCGCGCCGAACAGCACCAGGAGGCACAGGAACGTCGCCACCCAGAAGAGCAGCGTGGTCGCAAGCAAGTCCTTACCGAAGATGGTGCGCACCTGCGCCCGTCGTCCGGTCGCGTCCCCGGCGGCTACGGGGGCGGCCGAACCGTCGACGCTCTCGAGGTCGACCTCTAGGCCATGGCGCTCGATCACCGCGCGAGCCTCGTCCGCGCGGCCTCGTGCTCGAAGGTACTCAACCGATTCGGGAAGGTGGCGGAGCAAGAGAGGTAGCACGACGATCAGAGGCGCCAGCCCAACGGCGAACATCGCCCGGAAACCATAGGTGGGCACGAGGACGATGGCGAGCAAGCCAGCGAATGCGCCGCCGATGCCGACGCCGGTGAAGGCGATGGCCGTGTTGAGGCTTCGCCGGTGTCTCGGCGAATACTCGACGATGAGCGCGACGACGGTTGGCATGAGCCCGCCGGCGCCGAGACCGACGACGAACCGGAAGAACCCGAACTGGCCAGGGCTCCCGGCGACGGCGCACAAGCCCATCGCGACTGAGAACAGGGTCACACTCAAGACCATGGTCTTGCGTCGCCCGATCCTGTCCGTCAGGGCACCCGAGCCCAGGGCACCCATCAGCATGCCGAAGACGGCGAGCGACCCGAGGAAGCCAGCTCGTTCGGTGGTCAGATCCCAGGCCTGGTAGCTCAGCAGGCTCGGAACCACCGTGCCGTACATGATCAGGTCATAGCCCTCGAGGGCAAGCGCAGCGAAGCTCAGCGCGAGAACGGCTCTTGGGGTCCGCCGAACATTGAGCCCGGCTCCAGTCACGGTCGTGGATGTCTGCATGTCGAACTCCTTGGTGTCGACGCAGACGGTAGATCGATGTGACATCTCCGTCAATAGTTTGACTTGAACGTCAAGAGCAGGGAACCCGAGCAATTGACGCATACGTTGACTTTTTGTCGCATGCGTTGAATCATGGATCAAGAAGGAAAGGACCCTCATGAACCACCTACGAATCGGCTTGGTCGTCCCGAGCTCCAACGTGACGGTCGAGACGGAGATGCCGGCGATTCTGAACCGGCACCCGCAGGCGAGCTTCTCGTTCCACGCCAGCCGCATGCGGATGGCAAAGGTCTCGCCCGAACAGCTCGCCGCAATGAACGCGCAACGCGAGCGCTGCATCCTCGAGCTCGGTGACGCTTCGACCGACGTCATCCTCTACGCCTGCCTGGTCGCCCTGATGTCTGTAGGGCCGGGCGAACACCAGCGAGTCGAGGGTCTCGTCGCCGAGCAGCTCGCGACCGGCGGTGCCGATGCGCGCGTCCGCTCGAGCGCAGGGGCCTTGGTCGAAGGACTCCAAGCGCTGTCGGCGCGACGCATCGCGCTGGTCACCCCCTACATGAAGCCGCTCGCGCAGAAGGTCGTGACCTACCTCGAGGCCGAAGGCTTCGAGGTCGCCGACTGGCGTGCGCTCGAGGTCGAGGACAACCGCGAGGTCGGTTGCATCCCCGGCGACCGGGTCATGGAGGCAGCCCGAAGCCTCGACCTGGCCGATGTCGACGCGCTCGTCATCTCGGCATGCGTCCAGATGCCGTCGCTCCCTCTCGTCGAGACGGCCGAGCAGGAGCTGGGTGTGCCAGTACTGTCCGCCGCGACGGCCGGCGCCTACAGCATCCTGCGCGCCGCGGGACTGCCTGTGGACATCCCTAGCGCCGGTTCCCTGCTGCGCGCCGACAGCCTGCAGCCCACCACCTGAAACCCCCTGCGATCCACGCCGAAAGGAATCCGATGAGCTCGCTCTCCGACCAGCACCTGGTCCGCGGCGTCGACCACGCCGCCTTCCCCACCTTCGACCCCGTCGGCACAGTGCGCTTCTACCGGGACGCCCTGGGTTTTCCGGTCGTCCATTCGATCTGTGCCGCCGGCTGGGGCCCTGATGACCACCCGGACTTCATCCACTTCTTCTTCGACATCGGCAACGACGACCGCATCGCCTTCTTCTACTACTTCGGTCTGCCCGCGCCCGAGGTATCGAAAGGCGACGTGTACGCCCAGTTCGGAGACGAGACGCCGGAGTGGTTCGTTCGCTCGCGCCACTTGGCGATCCATGTGGACAGCGAGGACCACCTGCTGGAGTACCGCAAGCGGCTCGATGCGAGCCAGTGGCCCGTCGAGATGCAGATCCAGCACGAAACGATCGAGTCGATTTACACCCATGATCCAAACGGCTACATGGTCGAGATCACCCGTGCACTGCGCCCTGTCACCCCGCAGGAGGACCTGGACGCCAACCTGACCATCGACGCCCTCGTCGACATCGCTCAGCGTCCCGGCGCCGGCATGGACGACCTGCTCGTACGCAAGGCCGAGCTCATCGTCGAACGGGCCCAGACCTGGCAGGAGCATCAGAAGGCCCTCGTCGAGGACGTACGCTCCGATCAGCTTGCCGGGCCGGAAGGGCCGGTGGCGCGATGACGCACCGGCTCTTCATGCTCGATGTCCCCGAAAATACCGCGATCGCCACCGTGGCCAAGGACGTACCGGGCGTTGAGGTCGACAAACTCGGCCCGTACTTCGTCATCGCGTCCGAGGACCCCATCGTCATCGATCGCCGTGCGACGGGCGCCCGTCACGCCGTCTGGTACAGCTGCGTTGGCGGCCTCGATGGCTGCCGAATCGCCCAGTGGGACAAGGACGCGCTCCGGCTGGAGCGGCGATGACCAGCTCAGCGGCGCACACAACGACCCGGCTCGGTGCCGGCCGCTACGTCGATGCGATCGACGCGCCCGACGGCGTGGTCACCTCGATCCACGAGCTCGTCACGGCCGATGACGCCAAGGTCACCGGCGTGCTGCGCATGCCCACGGGCGCGCAGACCGTCGTGACGATCATGCACCCGCGTCAGGACGTCACCCACCACTCTCTCGTGCCGTACCTCCTTCGCTCGGGCTACGCGGTGTGGACCCAGGGATCGCGCTCACCCAACAACGACCTCTCACTCATTCATGAGCAAGCGCTCCTCGACTTCGCGGCGGGGCATGCTTTCCTGCGGTCGAGAGGACTCGGCGTGGTGTCCCTTGGTCACTCGGGCGGCGGTACGTTGGCCGCCTTCTACTGTCAGCAGGCTGATCTCGATCCGGCGCAGCGACTGGCCACGGCACCCTCGGGACGTCCGGTCGCTCTGTCCAGCGCCGATATGCCGCTGCCGGACGGAGTCGTCTTCCTTGCGCCTCACCCGGGCCAAGGCGCCCTGCTCCGGCGCGTGATCGACCCGTCGGTCGTGGACGAGGCCGACCCTTTGTCGGTCGATCCGAAACTCGACCCATTCGACGCCCGTAACGGTTACCGGGCGGCCCCGCAGCGGACCCGGTACGCCGCCGAGTTCATCGAGCGTTACCGCGAAGCACAGGAGCAGCGGCTACGCCGGATCGACGCGGTCGCACGAAGGCACGTCGAGCATGCCCGCCTCGCGAACGAGGAGTTCCGCGAGAGCGGCGACCCGGCCGCGCGGCGGCGCGCGCTGGCGCCGCGGCTGATCACTGTGCACCGGACCGATGCGGATCTGCGCAACGTCGACCTCACTCTCGATCCCAACGAGCGGCCATACGGCTCCCTGTTCGGGCGGCGCCCGGACCTGACGAACTACGGCCTCGTCGGCTTCGGTCGACTGAGCACGGCTGAAGCCTGGCTCTCGACGTGGTCGGCCAACACCACCAACGCCGACTTCGTCCGCTGCGCCTCGGGAGTCACCGTCCCCACCCTCCTTCTGGAGTTCACCGGTGATCAGGCGTCGTTCCCCGCGGACATCACGGCGATGAGCGATGCCCTGGCGGCGAGCGACCTGACCGTCGATGCTGTGCAGGGCACCCACTTCGGTGGGCCGATCCGTTCCGGCGCGCCGACCGGCACATCGCTGGCGGCGACGCGTATCGAGGACTGGCTCCGCCAGCGGTTCTGAACACCGAACGCAACCGCCGGGCCACGGGAGTTCCCGTGGCCCGGCGGTTTCCATTTGTCTTCCGTCTGTCTTAGTGGAGATCAATCCGGACGACAAAGGGCCCGATCTCGTTCTCGGCGATCGGGCCCTCGTGAGGCTGGGCGGCGCATCAGGACGTTGTTCGGACCACCAGGTCGATTCGGCCGCTGGCCAGCCCGGCGATGGCATGCTCGATCCAGCGCTCATCGACCCGCGCCGCAACGACTGCGCCAGTCTCCCGGCGCAGTCGTTCCCCCAGGTCGAACATCGTGAGCGTCGATCCGAGGTCACCCTCGGCGCGAAGGAGCACGCTGCTCGCGGAGTGGTCGATACCGGTGGCCAGCTGCTTCACCAAGGCGTCCCCTTCCGGACCCCAGGGGTCGCGTACGTCGACGACGAGCTCGTGATGGTCGCCCAGCTCCTCGAGGGAGACGGACCGCGATGACCAGGTCCGGCCGTCTCGAACCAAGGGCCGCGACAGGATCCACGGGGTGCGGTCGTCGTCGGGCACATCGGAGACCGCGCACCCGGCGTACTGGCTCAGCCCGCGACGAACGACCTCGCCGGCGAGGGTGGCGAAACGGTCGACGCTCACCTTCCCGGCACGCGTCATATAGGCGATGAGCAGCTGGTCGACAGGAAGGTCGAGCCGGTCGGGGAACGTGTCCCACCAGCGCATGCTGCGCCGGGCGGTGTCCTGTAGATGCTCGACCGCAGGCCGACGCTCGGTCTCGTAGCGGGCGAGCGCCGACGGCAGGTCCGGTGCCACCGCGAGGGCGGCGTCGAGAGCAATGCCGTCCTCCATGGCGAGCTTCGTCCCTGAGCCGATCGAGTAGTGCGCCGTATGGGCCGCGTCCCCCAGCAGCACTACGTTGCGGTGGTGCCATCGGGCGCAGCGGACGGTGCGGAACTGAAGCCAGCGGGTCCGGTTGCCGATGAGGGGGTGGCCCTGCAGCTCGTCCGCGAACGCAGCGCTGAGGTATGTCAGCGACTCTTCGTCGGTCTGGTCGAACGGGGTGCGAACCGTCGTCAGGTCGAAGCCGGCCCGACGCCAGGTCTCCTCGTCGGTCTCGACGAGGAACGTGCTGCGGTCCGGCGCGTAGGGGTATCCGTGCGCCACGAACGTGCCGTGCTCGGTCTCGACAGGCAGAAATACGGCGCTCGGGAGAGCGAAGTCGGTTCCGCACCACAGATAGAGGGAATCGTGAGTGTCGACGGTGACACCGAAGGCGTCTTCGGCCCCCTCCCGGGTCGCGCTGCTCACGCCGTCCGCCGCAATCACCAACTCGGCGTCGAGCTCCGCCGCCGACACCCGCTCACCGTAATGCAACCGGACCCCGGCCTCCTCCGCATGCCGGCGCAAGACGTCCAACAGTGTCGAGCGACCGATGGCAATGAGGTTGTCGACAGGTAGTAGCGCACGCTGTCCGCGGACCTCCATTGCCATCTCGTGCTGGAACGACCGCTGGACGATCGCGGCCAAACTCTCCGGGTCCGCGGCCTCGAGGTTGCGCTGGGTCCGAGTCGCGAGCCCCACACCGAAGCCGAACGTCTGATGTGGCTGGCTCTGCTCGTACAAGTCCACGGCGCAGTGGGGATGGCGCAGCTTGAGGAGGCGAGCGACGTACAGGCCTCCTGGGCCTCCGCCCAGGACGGCGACGGAACGCAGTTCCACGATGATGCCTTTCGGCCGACAACAAGTACCTCCACGGTAGCCTCGTTCTACATGTGCGTCAAGAAGTTGACGCTCTCGTTGAATTCGGTTTACGGTGCAGACTGGTGTCGACGGTCACAGGGCCGTCGCGGCGAGATGCCGAGGGGCAGAGGATGGGCAGCATCGACTGGTCGGGACGAGTCGTCCCGTTCCCGCAGGAGCTCGTGTCGACGTACCGTGCCGAAGGTCTCTGGGGGACGCTCCCCATCGCGGCCGAGTTTCGCGCGGTCGCCGAGAAGTACGCCGCGCGCGACGCGGTCATCACCTCAGAGGGTCGGCTCTCCTATACCGAGCTCGACGAACGAGCCGACCGCGTGGCCGCTGGACTTGTCGAGCTCGGCCTCGAACCCGGGGAACGCGTCCTGTTCCAGGTCACAAACCGACTCCTGACGGTCGTTGCCTGGTACGCCGTCCTCAAGGCCGGCCTCATCCCGGTCTGCACGCTGGCCGTACACCGTGCGCACGAGATCGGAACCATCGCGGAGCGCACCGGCGCCGTCGCGCACCTGGTCGAGTCGGGGACCCGCGGCTTCGACCTCGTCGCCTTCGCCGAGGAGCAGCAGGCCGAGCATCCCCAGTTACGTCATCTCCTCACGATCGCGGCCGGCCCCGACCGGGCAGGAACTCGGATCGAGGATCTCGGCCAGCACCTGGATGCCGCCACCGCCCGCAAGGTCGTTGACTCCATTCAGGCGGGGATCGATCCTGACGAAGTCGCGGTCTTCCAGCTGTCGGGAGGAACGACCGGCGTCCCGAAGGTCATCCCGCGCCTGCACGCCGAGTACTGGTACAACGCACGCGCCTACGCCGCTGCCTGGGATTGGGACGAAAGCACGCGCAACGGTCACCTGATCCCACTGATCCACAACGCCGGGATCGTCTGCGGACTGCACGGCCCCCAAAGTGTCGGGGGCGCGCTCATCCTCGCCACCCCCGACCTCTCCGAGGCTCTTCCACTCCTCGCGGCTTCCCAGGTCACCGACGTTCTCCTCGGCCACGGCCACTACAACGCCATCCGATCCCCCGAGTTCGACGAACTCGCACCGACCCTTCGGACGGTGGTGCTCTCAGGCGCAAAGGTGCCCCTTCCGATCTTCGAGCGTCTCGAGGGACTCGACATCTGGAGCGGTCAGCTGTTCGGGATGGGCGAGGGATTCTTCGCGGTCACCCCGCTCGACGCACCCCGCGAGGCCCGTCTCACGACTGTCGGCTCCGGACTCTCTCCCGCGGACTCCTTCGTGGTCCTGGCCCCCGGATCCGAGCAGGAGGTTGCCGACGGCGAGGTGGGCGAGCTCTGCTGCGCCGGGCCCTACACCCTGCGCGGATACTTCGATGCCGCCGAGCACAACCTCGGCGCGTTCACCTCGACCGGGCTCTACCGGACGGGAGACCTGGTCGCCGTGCAGACCTACGGAACCTCACGATTCCTCTCGGTTGAGGGGCGACTCAAAGACGTCATCAACCGCGGCGGCGAGAAGATCAACGCCGAGGAGGTCGAGGTCCTGCTGCTGCGCCACCCCGACATCATCGGCGCTGCCGTAGTAGCCATGCCCGACGAGAGACTCGGGGAGCGGTCGTGTGCATATCTCGTCGGACGCGGAGAGCCGCTCTCCATGGCCGACATCCAACGCCACCTCGACGGCCTCGGCGTGGCCAAGTTCAAGTGGCCCGAGCGACTCGAGTGGATCGAGGAGATGCCCAAGACCGCGGTAGGCAAGATCGACAAGAAGCGTCTGCATGCAGAGATCGCGGCACGGGTCGATGACGAGCGGCGCTCGCTCGCATGAGCGCCCCGGCCGCACTCGTGACCGGCGGCTCGGCAGGCATCGGGCTGGCTATCGCTGCCATGCTCGTCGACCAGGGCTGGTCGGTCACCCTGGTCGGACGCGACCGCGACAAGCTGCTGAGCGCCGCTGCCCGCCTCGGCACCGACCGGGTCCACGTCGTCGCCGCCAACTTGGCCACCGACATTGCCAAGGATGTGGTCGCCGAACACGTACGCCGCCACGCTAGGTTGGACCTCCTGGTCAACAACGCCGGCGCCGGCCTCATCGGCCCGATCCAGCGGAAGACCTCCAAGGAGCTCGATCTGGAGCTCACGCTGAACCTCCGCAGCGCTGTGAGACTCATCCAGGAAGCCCTACCTCAACTGAGCGACGCCGCCAGGACCAACGGCGCGAGCTGGATCATCAACGTCAGCTCGATGACGGCGACCGAGACACCGCCGTACGCGTCCGTCTACTCCGCCACCAAAGCAGCCCTGGTTGCCCTCTCGCGCTCCCTCCACGCCGAGCTCAGCCCCGACGGCATCCACATCACCGCGCTGACACCCGGACTCGTCGACACTCCAGGCACCAGCTGGGCCCCCGAACACACGCGCGATCGCATGATCCCAGCCGACGACGTTGCAGCGGCTGTTCGCTTCCTGCTGGGCCAGTCGCCCCGCTGCTTCGTGCCGGTCCTGCCACTCGTGACGGCCGGGGCGGGCATGCACGAAATGGTGGACTGGCGCGCCTTGGGTTGAATCGCTCTCGCCACGCCGCACCGAATCGGTGACGCGATCCTGCCGCCTGTCGCATGACGCCGTTCGATGCGGAAGTGTCCCGCCAGTGGCCCGGGCTGCCGTGGTCTACCTAGTGGAAGGACAATCGATCCAAGAAGTCGTCCGGGATGTCCATTGGCCCGCAGTGTGCACCTCATCCACATGGCAGGACCCAGGACCGACCACGGCGAAGCGGAACCTATTCGGGACATGTATTGACCTGGACCTGGCGGCGCCAATCGAACGTCGCATCACGAGATGACACGTTCCGCATCGGGAACGAAGCCGACTGACTGCTCCTGAGCAGGGGCTACATCACGTGGCACCAGTGGCACGCGGCGTACCCGACCGACAGCAGGACAGGTAAGTCCCGCCGCCGCGCCTCCTCAAACGCCTCGGGCGACCACTCCCACCAGTCCACCGGATTCTGAGCGTGCTGGAGCAGGTAGGGCGAGGTCGCGGAGGCGAGTCGGTTGGCCACTCCTCCAGCCTTGCACGCACGTGAGCAAGTGATGCAAACGTGTCAGATGACAGGGATTCTTGACACGTATTCCGCTCCAACATTCAGTGGCCAACGGCAGACATCACGCTTACGGTGGCGTCGCCGGGCATAGAGCGCTGACTGACGTGAGCCCCTCCCCCGTTTCATCGGGAGAGGGGCTCAGTAGCGTTGTTCGTCGAACTTCTCCCCGCCGGGTACGCGCCGCAGCGGGAGCGCGGCGGGAAGTACGCATCGGCTATCTGGAACCTGGGCGAGCCGGTGCAACACATGTTCTCGTTGGCGCGTCATGAAGACACACATCGCCCGGACTCGGAGGGTTCACATGAAGAAGCTCGTCGTCTTCCTTCTCATCGGCGCGCTCGCACCCGTGGTGGGGCCGGTCCTCAGCGCCCAGGCGCTGCCGCCCGACCTCGTCTGCGACGGCAGCTAC